>NZ_JAYSDK010000050.1:0-27038 GCF_041914405.1 Zoogloea sp.
GAGCGCCGCGTTCGCAATGCGGAGGTCGTGAGTTCGATCCTCATTCGGTCCACCAAAAATTCCCTACAAAACAGCCTGTTACGTTGAATGCGTGACGGGCTGTTTTGCTTTGAGCGCCCCTCGGACAAGCCTTGAGTTGTCCAAGATTTGTCCTGCTTCTGTCCTTGAAGTGACATCCGCACTGCCATTCCACCAGATCCCCACATCGTCCACAACTATCGATAATTGGCATTCGATAGTGACGGCATAGTCTTTTTGCGTGGTGTGATAGTTTTTCTACATCCTGCCCGCTTTTTCATCCGGGCGGGGTTTTGAAACTTTTGGGCGTTTCGGATCACTCCCGAAACGGGGGCAGCACAGTTAGTCGATGGGCTACCTTATCCAAAACGGTTTGTGTCTAAAGTGCCAAGAGTGGCTTGCGTCACTATGTTCATGTGATCGCAGGCGTAGTGCTTAGACGGACCTTCCGTAAAGATCGCAACCATTATGGGTATTCTTTGCGGAGAGGTTGTATGAAGTGGCGTCTGAGATGCTTTTCGTTTGCTTTCGTTGTTCTCGTGTCGGGCTGTGCGACATATCCGCAAGATCCAGAAAGGCAGGCCCGATACCACGTCGATACCGCTCAGGCGCAGTTTTCTAAGGGAAACACGGAGTTCGCAGGCGCACAGATAGACGTTGCCCTTGAGCGTCCTAACGGAAATCGCTACGTTCAAGAGTGGTTTGATGCCACACCTCGTGCCAAGACTATGTACCAAACCTACCTTGAGGGGAGAGTTGCACGAGTCTTGAACCTGAGGGATGCCCGCGAACTGGTCAGTGATCTAGAACGCGTTGAGTCGGCTGGCGTTCTGGGTTCAAAACAGATTGCAGACTTGCGGAGGGGGCTTGTGGATCAGGTTGTCTCGGGAAACAGACGCGATACGATCAAGATATTGCTTTCGGACGACACATCAAGGTTTCCTGATCTGAATTCACGCGACCATCAAAAGATTATTTTTGATAGAACTGTGCAGCAGTTGCAGGGAAGCGATGAGCCGCGCCCCATTAAGGAACTCTTCGCTTACATTGAAAAGGCCGGTCGCGGCTCCAACGAGTGGAAAACAGTTGAGAGCGCCCTGCCGTCCTTTCATATTAGACGGTCTGAACTCGACGTTGTGGCAAGTCTATTTCCCAGCTTTGCCGATCAGAGGGCTGCCAGCTTAACGCGGTCGATATCACTAGAGGTAAAGAATGCTGACAGGCTATTTGCGGATGATCTTCAAAAGGAGCTTAAGTCCAGCATAAAAGGTGTTAAGTGGGTTTCAAGAGGGGAGCCTAAGTCCTTAACGTTGGTGATAGACCGGGTGCGGCATAAAGAAACGGCTATTCCTGATTCTGCTGAGACGGTCATTTATGCTCAGCATCAAGTTAACTTAGTCGCTGCTGCATTGCTTATGCCTAGAAACGCTTCATACATTTACGAAGTTGTGAAAGCAGGTGCGACGGTGGATTACGGTTATGTAGTTACGCTTTCAGGCGCTGGCAAGGTTTTATCTGATGATGTTGTCCGTGGGCGTCTAGAAAGCACGCGGACACGCTGTCAAAATGCCCGTATTCAGAATGTTTTTGGCGGTACTACGTCAGCGGACTTTATCGCCAACGATGACATGCAGAACCGCTGCGCGGGGAGTCAACAAGGAGGCACGGACGACTTGAATGCACAATTGGTGAGCAAGATTGTTGAAGGCGTACTAAATGTTCCTGAGATAAAGGCTGTTCATTTGGCAAATTAAGGTTGGTGGATTGGATCGCCTATACTAATTCCCTTGTCAGCCGATTCAACGAAGCAAGCCACCGCCCCATGGCGATTCCCTCGGCAGACCGCAAGCCATGCTTGCGGCTGCGTTGCCCGGCCCGATAACGCCCCTCTGGTGATTTCGGGCCGGTCTGTTTTCCGGCTGCATGCTTCCACAGTTCCAGGCCCTTCGCGTGCTCTCGCCGCTGGTCGCGGTCAATTTGCCGGTAGGGCTTGGGCATTGCGCTGGTCCTCAGTCAGTTGTCGGATGGCGCCCTGCACGGCGAGCAGTGATTTTTGGCAGCGTAGCGCGGTGCCTTGCAGTAGGGCGGCATGGTCGGGGCGCCTCGACTCCAGTGCCCGCCGGGTGTAGCTCAGAAACAGGGCTTCAAGTAGCGCAGCCTGGCGGGTGAGGCCTTCAAGGATTTCATCGTCGGGTGCGGTCGCCAGCCGCTGGTTCAATGCAGTCATACCCTTAAAGGCATCTTCAGCGGGGCAGGGGCCAGCGTTGGGTAGGGCCAGGGCCAGAAGGCGGGCGGTTTCGACTGCAGGGTGTTGGTCGAATTGCCAGTCGGCGCCCGCCGACTGGTCGGGAGAGCGGGCAACCGGTTTCAAGTTTGGATCGGTGTTCATTTATACAGTCTCTGTTCTTTTTTGCGGGTGATGCGGGTGTTGCGGGTGATAATTCCGGTACCCCGTGGGAAAGTTTTCTCTCTCTCTATCCATAGACGATAAGAAATAACACCCGCACTACCCGCAACACCCGCACTTTCAGGCTTCGACTACAGCCCAAACCTGTTTTTTGTCCCGATCTTTTCCGCAGGCTCGCAACACCAGGCCCCCGGTGATTCGGTCGCGTCGGTTTCCAAGGGCTCGCCCAATGGACAGCGCCGAGTGGTCACGCTTACCCGCCCCGAGGAACTCAGCCAGGGCCTCGACCACTCCCGTGGGCTGCGCGGCGCTCCAGAGTTTCAGAACATCGCTTGCCGTGAAGGGCGTCCCAAGTCCGAATGTCTCCCCCAGACCTTCGAGAAGTTGACCGAGTGCCGCCTGGTCGGGATCGTCGGCGCCCGCCCCCTCGAGAATGCTGGCGGCCGGGTCGCCCGTGTGACCGATGCCAGCTTCCTCAGTCAGGCCCTCGCCCTGAAGCCAGAGCACGCAGGACCGAATCATGCGCGACCAGGCAGGAAAGCCCGCTTCCCCCGTCCCGAGGGCTGGCGAGCCCGCAGCAAAGAAACCTGCCATGACAGCGCAGACCCCGGCGGCAATGGCTTGGCGCTCCACGATGGCCCGCTCGACCGGATCAAAGCCAAAACGCAACGCTTGAGGGGTTTCCGTGCCGGTATCAATCCGCACCTTCAGGAAGCGGCGCCCCAGGTCTCGTGACAGATTCGCATTGTTTGCCGTGCCCAAGACCACGAGCCGGGCCTCGCCTGAAAAGGTCGAATTGCCGCCGAGAATGCGCTCGCCCTCAATGCGTCCGCTGGTCAGGTAAGCTGCCAGGACATTGGAATCGAAGTGGCCTTTGATGTTGTCCAGCAGCAGGGCCTGAGCCCCTTCGAGCCCCAGCGCTACGAGTCGCTTCGACATTTCAGCTTCTGCGCCGCTCCCACCAGACCAGGGGGCCACACCTCGCCGCCCTCGCACCAGTGCCGCGATGGCTTCCGCAGCCAGTGTTTTGCCAGAACCCTGTACTGGGGCATCGAACATCGTGCCCGGCGCAGTCGGCAGGGCAGGGCGGCAAGTGGCACCGATGATCGTTGCCAGCATGGCGCCCCGGTCCTCGTCCCCGGCGAAGCGAAAGCTCGACCAGGGGCGCCACAGTTGCCGCAGAGCCCCGACCACTTCGCCCCGTGTCGGGCTGTCTGGAATATTCGGTTCCAATTCCGGCGCAAGCGCAAGAAACACCCCCGTCCCTTGGTGATGACCAGGCCGGGTTACAACTTCACCGTTTGGCGTTGCATAGGGCACGGTCGCCACCCCCGCCAATTCTCGGAAGCTCATCGCGTACCTCCGCCCACAAGCGCCAGCACCATGTCAGCCGCATCGGCGGGCATGTCCGCTGCGTGGACGTTGCCCTTCTGGTCTCGCGTGCAGAGGGCGAAGCGCGTTCCCACCAGATGGCGCAGCCCTGGCTTTGTGATGCGCCGAACGCCACCGTCCGTCTGAACCTGCACCAGTTGCCCGCCTCGTGAAAATACGTCGCCCTCACGCGCCAAGCGCTCGGCGATGGTGTCCGCAAGTTCGGCCTGTCGCCCCCGCATAATCTCAATGGCTTCGGGTTGGCGGCGAAGCCGGTAGTTTTGCCCACCGTGAGCGCGACTGGTGAGGGTTGGCGAACCGCCGAACAGGAATAGCTTCGCGCACACCTTGCCCCCGAGGTAATCAGGCTCCAGAGGGTCACGGCACAGGCGCCCGTGGTATTTCTCGCGGTCGTCCAGGGCTTTGCCGACGGTGATTTCCGTGCCGTCGTCCAGAATCAGCGGAAAATCACCGAGAAGCTGGCCGGCAAGCGCCGCCTTGATGGATCGTTCGGCGCGTTCTTTGGCTTCGACTTCGGGCACGCCCTTGGTGACGAGTCGTGCGGCTTCCTCCGTGATCCGGCCCGCTTCCCACCGCGCCCGCTGTGCTTCCGCCGCAGGCTTTGCAGCCTCCAGGGCCTCAGCTTGCAAGGCTTCAACGCGCTGCCGTTCGTCTCGCGTGAGGGGCGGGATTGTTGCCCGCGTGTCGGTGAAACCACCATCTGACAGCACCACGGGGGCGCCCCGTCGCTGTTCGAGAGGCGGACGGCAGATGGCCCCGCCGCAGAAGTCCAGGCGTGCGGGCTCGCTCATGGCGTGATCGAAAAGCCCCCTCACAAGGCGCTGGCCCGCTGCGCCGATTTCGACACGCCCATACCCGGCAATCCAAAGACGTGCCTCCAGGGCCTCGAAAGCGCGGGGAATGTCCGCTGCTTCGCCGACCATGACGTAAAGCCGTTGCCCGCGAAGTCCCTGGCGTTCTTGGTTGCCCTCGAAAATGTGGCTCGACCCAGAGCACCACCAGACCACACCCGCCGAAGCGAGCCCTGGCGCAACTTGCTGGACGGCGCCCCACAGCGCGTCACGGCCCAGGGCCTCACCATGGGCGGGTGGATCGAAGTCCAGCACGAGCAGACCACCGACGCCCGCCGCGAAGCCGAAGTCGGATTTGGACCGGGCAAGGGCGCCAGGGTTGTCACGCTTGGCGGATTTGGTGACGAGGCGTCCGCTTGTCGCACCGTTCAGCGGTGTGGAGGCGGTGATTGCCTGGTCGGTGCCGACCGACGCGAGAACGTCCGACAGTCCCCACACGTTCTCGAAGCTCACCGCCTCGAATGTGCCCTCGACCAGTTGGCCGGCGGTGTCCTTCCGCAGGTTGCCACCCTCGACCAGTCGGAAAATCTTGCCCAGTCTCTCGGGCTTGACCGCGGTAATTTTGACAATAACGCCCGTCATGCTGCACCCCCGTCACGCAGGACATATCGAGCCATTGCATGCAAGGCCCCCGCGCTATCTACAATGCGGGCGCGGACTGTTAAAATATCCAGGCCTGAGCGGCGAAGCTCCAGTACCCGCGCAGCGGGCGACATGATGCCGAGGGCTTCACGGGCTTGGATCGTGGTGACCGGGCCTTGCCGCAGTTCGGCAAGAAGAACGGCACGTTGGCGTGCTTTGGCGTGGTCGCCGGGTTCAAATCGGTTTTCGACAGTCACAACAAAAATCCTTGTTTTTGCTGCGCTACCCCACTAGAGTGGCGAACGCAATACATCAAGTGGTCACGGCTGGTACCCGTGGGCACGGTTTAAAGAGTCGTTCCGGCTCTACTCAAGCCAATCGGGATTAGGCCCCCGGTTGGCTTTTGTTTTTTTCAGTGCTTCGGTTTCTGTCCCGTCTTGCGCGCCTCTAGCCAGGCTTGAACCTCGGCCTTCAAAAACGTCCGGTTGCCTCGCTCCCATCGCTCCGGCAGCGGGAGCTTTCCCCGGTGTGCAGCTTGTCGCAACGCGGTTGCGCTTCCTCCGACGAACTCCGCCAACTCCCGCCAACCGATCAAATGTTCTTCCATGGAAATTCCTCTTTGTCATAAAGTGACAAGCCGAGTGTGAGGGCGGGGTGTCACACTGGCAACAGATCGCCGCACTTTTTAGCGTTTGGGACAAAGGCGGCGTGTGAGTTGGTGCAACTCGTAAAGCAGGTTTGGCAGCTCCGAAACGATGCAGGCCCGCACTGTTTCGTCACCATGCAACAGCGCGTCAATCAGCGCGGGGCGCAGGTTTTCGAGTTCGGTCACCAGCTTCGTGAGGGCATCGGCGGTGCGGGCATGTTTCAGACTGATGGAGCGGGGCATCGTGTTTTCTCCTGATTTTCGGCCCCCGGTTTGGGGCCGCAATCGAAGTGTCAGCCCGCCGCCTTGCGCGGAAAATTGGACGCCGAAACCGTGTCGGCCTGGTTTCCGGGTTCGGAGTTTTGCCCGGTTTGGCGCCGGAAGATTTCGACCAGGCGGCGCACGGCTTGCCCCTGTCGCAGTTCGGCGGCTTGCCCACCAGCAGGGCGCCCACCGGGGAAAACGAAGAACTTGCCCCCTGTTTTCGCGGAATAGCCGCGCAACGTGTCGGGAGCGGGCAGAGGTTCGCCAGGCCGATGCCAAAGCCCGACCTGCCCCATCGCGGTCGCAAGGCCTTGTGCCGTGAAGCCCGGATCATCCGGGTCGATTTCTCCGCTCGACACCAGGGCTTCGCAGAAGCGGCGGACTCTTTCCACGTGCCAGGCCTCGCCAGTGCCCTCAGATTTCGGCGCTGAAACTCCCTGCATTATCCATTCCGCAATCAGAGGCCCGACCTCGCCTAGATCCTCGAAGTACGGGCGCAGGTCGGCGGCACGGATGTAGTGCTCAAGGTGTTGCCCGCCGCTAATGGTGATGGCGTGACCACCGAAACTGGCGAGCGTTCGGGCGGCGTTGGTAACTGTCTCCGAGCGTTCGGGCGCAACCAGGCCTAAATCGACAAGGCGACGCAGGGCTACGGCGAGGGCTTCGTCAGCGGCATACCTCCCGTGAGGTGCTTGCAGGTTTGCCGATGATAGGCGGCAGATTTCCGCGATGGACAACGCTTGCGGAAGGTCGCCCCGCTTGGCGCGGGTGAAGATAGTCTCGTGCATGATGTTCCCGTCCTGAGCCCGCCGCTTTGTGGGAAGGGGGGCTGGGAGCGCGGACGGGGTGCGCTCCTCTTTGGCTGATCTGTTTAGCTTTTAACTTATTGTCATGTTGTTGGTCTAATCTGAAAAGCATTTCCCTGAATTTATTAGTAGGTGATAAATGGATAACAGACTAAACAGTGCAGCTTATGAGGCTCTTGTTGCCGAGATCGTCCGAGCGCTGAAGCAGGCGGCTCCGTCTCTCAGTGATTCGCAAATTGGTAAAGGGGCAACGAATCGAATCCCAGGAAAATCGGGGTATAAACACCAGATCGATGTTTCAATCAATTTTGGGGACGGACGGCTGCATTTAATTGACTGCAAACTGTGGCAGGGCCCTGTGGGAGTGTCAGAGGTGCTAGTGATGCAGGGGCGCCTTGATGACATAGCGCCTTGCCATCAAGGTCGGGTAACTGGTGCTCTTGTGAGCAAGAGCGGTTATTCGCGCAATGCAGAAAAACTAGCTCGTTTCTTTTGCATAGAGTTGGAGCATGCCCATTCGGTTGAAGAGTACATTTTGAGAGTCGGTAAGCTGGTTGGAGCCGCAGTCCAGTCTACTTTTTCAGTGAAAGATGTTGCTGAGGCGGAAATCGTGAAAGCCATAAAAATGTAAACAAATCAATCGAGTATGCGCGCCGTGTCGAAGTGATCAAGCCGCTTGGCCAGTAGCATGCCAAGCCGCGCCAGTAACTCGTCGTGGTCGCTGTGTACGATTTCAACCCAGTCGGGCCGATAGAGCTTTCTCACCTGCCACTGCGATACGCTCAGGGCCTGAGCCATGCTTGCCCGGCTCAGACCGAATAGCCGGGCAACGGTCCCAAAGGGTGAGCCCTCCAAACTGATACGGCGCAGCAGCCAGTCGGCCCGCCCGCGTTTGAGTGTGTGCGGCGGGCGCCCTTCACCCCAGACCACGTGCAGACCCTCGACCAAGCCAGCGGTAATGATCGTTCGGACGCCCTCGGGCAGGGTTTCGTCCCCGCACTTAAGGGCGCGTTGGAAGGCGTCCGCATCAATGCGGAGCGGTTCAATCAGGCCGGCGTCCTCCTGCCAGCGTGCAACCCGCTCAACCTCCTGCGCTGTGATGTTCGCGGACATAGCGAGGACTTGGGCAAGGGTGGCGATTGTGTTTGTCATTCTGAGTTTTCCAGGTTGTGATGATTCAGGCGGATTTCCCGGCCAGCTTGGCGGCGAGGGTTTCGGGTCGGTGATGGACGTACCGCTGCACGAGTTGCAGCGTCCGGTGACCGGACACGCTTGCAATCTCGGTGGCGCCAAAGCCTTGTTCAGCCAAGCGGCTCAGGGCTTCATGCCGTAGGCAGTGGAAGGACACGCCGACGAGAAAGTCCGAGTCCTCGCCCTGATAGTCGCGCCGGGCGTGGGCCACGGCACGGGCGAATGCCTGCGTCACGCTGTCCCCACGAAGGGCGAACACCTTGCCGTCCAGGCGCCGGGGCATTGCTTCAAGTACGCCGATGGCCCGAGGGCTGAGGGGCAGGACGCGGGCATGGCCGTTTTTCGTGGTGCCGGCGGCAAGGCGGGCCGTTCGCCGCTTGAGGTCGATACCTGCCCAGGTGAGGGAGAGCAGTTCCCCACGCCGAGCACCCGTTTCGACGGCGAGGCGGACAAGGTGCGCGAGGCTTTCCGACTGAGATGCGGAGCAGATCGCCATGATTTCCGCATCGCTCACACGGCGATCCTTCTGGTTCATTACGCGAGGCTTGCGGGCCTGGCGGAACGGGTTGCCGTTCGGCAGGGGAATCGACCACTCCCTTTCGGCATGGGCCAAGACGTGCCCCAGGACCGCCCATTCTCGGGCCAGGGTTGCCGGCTTAACCAGTTTGAGGCGGGCATCACGCCAGCGGGCCACGTCTGCCGGTGAAACCTCAGCTACAAGCCGCGCCAACATGGGCTTGGCTACGCTTTCCTGCCTGAGAATTGCGCCAAGTAGGTACGCTTCCTGGGCTGCGCCGCGCTTGGTCGGGGTGACTTCGGCGAGGTAGCGCGTCACAAGGTCGCGCAGGGTTGTGTCCACGTCCCGAGCCCGGTACATGCCACGGGCCATGTCCGCTTCGGTAGCGGCGGCGAATGCTTCGGCGTCTCGCTTCAAATCAAAGCTACGCGATACTGTGGGGTGACCCTTGCGGCTAATGCGTACCCGCCACTTGCCGTCACGCTGGGTGATTGATGCCATGATGGTTCAAGCCTCCGTTTGTCCAAGGCTTGTCCGAGGGATGGCGGTGACCTTCGCACTGGTTGACTAAGTCGTTGAACCGTCTATAATCGCGGCCCTGGTGACGCTGATTGAGCGCCGCGTTCGCAATGCGGAGGTCGTGAGTTCGATCCTCATTCGGTCCACCAAGGTTTCAAAAATGCCAACAGGCACGGCTTGCTGACATTTTTAATCAGCAGCACCCCGTGGAGGGGTTCCCGAGCGGTCAAAGGGATCAGACTGTAAATCTGACGGCACTGCCTTCGAAGGTTCGAATCCTTCCCCCTCCACCACAAGAATTCATGAAAAGGCCCGAGTGAAAGCTTGGGCCTTTTTTACATTTTGCGTGCGTAGCTGACCGGTAGTGAAATGCAGGGTGCCCCATTGAATTCATTCGGGGGTGTCGGTGCCTTCCGGTTTTCACTTCTTTTTTGCAAAGGTCACCCATGTATCCAGTCCAAGATGTCGATGCGCTCCTGCTCTTGTCCATGCTGCTTGCCACCAAGCGGAGGCCGGCCGACATGGTCGAGATCGTCGCGGCGGCGGATCTGCTCGACGGCGGCGTCGGTTCCGAGGCGCGCTGGGCCGAGGCCTTCCGCCGTTTCGCGACCCACGACCTGATCGTCGAGGTGGATGGCCGTTACACGCTGACGGAAGCCGGTGTGCAGCTCGTGCATCGCCTGCCGAAGAAGGCGGATACCGCCGAGCGGATCTTCCTGCTGCGCGAAAAGCTCTCCGAATACGAGCCGGCGGAGAAGACCCCGTCCATCGTCATGCAGGAGGAGCAGGTGGCCGAGGCGGTGCGTGCCCACCAGGCCTCCAAGTCCGTCGGCGGCAAGAACCTGCTGATGCCGAAGGCCAAGCCCGTCGAAGAGGACGTGCAACCCCGCCGTCGGCCGGGCGGCTGGCGCCGGGGCTGACCCGGTGCAGCTGGCCAACGGGCGCTGGCGAGGGCTGGCCTTCGTCGATATCGAGACCAATGGCGGCGCGGCCACCGACGAGGGAATCACCGAGGTCGGGATCGTCGAGGTGGACGAGGACGGCGTGCGGGAGTGGTCGCAGCTGATCCGGCCGTCCAGCCGCATTCCGGAGTTCATCACCCGCCTGACCGGCATCAGCAACGAGATGGTGGCGGATGCGCCGCGCTTTGCCGAAGTGGCGGCGGAGATCCATGCGCGCCTCGACGGGCGCTTGTTCATCGCCCACAACGCGCGTTTCGATCACGGCTATTTGCGCAATGCCTTCGAGCGGGCCGGCCTGGCTCTGAAGCCGCCGGTGCTGTGTACCGTCAAGCTGTCGCGGGCCCTGTATCCGGAGCACAAGCGCCACGGCCTCGACAGCCTGATCGAGCGGCATGGCCTGCGGGTTGGCGAGCGCCATCGGGCGCTGGCCGATGCCCAGCTGATCTGGCAGTTCTGGCAGCACATCCACGGGCATTTCGACGAAGGGCGGATCGATGCCGAGATCGCGCGGCTGACCGGCCGGCCGTCGGTGCCGCCGCAGCTGGACGAGTCCGTTCTCGATGAGCTGCCGGAGCGGCCGGGCGTGTATCTCTTTTTCGGCGAAAACGACCTCCCGCTGTACGTGGGCAAGAGCAAGGACATCCGCACGCGGGTGCTGTCCCACTTCAGCGCCGACCACCGCAACGCCAAGGAGATGGCCCTGTCCCAGCAGCTGCGGCGGGTCGAGTGGATAGAGACGGCCGGCGAGATCGAGGCGCTGCTGCTGGAGGCCTCGCTGGTGAAAAGCCGCCAGCCGATCCACAACCGCCGCCTGCGTCGCCAGTCCGAGCTGTGCGCGTGGCGGCTGGTGGAGGACGGCGAGGGCGGCCGGCGCCCCGAACTGGTGTACGCGCGTGACCTGACGGAGAACTGGGGCGATGACCTGTTCGGCTTCTTCGGCAGCCGGGCGACGGCGTTGCGCACGCTGCGTGGTCTGGCTGAAGAACACAACCTGTGCCAGGTCTGCCTCGGGCTCGAGAAGCAGCCGCCCGGCCAGCCCTGTTTCGGCTACCAGCTGAAGCGCTGCCGCGGCGTCTGCGTCGGGGGCGAAAGCCGTGGGATGCACACCGCCCGCCTGCTGATGGCCTTGCAGAAACTGAAGGTCGAGGCCTGGCCGCATGCCGGCCCGGTGGGCATCCGCGAGGGTACGGCGGTGCACGTGGTGGACAACTGGTGCTACCTGGGCACGGCGAAGGACGAGGCGGAGGTGTTCGCGCTGCTGGAAACCGCGCGGCCCGCCTTCGATGGTGACGTGTTCAAGATTCTGCAGAAGGCGCTCCAACGCGCCCGCATCGTGCCGCTGCCGGTCAGCGGGCGATGACGCTGACCGTGTGGGTTGCGATGGGCTGGGTTTCCCATTCGCGCTTGAGCAGGAGGTCGATGCGGTAGTGGCCGGCCCGTGTGGCCCGCAGTGTGAAATGCTGGTGACCCTGTGTGCCAGGCGGGGTGCCAGCGGCAGCGCCGAAGCTGCTGTCCATCAGCTCGATGCCATCGGGCAGGGCTTGGGTGGTCCACAGGTAGCCGCTGCTCGGCGTCGCCGCCAGGTCGATCCCGAATGGCGTACCGACGGTGGTGTGGATCTGTGTGCTCATGGTTTCGCGTCTGTGGGGCGGGCCGGGGCACAGCCCCGGCCCTGTTCATTCTAGACGTACCACTTATGCCACATGGCCGAATCCGTGCCCTCGACGAA
The DNA here is from genome assembly GCF_041914405.1 of Zoogloea sp. Lineage (NCBI taxonomy): Bacteria > Pseudomonadati > Pseudomonadota > Betaproteobacteria > Rhodocyclales > Zoogloeaceae > Zoogloea > Zoogloea sp. Next base: position 11,885 of record NZ_JAYSDK010000050.1, read on the forward strand.
GCAGTCCAGCCGCCCCGCGGCCCAGGAGCTGACGCCGACCGCGGAGCTCAGCGTGCCGCCGAGGTCTTCCTCGCCGCTCCACTTGGCGCCGTCCCACCAGCGATGCCACATGTGGGAGTTCTGGCCGGGGTAGAACACGTCGATACGGTTGGGGCCCCAGGATTCGGCGGCCGGCGAGTCGGACAGCACGCCCTTGAGGTCTTCCCAGGCACTCCACTTACTGCCGTCCCACCACTTGTGCCACAGGTGCATGTCGTAGCCGCGCACGAAGGTGTCGAGGCGGTTGGCGCTCCATGACGATACCGCCGGGGCGGAGCTGAGGCCGCCGCCGAGGCTTTCCCAGCCGTGCCAGCCGCCGCCGTCCCACCACAAGTGCCACATGGCCTGGTCCATGCCGCGGGCGAACACGTCGATGCGGTTGGGGCCCCAGGAGACGGCGGCTGGTTCCGACGACAGCACGCCGCCGAGGTCTTCCCAGCCGCTCCAGCCGCCCTGGTACCAGCGGTGCCACAGGTGATGGTTGAGGCCCACCGCGAAGATGTCGAGGCGTCCGCTGGCCCAGGAGCAGATGGCCGGCGCGCCGTGGATCAGGCCGCCGAGATTCTCCCAGCCGAACCATGCGTTGCCGTCCCACCAGCGGTGCCAGACGGCGGAGTCGAGGCCGCGGGCGACCACATCGATGCGGTTGCTGGCCCACGAGACGGCGCTGGGGCGGGAGGTGATCTGGCCGCCGAGGTTCTCCCAGCCGTGCCAGCCATGGACCACTGGCAGCACCACGCCGCGGGCGGTCCAGAACGGGAACTCGGTGTCGATGCCGGCTTCACCGTAGGCGATCTTGAAGAAGCCGGCGTTACCCCAGCCGGCCCCCCAGGAGTTCTTGCAGATCCAGCATTGCTCGGCTTCCGAGTAGCCGATGACCTGCACGCAATGCAGCCCCACGTCCGCACCGGTGACGTGGTGATAGACGCCGTTGCCGTAGGAGAAGAAGTCGTTGAAGACGTGGAAGACGGCGCAACAGGGGCCGACATTGCTCAGGTAGTTCTTGCGGTCGACGATGTTGGCGAGGGTGCCCGGCGTGGTGATCTTGACGGCCCGCGCATCCCGGTTGGGGCCAACGATGCATTTCGGCGTCGGGGCCGGTGGGGCGAAGGCGCTGGCGTAGGGGAAGCAGGCCTCGTCGGGAATGCCGCGCAGACGGACCTGGTCGATGGCCTGGTCGGGCCACCAGCCGCCGCAGCTGGCGCCGTGGCTGGAGCAGAAGTGCAGATCGGCCTCGGAAAGGTCGAGCAGCTGGCCGGCTTCAATGGATGCCATCGATTCGACGGTGGCGGCGGTGCCGAAAGAGACGCAGGAGCCGCAGTTACCCTGGTCCTTGACGGGGGTGACGTGGTTCCCGTTGCGGTTGCGCCAGTCCACGGCCGGCGCGAAATTGGCCTGCGGTGCGGCTGCGGCCCTTGGGACCGCCATGGCCGCAGCCAGCGCGGCGGGGTCGATGGTGACGCCCAGCAGGGCCTGCTTGGCGGCGTCGCTCAGGTTGGCTTGGAGGTTCTGGCGTGGCTGCCATCGGGCCCTGGCCTGGGTGAGACTGCCGGCGATGCTGCGTATGTCGAGTACGGGCATGGTGTGTCTCCTTCCGCGTGGTTTCGCGAACGGCTCACCTTGGAGGGCGAAGGCTGCCGGCCGGCGGGTGAGCCACGGCGCCGGTATCGCCACGGGGGCTGGCAGAGCGCATGCCCCTCTTGGAGTCCACGGGCCGGCAGATGAGGGCGAGGGCCGGCAAGATCGGGATGAAGATGTCCCTCCGACGACCTGTGTCCGAGGTGTCGGGTGAAATGTATTGAACTGACGGAGACGTATCCCGAGTGAGATGCGCTAGGCGATGCCGGCTGCCCTTCAGTAGGGAAGTGGCGCACGCCCTTTGTCGAAGTCGGGAGAGCCGGGGCGGGGGGCTGTCCTCAAGCCCTGTGGCAGCATGTGCATCTGGCTGCGCCCCGGCTTATTCACGCTTCAAGATAGTCGACGCGGAGCCCTTGCAAGTGACATTTGATACCCGTCTTGGGCAGGCTCTGGCAGGCCGCCTCAGCGTGGCCTGAGGCTTGCGGGAATGGGCTTCGGGGCGAGCTTCTCTGCCGCGACCTCAAGGGCGTACAGCGTGCCGCCGGTGGCGAGCCAGGCGTTGACCCAGTCGGGTGTGGGACCGGAGCCGGACCAGGTAAGGGCGCGGTTGGAGGGGTGCATGAAGCGTACCGGCGGGGTTTCCGCGGCAGGTTGCGGCGCCTCTTCGGTGACCGGTGTTTCCACCAGCACGGCCTGTTTTTCCTTCTCCGCCTCGAGCCGGGCCTTTTCTGCGGCCGCTTCGCGGCGGGCCTTGTCGGCCGCCTTCTTGCGCTCCTTGGCCGCGGCCTGGGCACGAGCCTTTTCGGCAGCAGCTTCTGCTGCAGCGGCTTCCGCCGCGGCCCGGGCTGCTGCTTCGGCTGCCACACGGGCGGCCTCTTCCTCGGCTGCACGAAGTGCGCGCTCGGCCTCTTCGGCCTGGCGCCGGGCTGCTTCCTGTTCTTCCTGTTCCCGCTTGAGGATCTCGGCTTTGATCTGCTCCGCGAGTTCTTCGAGCTCGGGCAGCGAATACGACTTCAATTCTGTCATGGAGGACGATGCGGGTTCGACGGGAGCGAGAGGGGTGATCATGATTCGGCAAAAACGGAGCAGGCCACGGTGATCCTGCCAAGTTCGGCATTATGAAACATTTATCCGATCCAATAACGCGGATTTGCGCTTGTGGATGCCCTGTTTTCAGTCCAGCGTCTTGCGGAAAGTCTTCAGGCCGACGGTCAGCACCCCTGCCATGAATGCGAGGATAGGCCAGATCTGCGCCCACAGCATGTCGATGCCGTTGCCTTTGAGAAGAATGCCACGGACGAGGACCAGGAAATGGGTCAGCGGTAGCACGTTGCCGACGGCCTGGGCCCATTCTGGCATGCCACGGAAGGGGAACATGAAGCCGGACAGCAGCATCGACGGCAGGAAAAAGAAGAAGGTCATCTGCATCGCCTGCAATTGGTTGCGGGCGATCGAGCTGAACGTGATGCCGAGGGTCAGGTTGGCGCAGATGAAGATCAGCACCACGGCGTAGAGCAGCAGCAGGTTGCCGTGCATCGGCACATCGAAGATCCAGCGTGCGGCGAGCAGGATCAGCGTGACCTGGATCAGGCCGATCAGGATGTAAGGCACGATCTTGCCGGTCATGACTTCCAGCGGCGTTGCGGGGGTTGCGAGCAGGTTCTCGAAGGTGCCGCGTTCCCGTTCGCGGGTCATCGCCAGGCCGGTCATCAGCACCATGGTCATCGTCAGGATCACGCCCATCAGGCCGGGCACGATGTTGTAGGCGGTGACGCCTTCCGGGTTGTAGCGGCGGTGAATGCGCAGGTCGACGAGCGGCTTGGCCGGCGCTTGCATGCCGGGCAAGTCCGCGGCGAAGACTTCGGCGCCGAGCTTGTTGAGTACCGAGATGGCGCCGCCGGTGGCCATTGGGTCGGTGGCGTCGGCCTCGACGAGCAACGTTGGGGGTTTGCCACGCACCAGGTCGCGGTTGAAACCGGGCGGGAAGGTCACGACGAACTGCACTTCGCTGCGGTCCAGGAGAGCTGTGGCCTGGTGCTCGTCCACGCTGCCGACGATGGCGAAGTAGTCGCTGTTGCGCATGGCGGCCACCCAGGCGCGGGAGAAGGGTCCGGGATCGGCCATCACTACCGCGGTGGGCAGGTGCTTGGGGTCGGAGTTGATCGCGAAGCCGAACAGCATCAACTGGATGATTGGGATGCCGACGATCATGCCGAAGGTCAGGCGGTCGCGGCGGAGCTGGATGAATTCCTTGATCAGGATGCCGAGCCAGCGGGAGAAGGAGAAGCGGGCCACGGTGTCAGTTCCCCAGCGGGTCGGCGGTGTGTTGCATCAGATGGATGAAGGCGTCTTCGAGAGACGGTGTGACCGGCGTGACTGCCAGGCCGGTTTCCACCTGCATGGCCTGAAGGCTGGCGGCGAGCCGCGTTGCATCCGTGCCGCTGACGTGCAGGGCCGTGCCGAAGCTGGCCACCAGGTCCACGCCGGGCAACTGGCGCAGGCGTTCGGCAAGCCCGTGGATGCCGTCGCCAGCGATCTCCCAGGTGTTGAGCTGGCAGTTGGCGACGACCTCGTCGGCGGTACCGGAGGCCAGCAGGTTGCCGTAGGCAATATAGGCCAGGCGGTGGCAGCGCTCGGCCTCGTCCATGTAGTGGGTGGACACCAGAATGGTGATGCCGGCAGCCGACAGGCGGTGGATCTCCTCCCAGAAGTCCCGGCGGGCCTTCGGGTCGACGCCAGCGGTCGGCTCGTCGAGGAGCAGCAGGCGGGGCCGGTGGAGCAGGCAGCTGGCCAGGGCCAGGCGCTGCTTCCAGCCGCCGGAGAGCGTGCCGGCGAGCTGCTTGCGCCGCCCACCGAGGCCCAGTTCGTCGATGGCCCGGTCCACTGCCTCGCGCCGGTCCGACATGCCAAACATGCGGGCAACGAAGTCCAGGTTCTCGACGATGCTGAGGTCGTCCCACAGGGAGAACTTCTGGGTCATGTAGCCGACCTGGCGCTTGATGGCGGCGCTGTCCTTCCGCACGTCCAGGCCCAGGCAGGTACCGCTCCCGCTGTCCGGCGTCAGCAGGCCGCACAGCATGCGGATCGAGGTGGTCTTGCCGCTGCCGTTGGGGCCGAGGAAGCCGTAGATCTCGCCCTTGCGGACCTGCAGGCCGAGGTTGCGAACCACGTGCTTGTCGCCGAAATGCTTGTTGAGCCCGGCAACGTCGATGACCAGTTCGTCCATGTCAGTGCCCGGCCAGGCTGACATCCACGGGCAGCCCGGGGCGCAGGCTGGCGGCCTGTTCGGCGGCGGGGGTGGCCTCGACGCGGAACACCAGCTTCTCGCGGCTGCCACGGCTGTAGATGACCGGTGGGGTGTATTCCGCCTGCGGCGCGATGAAGTCGATGGTGGCGCGGATCGGCGTCGGGCAGGCGTCGCAGCGGGCTTCGACGGCCTGGCCGGGCTTCAGCGTGGCGAGCGCGGTTTCCGGCACGAAGAAGCGCAGCCGGCGCCGGGAGTCCGGCAGCAGGCTGGCGACCGGCGCACCGGCCGGCACCCATTCGCCGGGGCGATAATAGGTTTCGGCGATCTCGCCGACAGCCGGTGCGGTGACCGTCTTGCGCTCAACGCTCCAGCGCCGCTGGGCTGCCTGGGCGGCGGCGGCCTGCAGGTCGGCCTCGGCGCCGCGCAGTTCGGCCTGGCGCCCAAGGGCCAGGCGGTAGGTTTCCAGCTGCTGGCGGGCTGCCTCGACGGCGGCGACGCTGCGGTCCCGGTTGGCGCGGGTCTCGTCCACGCGGGCCTGGGCGACGAAGCGCTGGCGGAACAGGGCTTCTTGCTGGGCGAGCTGGGTGTCGGCCAGGCGTCGGGCGGCGACGGCGGAGGCCAGCTGGGCTTCGAGGGCGGCGATCTCCGGGGCACGACGCGGCGCCTTGAGGTTCTCCAGTTTTTCTTTCGCGGAGCCGCTGCGGGCTTCCGCCTCGGCGAGGGCCTGACTGTCGGGATCGGTGGCGATGGCGAACAACTGCTGCCCGGCCGTCACACGGTTGCCTCGCGGACTGTCGAGGGATTTCAGGTAGCCGGCCTGCGGTGCGGCGAGGTACAGGTATTCGCCTTCCACGTAGCCCTGGAAGCCGGTGTCGGCGGTCTTGCCGCTGCAGCCCGCCAGCAGAAGCAGGGCGCCGACAGCTGGGAGCAGGAGTGGAGAGAGGGAGAGGCGTTGCATGGCAGGCTTTCCGTGGGCGCTTGGCGGTTGGGGCGCAGGGCGTCTTGTGACCCAGGCGGTGTGCAAAAAAAAGCCCGTACGGCGCAAACCGAACGGGCTTCTATCTTTTCAGCGCGACGGCATGACCGTCATGGGCTTACTCCGGACGCATCTGCGGGAACAGGATCACGTCGCGGATCGCGGGGCTGTCGGTCAGCAGCATGATCAGGCGGTCGATGCCGATGCCGCAGCCGCCGGTCGGGGGCAGGCCGTACTCCAGCGCGCGGATGTAGTCGGCGTCGTAGTACATGGCTTCCTCGTCGCCGGCGTCCTTCGCCTGAGCCTGGGCCTGGAAGCGGGCGGCCTGGTCTTCGGGGTCATTGAGCTCGGAGAAGCCGTTAGCGATCTCGCGGCCGACGATGAACAGCTCGAAGCGCTCGGTGATTTCCGGGTTGCTGTCGGAGGCGCGGGCCAGCGGGCTGACTTCGACCGGGTAGTCGATGATGAAGGTCGGCTCCCAGGTCTCGGCTTCGGCGCAGGCTTCGAAGAGTTGCAGCTGCAGGCTGCCGAGGCCGCCCGGCTTCACCTTCTCACCGAAGTCCTTGATCTTCTGCTTGAGCCACTCGGCGTCGCCCAGCTGGGCGTCGGTGAAGCCGGGGTGGTGCTTGCGGATTGCGTCGACGATGGTCAGGCGGTGGAAGGGCTTGGACAGGTCGAGCTGGCGACCCTGGTAGGTGAACACCTCGGTGCCGAGCGCCTCGCGGGCGGCGTGGCGCAGCAGGCCTTCGGTGAAGTCCATGAGGCTGCGATAGTCCGCGTAGGCCTCGTAGAACTCCATCATGGTGAATTCGGGGTTGTGGCGGGGCGACAGACCTTCGTTGCGGAAGTTGCGATTGACCTCGAAGACCTTCTCGAAACCGCCGACCACCAGACGCTTGAGGTAGAGCTCCGGCGCGATGCGCAGGAACTGCTGCATGTCGAGGGCGTTGTGGTGGGTGATGAAGGGCTTGGCCGCTGCGCCGCCAGGGATGGGGTGCATCATCGGCGTTTCGACTTCGAGGAAGCCGTGGCCGGTCATGTAGTTGCGGATCGACTGGATCAGGCGGCTGCGCGCAACGAAGGTGTGACGGGACTCCTCGCTCATGATGAGGTCCACGTAGCGCTGGCGATACTTGGTCTCGACGTCGGCCAGGCCGTGGAACTTGTCGGGCAGCGGGCGCAGGCTCTTGGTCAGCAGGCGCAGCTCGGACGACTTGATGGACAGCTCGTTGGTCTTGGTGCGGAACAGCACGCCGACGGTGCCGACGATGTCGCCGATGTCCCAGTGCTTGAACTGGGCGTACACCTCTTCGCCGACGCCGTCGCGGGTGACGTAGAGTTGGATGCGCCCGGACAGGTCCTGGATGGTGATGAAGCTGGCCTTGCCCATTACGCGCTTGAGCATGATGCGGCCGGCGACCTTGACCTCGACCGGCACGGCTTCGAGTTCTTCGGCGGATTTCTCGCCATAGACCTCGTCGAGCTTGCCGGCGGTGTTCTCCCGGGAGAAGTCGTTCGGATACGCCTTGCCGGTGGCGCGCCATTCGGCGAGTTTCTGCCGGCGCTCGGCGATCAGGTGGTTTTCATCCTGGGCGGGCGAGGTGGTCTGGTCGGACATGATGGGCTCTTCAATCAACGAAATGGGCGCGGCGTGATGCACAAAGTGCCGCAAAGCCCTGAATTTTGACATATTCCGGCCCGCCCGTCGCGGCTGGACGCATAACTGGCGGCCGCTTACAGGAAGATCTCGTCGATGTCGGACTGGATCTGGGCCTGGCCGGCCGGGGTGGTGATGCGCAGTTTGCCGCTCATGATCAGTTCGTCGAAGCCATTGACCTGGTTGCGGCCGTGCTCCTTGGAGTAGTACAGGGCCTCGTCGGCGCGGCCCAGCAGTTCCGCCGGAGACAGGCGCGGATCGATGCGTGCGAAGCCTACCGAACAGGCAACCTGCCCGACCCGCGGAAACTCGTGTTGCACGACGGCTTCACGGAAGCGGTCGAAGATGCCTTTCACATTGTCTTCGGCGACGTTGCGCAGCATGACCACGAACTCCTCGCCGCCGAAGCGGAACAGCTTGTCGTGGTTGCGGAAGCTCATGCGCATCAGCTCGGCGACGCGCAGCAGCACCTCGTCGCCGAACAGGTGGCCGTAGTTGTCGTTGATGCTCTTGAAGTGGTCGATGTCGACGACGCCCAGCCAGCACGGCTGACTGACGGCGAGGCTGTATTCGCGACGTTCGCCGGAATCCAGGCGCGCCTGCTCGGCCTGCTCGGCGGCCGCGATCAGGCGTTCAAAGTCGTCGTCGAAGGTACGCCGGTTGAGCAGTCGGGTGAGGGTGTCGAGGTTGGCGTATTCCCAGGCGTGGTGCTGGTTGTCGAAACAGCGCAGGAACAGGCCGAGGGCGGCGCAGTCGGCCTCGCTCGGTTCCTCGGGGCTGTGGATCTCGATTACCCAGCGGGCCTGGCCGAGCTCTCCGACAGCGAATGCCAGGCGCCAGGTGTCGCCCTCGCGGGTGGCGGCATGGCCGTAATCGGCATGCAGGCAGCGGGACAGCAGGGGATCCACCGGGAGCCAGGATTGGCCGTCGCAGACGTCATCCCAGTTGGTCACCTGGCCATCGGCAACGCAGCAGCCGAGTAAGCCAACCGTGAGTTCCGGAGGGGTGAAGCGGACGGCAAAGAGCAGGCCATAGCTGCCGTCGAGAAATCGCATCACCGTTTCGGTGGCATGACGGTAGATCTCGCGCAGATCTCGGAGGCGCGATAAGGCTTCAGCACCGGCAAGCAGCGCAAGAGTGCGGGAGGAGTCGGGCGGGGCCGCCGGGGGCTGGCGCATGGGGATGAATGAATGGTGTCCGGGGCGTGAGGCGCTATTATCGGCCGTACTGCTTAATTCTGAAACCAAAATTGGGTGTGCCGTGTGCTTTATCGAGAAGTGGGCACGGTATTCAGTGCCCACTTCTTGTCTTTCTAGCATGGTTTTGTCATGGCCGGGCGGCGTTTGGTTCCGCCTTCCCGATTCAGACGCTGCGCTGGATCAGGCCGATCGGCGGGGCCCAGTCGTCGCCGGGTTTCTTCTTGCGGGTGACCAGGGTGAGCTGGGCCGGTGCGAAGACGTTGGCGTTGTGGGTGACCGGCGTGGTGATCAGGTACTGGGCGCGGGTGGCGCGCAGGAAGGTGCCGACGCGGTCGATGTTGGCGATGTCCAGGTGCGCGAAGGGCTCGTCGATGAACACGAAGCCGCCGGGGCGGGCCTCGTCCATCAGCAAGGCGATCAGCAGGATCAGCGACTTCATGACCTGCTGGCCACCGGAGGCTTCGCCGTCGTTGAGGCCGACGGCGCCCTTGCGGTCGAAGTCGAAACGCACTTCCAGGCCGGCGGAGGCCAGCGCCCGGTCTTCGTTCTCGAGCATTGGCACCGGGCAGTCCACGTCCACGTTGGCCAGGTCGCCAAGGGCGCGCAGGTTCTTGCCGTACTGGCGGATGGTGATGCGCAGCTTGGCAATGTAGGCGGCGCGGGCGTCGGAGGTGAGACGGCGGGTCGTTGCGAAGTAGGCTTCCCGCTCGGCGTAGTCCCGTTCGCGCTGCTGCAGGTCGGCCTTGAGGCGACCGGCCAGGGTCAGCACCGTGTCATCGGTGATCCAGTCGCCGTCGCTGAGGCGCTGGCGCAGGCGTTCGAGGTCGGCCCGCGCGCCGCGGGCATCGCCGTACTTGTCCACCAGCAGCGCGGTCTGCTGCGGCTCGCGCCAGTCGGCTGGCATGCCGCGGCGCAGCTGGCGCAGGCGCTGGATGCGGCGGGCCTGTTCGCGGCGGCGCGGGGCCTCGTTTTCGGCGAGTTCCTGGGCCTTGCGGGCCAGGGCGGAGATCTCGCGCTTGCGGCGGTCGAGTTCGATGTCGATGCCGCGCAGGCGCTGGTCGATCTTGTCCACGTCACCCTTTGACTCGGCGCGGTCGGCGATGGCCGCGGTGAGGCGGGCCTTGGCGTCGGGAAGGGCCGCTTCGGCCTGCTCGAAGGCCTCGGCGCGGGCGGCCAGCAACTGGGCGGCTTCGATGCCATGCAGGCGGGCACGCAGGGCGTCGGCTTCTTCCTTGGCGGCGTCCAGTTCGGGGCGTAGCTCGCGCAGGCGGGCGTCGAGGCTGTGCATGTCGGCGTCGAGCTGCTTGAGCCGCGCGCTGCGGGCCAGCTCGCCGAAATGGAACTCGGTCGGCTTGCCCAGGTGGCGGGCACCGCGGCGCTCCCGGTGATAGCCGTCGCGGGTGATCCACTCGGTTTCCCTGGGCAGGTGGCGGGCGGAGTCGGCGTCCTCGACACGCTGGATGCGGTTGAGCAGGTCGGCCAGCCAGCGCGGCACGGCATCGGCGAAGCGGATGACTTCGGCCAGCGAGCCGTCGACGGCCGGCGGGGCGGCTTCCAGCTCCGGCACGATGAAGTGGCGGAAGCGTTCCTGCTCACCCAGCGCCCAGGCGGCGTGGCGGTCCTGTTCCCGTTCGAGCAGGATCACGTTGCGGTAGGGGCGCAGCACGGCTTCAACGGCGCCCTGCCAGTCCGGGTCGGTGACCTCGATGATTTCCGACAGGGCCTGGTGGGCAATGCCGGCATCGCCCAGGCGTTTGCGGAAGCGGCTGACTTCACCGTCGGGTGGTGGGCCGCGGTGCTCGCGAGTGGCGCGTAGCTGGTTGGTCTTCTCCTCGAAGGCGGCGATGGCGGCGCGCTCCTGGCGCTGCAGCGCGAGCAGGCGGGCGTCGGCCTTGGCGTAGGCGGCCTCCAGGTCCACCGCGCCGTCGCCGGCTTCGCGGGCCAGGCGGGCGCGCAGCGCAGAGCGCTCGGCGAGCAGCTTCTCGAAGTCGCGGACTTCGTCGTGGGCGCTGAGGTGGGCCTTCTCGGCAGCCAGTTCTCGGCTGCGGGCAGCTTTCCGCTCTGCTTCCGCGGCGGCCTTCTCGGCTTCTACCTCGGCGGTGCGGGCCTTGTGGCCGGCCAGCTCCTCGTCGCCCTTCTGGAAGTCGAGGCGGCCGCGGGCGATGTCGGCCCGGGCCTGCTCGATGTCGCGCAGCAGCTCGGCAGCCTCCAGGCGCGGAACGATCTCACCAGCCAGTGCGGTGGCCTCGTCGTTGAGCTGCTTCCATTCGAGGAAGCGGTCGGCTTCCAGGCGTTTGGCCTCGGCCTGGGCGCGCAGGCGGTCGAGGTCGAGACCGAGGGCTTCGAGTTCCTTCTCGGCGTTGCTCTGTTCCTCGCGGGCGGCTGCGTAGTTGTCGAGCACTTCCTTGTCGCCGAACACATCGAAGACCAGTTCGAGCAGCGCTTTCGGCGAGTACTCGCAGAGCTTGTCGGTGTCGCCCTGTTCCAGCGCCAGCACTTTGGCGATCGCCGGGGTCAGGCCGCCCCAGGCCAGACGGCTCTGGTAGTCCCGGTAGCCGACCCATTCGACGACCTTGTTCTCGTTGGCTTCCAGTACCTCGATCGGGACGTCGCCGTCGGCGATGGCGTAGTCGCGGGTCCAGTCGCCGCCGGCGCGACGGATGCGGCAGGCCAGCGTCACTTCGTCCTTCAGGCACGGGAAGAACGGGCGCTTGCCGGTGCTGCCGGGCTTGTTGGCGACAACGGCGCGGATCCACGCGAAGCTGCGGTTGGCACGACGCACGTAGCGGCGGAAGTCGCGCTTGCCGGAGCAGCGCAGGCCGAACAGGGTGCGCAGGGCGTCGAGCAGGGTGGTTTTGCCGGAGCCGTTGGGGCCGACGATGGTGATGATCTGCGCGTCCAGGGGCAGGCTGAAGCGGCGCCAGTAGTCCCAATGGACCAGTTCGAGTTGCTTGATGTGGAACATTAGTAGTCGTCCTCCGCGTCGGTTTCGTCGACGTGGGCGGCGTCATCGTCTGCAAAGGCATCGAGGCTGGGCAGCGGGTGACCGGCCTGGGCCAGCACTTCGCCGAGGGTGCCGTGCACGATGCGGTCGGCGAGGGTGCGGTAGTCGAGCAGCACGTCGAGCAGCGGGCCCTCGTGGATCATGCCGGCCTTGCGCTCGATGAAGCCGAGCTGGGCCAGGCGGGACAGCAGCTTGCCCTGCACGTAGGTCTTGTGGCCCAGCACGGGCGCGAAGTCGGCCAGCAGGGAGGCTTCGACGATGGGGCTCGAGACGGCCTCGCCGCGCTCCACCGGCGCATCCTTGCTGAACATGTCGCCCTGGCCGTCGTCGCCGAGCTTCTGGCGATTCACCTGGCGCTCCCGCTTGGGCAGGATGATCAGCGCCCAGATGACCACCAGCAGCGCCAGCTGGTCGCGGGTCAGGCCGATGTTGCTGGCCGCGTACTCGCGGGTGGCGCCGAACACCGGCTCGTGCATGTCCTCGGTGAGGGCGGTAGCGACGTGCTCGGCGTAGGGGTTGTCGATGAGCTGCAGGCCGACGGCGGCGAGGCGGGCGTCGAGTTCAACGCGGAAGGTCTCGTCCACCAGCGCGCGGCGCACCAGCGGGTCGGTGCGCGGCAGGCTGCGGCTGGCCAGCAGGCGGGCGGTGAGGGTCCGGATCTGTTGTTCCATCAGGCTGGGTCGGAAAGGGATGCGGAGGATTCGGTGGAGGTGTCGTCAAGGACGGGCACCACTTCGGGGGCGGGCAGGCTGCCGTGGGCTCCGACCAGGCCGGCGGACATGGTGGCGATCTCGTCTTCGCCAACCTTCACGGTCGCGGCCTCGAAGCGTACTTCGAGGGGCAGGCGCATGAACTCGCCGATCGGGCCGTCGGCCGGCGTCGCCCCGCCTTCGCCGCCGCCGTCGGCGAGCAAGGCCAGCAGGGACAGGCGGTAGGAGGCGGCCGGGAAGCCGCCGCCGGTGACGACTTGGGCCAGGCTGGCTGGTGCTTGGCCGGGCTCGGTGAGTCGGCCCAGGCGCTGACTGAAGTGCTGAAGCAGGCGCAGATCCTCCTGCTCCGGCTGGTTGCGGCTCGGCGCTTCCTCGGCGCTTGGCAGCGCCACGTCGGCTTCCATCTGGCGGGCTTCTTCCGACAGGGCCATTTCGGCCCGGTCGAGGAGTTCGTGGCCGCCGGCCAGCAGGGTGAGTTCGGGCGCGGGAGCGAGGCAGCCGACGGCAAGACCGGCCAGCTTGCGGACGTCCAGGCTGCGCAGCCAGGCGGCCACGTCGCTGGACGAGATGCCGGAGCCGCCGAGCGTCACGCGCTGGGCTTCGATCTTGTTCACTGCCCGCTGGAAGGCCGCATCCACGCGGGCCAGGCGCGACTGGGCGAGGCCGATGCGCTGGGCGATGCGGGCCAGGTCGAAGGGCACCTCTGGGTCGGCCAGCAGTTCATGCAGGACCTCGGTGCCCTTCTCGATCCAGCGGGTGTTGGCCGACAGGCGGCGGCGGGCGTCGGCGATGCGGAATTCGGAGCCGGAGGCGATGGCCTCCTCGAAATGCCAGGCCAGGTCGTTGAGCTTGCCGAGCAGGTGGCCGAGGGCTTCCGGCGTGACGCTGCCGACGGCCTGCAGGCCGGCCAGCTGGGCGGTGAGGAAGCCCAGCTCCAGGTCGTCTTCCGCGCTGAAGCTGACCATCATGCCGATTGCCGCGACGGCATTGCGGCCCATGTCGGACAGCGCATACAGGCTGTCGTCGCCGATCTCCAGCAGGCCGTTGCTGCGCAGGCGGCGCAGTACCGTCTCGAGCTTGACGTGGTCGAGGAAGGAGAAGCGCTGGCGCAACTGCTCCGGTTCCCAGCGCGGAGCGTCGGTTTCCTTGCCGATCTCGCGCAGCACCAAGAGGCGCATTAGCACTTCGGCCTCGCTGCCGTGGAACAGCGTGCTGAAGGCTGACAGCAGCGGGCGGGCTTGGATCAGGGGGGCGAGTTCGGGGACGTCGTCGGCGGCGACGCCGGGGGCCAGCAGTTCTTCCAGGCGGACTTCGTTCATGCGGGGTCTAGCGGAACAGGGCGAGGGCTGCGACGCGGCGTTCGACTTCGTCGGCCATGCGCTTGTAAGCCGGTGCGTCGACGCCGCCGAAGCGACGCTGGAACTCGTCGGCCATCATGGATTCGGGCAGGCCGTCAATCGGCGGCAGCAGGGAGGTGTCGCGCAGGCCGGCCGAGACCGCCGCGGAGAGGCGTTCGGGGTCACGTACCGCGAGTTGGCCGAGGCGCGTGCCGGCCCGGTCGGCGGCCAGGTCCACGAAGGAGAAGCCGCTGCCGCCGCGGGAATCACTGACCTCCTTGTCGAGCCCGATGGCATTGGCCAGGGGCTCGCCGGCCCAAGCGGCAAGCGCCGCGGAGACCGTGAAATGCTGGGCGAGGTCTTCGCGCCCGCGCAGGGTCAGCGTGATCGGGTGAGGGCGCGGCCATTGGCGGGCTTCGGGAATCAGCAGCGCGATGTCGTGGCCGGACAGCTGGGCTGCGGTGACGAGCAGGATGTTCCGGTAGGCCGTGCTGCGTTCGGTGGGGCTGGCCCGTTCGCCGGCTTCCTGCAGCAGCGGGCCGAGGACGGCGGCAAGCGGCGCCGTCGGGCGTGCGCCGAGGCTGTCGATGCGCGCCACAAGACGCCGCTGGGCGTCTGCCAGGCCGTCGCGTCGGGCCGGATCGATGGCCAGCGCGCGGGCCGAATCAAGCAATTCAGGCTGCCAGGTGTAAGCGACGCGAACGCCTGCTGGTGTGACGGAGATCCGGTCGATGCTGCGTGCCAGCAGCGCGAGGTCCGGTGCGAATTGGGTGTGCTGCAGGTAACGCGTGAGGGCGGCTTGGAACAGGGCCGGCGGTACCGGCACGCGGCCGATGCGAACTTGCTCGAAGCGCAGGCCGTCGGCGCCGGCCCCGAGCTGGGCATTCACGTTGAGGTAGCGGCCGAGCGGATTGCGCGGCAGCTGTGCGGAGTAGCGGAGCTCGGCGCCGCCCTGGCGCAGGTCCATGTGGGTTTCGGCCTGAAGGCCACGGCGGGCGGCGAGGGCTACCAGCGCGTCCAGATCCGGCCCGGAAATGGCGATTTCGCGTCGTTCGTCGCGAGCCAGCTTGCGCGGGTCGTTCTTGCGCAGGATCGCCTTGGCGCGCATCAGCGCGGCAGGCGCCGGCGCGGTGCCGGATGTCACCAGCGGCGTGTCTTCCACCGCCTGGAAGGCCAGGACGACGGCTGCCGCCGCCAGCAGCGCGATGCTGCCGCTCAGCCAGACGAGGATTCGCAGCATGGTAGAGGTTCGATCACGAAAGAATGAAAGGCCGCGGGGCCGGTTCGCGGCCCCGCCGTGTTGTTACACGCCTTGCTTCAGGCTGGCCTGGATGAAGCCGTCCAGGTCGCCGTCGAGCACGGCCTGGGTGTTGCCGACTTCGTAGTTGGTGCGCAGATCCTTGATGC
>NZ_JAYSDK010000051.1:0-26513 GCF_041914405.1 Zoogloea sp.
CCGCGCTCGACGGTGGGCACGGTCACCGAAATCCACGACTACCTGCGCCTGCTCTACGCCCGCGCCGGCACGCCGCACTGCCCCGACCACCCGGAGCACGCGCTGGAAGCCCAGAGCGTGTCGCAGATGGTGGACGCGGTGCTGGCGCTGCCGGAGGAAACCAAGCTGATGATCGTCGCCCCGGTGATCAGCGGCCGCAAGGGCGAGCAGGCCGACCTGTTCGTCGAGCTGCGCGCCCAGGGCTTCGTGCGGGTGCGCGTGGATGGCATCGTGCATGAGCTGGACAACCTGCCCGTGCTGGACAAGAACCGCCGCCACGACATCGAGGTGGTCGTCGACCGCCTGAAGGTGCGCCAGGACCTGCGCGGGCGCATCGCCGAATCCTTCGAGACGGCGCTGACCCACGCCGAGGGCCGCGCCATCGCGGTGGAGATGGACTCCGGCAAGGAGCACCTGTTCTCGGCCAAATTCGCCTGCCCGGTGTGCAGCTTCGCGCTGGCCGAACTGGAGCCGCGGCTGTTCTCCTTCAACAACCCGATGGGCGCGTGCCCCAAGTGCGACGGCCTCGGCAACGTGGATTTTTTCGACCCGCAGCGGGTCGTCGCCCATCCCGAGCTGTCACTGGCTTCCGGCGCGATCCGCGGCTGGGACCGTCGGAACCAGTTCTACTTCCAGCTGCTGGCCAGCCTGGCCGACCACTACGGCTTCAACATCGACACGCCCTTCGAGGAACTGCCGGCGGACACCCGCGAGGTGGTGCTGAACGGTTCCGGCAAGGAGAAGATCGCCTTCCGCTACCTGTCCGACGGCGGCAAGCCAGTGCTGAAGGAACACGCCTTCGAGGGGATCATCCCCAACCTGGAGCGGCGCTTCAAGGAGACCGACTCCATCGCGGTGCGCGAGGAACTGTCCAAGTACCGCGCCAACTGCCCCTGCCCGGCCTGCGGCGGCAGCCGCCTGCGCACCGAGGCACGCTACGTGCTGATCGGCGAGCGCAACCTGTCGGAGGTCAGCCGCCTGCCGCTGGCCCAGTGCAAGAGCTTCTTCGACGGCCTGCGCCTCGCCGGCCAGCGCGCCCAAGTGGCCGAGAAGATCGTCAGCGAGATTTCGTCGCGCCTGCAGTTCCTGATCAACGTCGGCCTCGACTACCTGTCCCTCGACCGCTCCGCCGACACCCTGTCGGGCGGCGAGGCTCAGCGCATCCGCCTGGCCAGCCAGATCGGCTCCGGCCTCACCGGTGTGATGTACGTGCTCGACGAACCGTCCATCGGCCTGCACCAGCGCGACAACGACCGCCTGCTCGACACCCTGCGCCGCCTGCGCGACATGGGCAACACGGTGATCGTCGTCGAGCACGACGAGGACGCCATCCGCATGGCCGACTACGTGGTCGACATGGGCCCCGGTGCCGGCGAGCACGGCGGCCAGGTGATCGCCGAAGGCACGCCGGCAGCGATCGCCGCCCACCCGGATTCGCTGACCGGTGCCTATCTGTCCGGCAGCCGCAGCATTGCCGTGCCGGCCAAGCGCCATCCGGCCGACCCGGACAAATACCTGCGCATCGAGGGCGCCAGCGGCAACAACCTGAAGGACGTCACCATCGACATCCCGGTCGGCCTGTTCACCTGCGTCACCGGCGTGTCCGGCTCGGGCAAGAGCACGCTGATCAACGACACCCTCTACGCCCACGTGGCACGCCACGTGAACGGCAGCAGCATCGAGGCGGCACCGTGCGTCGACATCCACGGCCTGGACCACTTCGACAAGGTCATCAACGTCGATCAAAGCCCGATCGGCCGCACGCCGCGCTCCAACCCGGCCACCTACACCGGCCTACTGACGCCGATCCGCGACCTGTTCTCCGGCGTGCCGGAAGCCAAGGCCCGTGGCTACGGCCCCGGCCGCTTCAGCTTCAACGTCAAGGGCGGCCGCTGCGAGGCCTGCCAGGGCGACGGCCTGATCAAGGTCGAGATGCACTTCCTGCCCGACATGTACGTGCCCTGCGACATCTGCCACGGCAAGCGCTACAACCGGGAAACGCTGGAGATCCGCTACAAGGGCAAGACCATCTACGAAGTGCTGGAGATGACGGTCGAGCAGGCGCTGGAGTTCTTCAACGCCGTGCCCATCGTCGCCCGCAAGCTGGACACCCTGATGCAGGTCGGCCTCGGCTACATCCGCCTCGGCCAGAGCGCCACCACCCTGTCCGGCGGCGAAGCCCAGCGGGTCAAGCTGGCGCTGGAGCTGTCCAAGCGCGACACCGGCCGCACCCTGTACATCCTGGATGAACCCACCACCGGCCTGCACTTCGCCGACATCGAGCTGCTGCTGTCGGTGCTGCACCGCCTGCGCGACCACGGCAACACCATCGTCGTCATCGAGCACAACCTGGACGTCATCAAGACTGCCGACTGGCTGCTCGATATGGGCCCCGAAGGCGGCAACGGCGGCGGCACCCTGGTCGGCAGCGGCACGCCGGAAACCCTGGCCGCCAACCCCGCCAGCCACACCGGCCGCTACCTGGCCAAGCTGCTGCCCGGCGCCTGAGCACCCGCCTCCTCCATCCACCCCCGCCTCACGGCCGGGGGCGGCATCCAGTACACTGATTACCCGTCGTAGATTCCCATCGCGCCATGTCCGAACTCTGGTCCTCCCTCCGCCCGCAACTCGAATACCTGGCTACGCCGCTGCCGCTGGCAGCCCTCGGGCTCGCCGATGCCCACCGGGACGAGATCGCCCCGCTGCTGGTGGCCGAGCTGGAGGCGCTGGCCGCCGACCCGACCCCGGCCCAGGCCGACGGCTACGTGCTGCACCTCTACGCGATGCTGCTCCTCGCCCGCTGGCGCGACACCCGCGCCTACCGGCCCCTGGCCGAGCTGGGCCATCTGGACGAGAGCCAGGTGGACACCCTGTTCGGCCAGCTCGTCCATGACAGCTACGGCCGTGCGCTGGCCTCCACCTGCAACGGCGAACTGGCCCCGCTCACCGCGCTGGCCGACGACGACGGCGCCAGCCGCTGGGCCCGCGCCGCCGCGCTGGAGGCGATGAGCCTCGCCGCCCTGGAAGGACTCACCCCGCGGGCACCGGTGGTAGACTTCCTCGCCGACTTCGGCGCCCGCGAAGCCCAGGCCCTGCAGGACGACCCCGAGCGCGGCGACGACTTCCCGCTGCTTGACCAACTCGTCACCCACCTGGCCGACCTGGGCGCCGTCGAACAACTGCCGACAATCCACGAATGGTTCGCCGCCGGCCTCATCGACGACAGCTACGTGGACGCCGAGCAGCTGGAGGACGACATCCGCCGCAAGCCCGCCGATGCGCTGGCGGCCCTGCGCGACGCCGGCCACGGCCTGATCGACGACCTGCGCCCGGAAATCGCCGCCTGGCCGGACATCCACCACATGCCGCCGGTGGCGCTGGCGCCGATCCCTCTCGGCGCGATCCGCGAGCCCATCGTCCGCGACGGCGCCAAGGTCGGCCGCAACGACCCCTGTCCCTGCGGCAGCGGCCGCAAGTACAAGAAGTGCCACGGCGCCAATTGAGCGCCCCCAGGGCCGGGCTGCGCCCGGCCCGCCCCCCACGGGGGGCAAATAGATTTGGGGCGGTCCGACGTTTCCTTGGGACCACCGACATCCTGCTGCCATCGGGTCGACACCCGCGCTCGGCTATCATGGCGGCCTCGCGACGAACTGGAAGCCCATCATGACCGACACCACGCCCGACCTTCCCGCCGATGCCCCCGACAGCAAAGCCGGCTTCGATCTGGACGATTTCGAGGTCCGCGTGCTGGCGGTCCTGATCGAGAAATCCTTCGTCACCCCCGATACCTACCCGCTGTCGGTCAATGCGCTGGTCACAGGCTGCAACCAGCTCACCGGCCGCGAACCGGTGATGAACCTGTCTGAAGCCACCGTGCTGGCCACCCTCGACCGCCTCGCCGAGCGCGGCCTGGTGAGTCAGCGCCACCAGGCCGGCGCCCGGGTCGCCAAGTGGGAGCACCAGATCCGCCTGCGCCATTCCCTCACGCCACCGATGCAGGCCGTGCTGGCCATCCTGATGCTGCGCGGCGCCCAGACCGTTGGCGAAATCCGCGCCCGCTGCGAGCGCATGCACGCTTTCGGCACGCCGGCCGAGGTCGAGGAGATCCTGGAGAAGCTCGGCGACAAGTACCCGCCGATGGTCATCCAGCTACCGAAGGCGCCCGGGACCAAGGAAGCCCGCTACACCCACCTGATGAGCGGCGAGGACGCTGCCCAGCAGAGCCACAGCTTCGAGGCCGCGGAGCAGGCAGCCCCCCGCGGCAGCCGCGTTGGGGAACTCGAAGAGGAGGTTCGCCGTCTGCGTCAGCAGCTGGAATGGCTGACCAACGAATTCGAGGAATTCCGCAAGCAGTTCCAGTGAGGGTACAGGACCACGGCTAACAGATGCCGGGCGGCCAGCACGCCACCCACCGTCAGCGCCACGTCCCCGCAACGCGCCCTTAACCCATCGTCCCAAGCAAGAAATCCATGCTCGTCCATCCCCAGTTCGACCCCATCGCCATCGCCATCGGCCCCCTCGCGGTACGCTGGTACGGCCTGATGTACCTCGTCGCCTTCATCCTCTTCGTGGCCCTCGGCCGGGTTCATGCCCGGCGGCGGCCAGAGCTGGGCTGGGACGCGCAGCAGATCGACGACCTGCTGTTCTATGGCGTGCTCGGAGTGATCCTCGGCGGCCGTCTCGGCTACGTGCTGTTCTACAAGCCGACCTACTACCTGAGCCACCCGGCCGAGATCCTCGCCGTGTGGCAGGGCGGCATGGCCTTCCACGGCGGCTTCCTCGGCGTGCTGGCGGCCATGTGGCTGTTCGGCCGCAAGACCCACCGGCCGTGGCTGGCCGTCACCGACTTCATCGCCCCGCTGGTGCCCCTCGGCCTCGCTGCCGGGCGCCTCGGCAACTTCATCAACGGCGAACTGGTCGGGCGCGTCACCGACGTGCCGTGGGCGATGATCTTCCCGCAGGTGGACAACCTGCCGCGCCACCCGTCCCAGCTCTACCAGTTCGCGCTGGAAGGGGTCAGCCTGTTCCTGATCCTGTGGTGGTTCTCCGCCAAGCCGCGGCCTCGTGGCCTGATCTCGGCGGCCTTCCTGATCGGCTACGGCTGCTTCCGCTTCATCGCCGAATTCGGCCGCGAGCCGGACGATTTCCTCGGCCTGCTGACCTTCGGCATGTCGATGGGCCAGTGGCTGTCCCTGCCGATGATCCTCGCCGGCATCGGCATGGCCGTGTGGGCCGCCAAGCGCGACAAGGCCTGAGGCCAGTCGGCCTTCAATCCAGAGGCAGACCGATGGCCGCCAGCAACCAGGCGGCCAGCAGCACTCCGTTGCTGAGGGCGAAGGCCGCCAGGCGGTGATAGACGTTGTTGTAGCCCAGGTGAATCAGGCTGTGCACCACCCGCAGCCCCACGTAGGCCCAGGCCAGCCCCAGCTGCAGCGGCGAATGCTGGCCGGTCACGTAGCACAGCAGCCCCAGCACGTAGAAGAGCACCGGCAGCTCCAGCAGGTTCATGTAGTTCCGGTTGGGCAGGCACACGTCGGATGGCACCTTTGCCGATTCGCCGAAACGGAAATCGGACACATGGACCCGGCCGGCAAAGCCGGCACCGAGCCGGCGGACGGCGATGAGCACCAGGATCAGGAAGGTCCAGGCGGCAAGAACGAACAGCGGATAGAGGATGGCAACGCGCATGGGTGGGCGGAGTGCCGCGGCCAGGCGCCGCGAGACTGATCCGAATGGCATCAAACCCAAGCAGCATAAGAGAGCACAGCTGGAATACTCAAGGGGCAAACAGGGTTTTCCAGGCTTGGCATAGACGTCGGAGTAGCCCAAAGTGCGCGGCTGGCCACCATCCGATACCCATGAGCACCCAGCCCAACAATCCCCTGCACGGCGTCACCCTGGAGCGCATGCTGACCGAACTCGTCGCCCAATACGGCTGGCAGGGTCTCGGCGCGCGGATCCCGCTGCGCTGTTTCAACAACGAACCCAGCATCTCATCCAGCCTGAAGTTCCTGCGTCGGACCCCATGGGCCCGAGCCGAAGTGGAGCAACTCTACCTGCAGCAGCATTCCTGACTTTTCGCAAAGAGTGCCAAAGTTAATAGTGCCGCATATGAAAATCTCAAATACTGCAAATCTAGTACTTCACCCAACCTTCGATCCCGCTCACAACAAGAAGAACGGAGATTTGCAGTTTGAGGAAAAACCGTCAGTCCGGTCTCCCGCGCCCCACCGTCGCACCGAGTGACAGCCCGCGCCTGGTGAGTGCGTCGGCGCAGCCGCCAGGGCAGCATCCGTGAGACTTTCCCTGCGCCACCTCGAACGGCTGCTGCCCGTCTGCGTCGGACTGGCCTCGCTATGCATGACCGGCTGGCTGTGGCTGCACGAGCGCCAGGGCCTCGACGCCAATCTGCGCACCCAGTTTGATTTCAATGTGCGCCAGACCACCAGCCGTATTGAACAGCGCCTGGCCGCCTGCGAGCAGATGCTGCGTGGCACCCGCGGCCTGTTCGAAGCCTCCAGCCACGTCAGCGACGTGGACTTCCAGCGCTACGTCAACGTGCTGACCAATGGCGCCGATTTTGCCGGCCTGCAGATCATGGCCTACACGCCCTGGCCAAAAGGGCACGCCGACGACGCCCCGACCCCGATCGCCTACGTCGCGCCCGACACGCCGGGCAACCGGGCCGCCATCGGACGCGACATGTATGTCGATCCCCTGCGCCGAGCCGCGATGCAGCAGGCGCGGGATGCCGGCACCGCCGCGATGACCCGCAAGATCACCCTGCTGGTGCATGACGTCCCCCGGCAGTCCGGCTTCGCCATGTACCAAGCCCTGTATGCCAAGGACCAGCCCATCGGCACGCCAGAGGCACGCCGCCAGGCCCTGCGCGGCTGGGTGCATGTGGCCTTCCGGCTTGAGGCGATGATGGCCAGCCTGTACGGGGAAGGCATCCCCGGCCTCGCGCTGCGTATCTACGACGGCAGCCACACCAACCCCGAAGACCTGATCTTCGACTCCCACCCCCGGAGCGAAACCGAGGAACAGGCCACGCCGCGCTTCGCCACGCTCCAGTACATCAGCTTTCCCCAGCACAAGTGGACCCTGGCCATCCGCAGCACGCCGGAGTTCGAGCAGCAGCGCGGCCTTGGCTCGACGCGGATCATCGCGGTAGCCGGCACCGGCGTGAGCCTTTTGCTGGCGCTGCTGACGTGGCAGCTGGTCACCGGCCGCAGCCGGGCCTTCACCCACGCCCAGTCGATGACCCGCGAACTGCGGGAAAGCGAGGAGCGCATGCGCCACATGGCCCAGCACGACCCGCTGACCCGCCTGCCCAACCGGGCGCTGTTCGCCGACCGCCTTCAGTCGGCGCTGGCGCGGGCCCGCCGGGAACGCACGCAGGCCAGCCTGATGTTCGTGGACCTCGACCGCTTCAAGCCGGTGAATGACGCCTACGGCCACGCCATCGGCGACAAGCTGCTGATCGCCGCCGCTGCGCGCATGCGCGAATGCCTGCGCGAAGCGGACACCCTGGCGCGCATGGGCGGCGACGAGTTCGTCGTGCTGCTGCCTCATATCGACGCGCCGGTGGACGCCCGGCGTGTCGCCGAACGCATCCTCAGCGCCCTGTCCCACCCCTTCGAGGTGGACGGACTGCAGCTGCAGATCTCCGCCTCCATCGGCATCGGCCTGTTCCCGGAGCACGGCGAGGACGACGTCAGCCTGATGAAGAGCGCCGACAACGCGATGTACCGGGCCAAGGACATGGGGCGCGCCTGCCTGGTCTTCGCCAGCTGAGCGCGGCGCTCAGCAGCACTCCACCTCGATCTGCTCGAACAGGGCCAGCGGGCCGGGATGTGGAGCGGCCACGACTATGCCCATAGCACACAGAGGCACCCCGATCGGCTCCGCCAGACAGGCCCGAAGCAAGGCCCGGCGCCCCTTTCGTGAGATGCGTCGCTTTCCCGGACGAATATCCCTACGTTAAGATGCCCCACAGAGCGTCGCCTTGTTCTGGATTCGGACGGGTGTCGCATTGCCCCCGCACCGGCCAGCGCGGCCGGTCGTCCGACCTCTCCCGAGCGGCGCCGCACCGGCAGCCAGGGGGAAGGCTCACGTCTCGCAGGCTGCCGTTCCGGTCCCCCAACGACAATGAGAGCGCAGCCATGGAATACGAAACCGTAGACACGCAAGTCTCCCCCACCGGGCGCCTGGAGGTGTTGTCCAGCTCGGAGGCCGCCAAATTGTCGACCCAGGGCGACAGCGCCCTGAACACCCTGTACCGCAACTGTTCGCTGGCGGTGCTCAACTGCGGCAACGAGATGGACGACGGCAAGGAGCTGCTGGAGCGTTACCGCAACTTCGACATCCGCGTGCAGCAGCGGGCCCGCGGCATCAAGCTGGACATCCACGGTGCGCCGGCCAGCGCCTTCGTGGACGGGCGCATGATCCGCGGTATCCAGGAGCACCTGATCGCCGTGCTGCGCGATGTGGTCTATGTGGGCAACGAGATCAACGGCAACCCCAAGTTCGACCTCAGCACCTCGGCCGGCGTCACCGACGCGGTGTTCCACATCCTGCGCAACGCCAACGTGCTGCAGCCAATCACCCAGCCCAACGTGGTGGTGTGCTGGGGCGGCCACTCGATCAACCGGGAGGAATACGACTACACCAAGCTGGTCGGCTACCAGCTCGGCCTGCGCGGCATGGACATCTGCACCGGCTGCGGCCCCGGCGCCATGAAGGGGCCGATGAAGGGCGCCGCCATCGCCCACGCCACCCAGCGCATCAAGGGCGGCCGCTACCTGGGCTTCACCGAGCCGGGCATCATCGCCGCCGAGGCGCCCAACCCGGTGGTGAACGAGCTGGTCATCCTGCCCGACGTGGAAAAGCGCCTGGAAGCCTTCGTGCGCACCAGCCACGGCATCGTGGTCTTCCCCGGCGGGGTCGGCACCTGCGAGGAAATCCTCTACATCCTGGGCATCCTGCTCCACCCGGACAACGCGGCGATCCCCTTCCCGCTGGTGTTCACCGGCCCGAAGAGCGCCGAGGAGTACTTCGTGCGCATCGACCGCTTCATCGCCGAAACCCTCGGCGACGCGGCGCGCCAACGCTACAAGATCATCATCGACGACCCGGCGCGGGTGGCCCGGGAGATCAAGGGCGGCGTCGAGCAGGTGCGCAGCTTCCGCAAGGAGAAACGCGATGCCTACTACTTCAACTGGCTGCTGCGCATCGAGCACGAGTTCCAGCAGCCCTTCCGCCCGACCCACGAACGCATGCGCGGCCTCAAGCTGCACAAGGAACAGCCGGCCCACCTGCTGGCCGCCAACCTGCGGCGTGCCTTCTCCGGCGTGGTGGCCGGCAACGTGAAGGACGAAGGCATCCGCGAGATCGAGAAGCACGGCAGCTTCGAGATCCACGGCGACCCGGCGATCATGGGCCCGATGGACGAACTGATGGCCTCCTTCGTGGCCCAAGGCCGCATGAAACTGCCCGGCAAGAAGTACAACCCCTGCTACCGCATCGTCGCCGCAAAGCACGACTGAGCAGCCGGCCGGCGGGTCCGCCCCGCCGGCCGAGACAGGTCAGCCCTTTTTCCCCACCAGCACCACCCCCGCCACCACCAGCGAACCGCCGAGCAGCTGGAACAACCCGATCGGCTCGGCAAGGATCAGCCAGCCAAGGAACAGGGTGATCACCGGCCCGAGGGTGCCGATCAGCGACACCGGCCCCGCGCCCAGCCGGCGCATCGCCTCCGACACCATCCACACCGGCAAGACCGTAGAGAACAGCGCCATCGCCGCCGCCAGCAGCAGCACGGGGGCCGGCTGCACCAGCAGGCCAAGAGGTCGGGTCAGCGCGAAATGGGCCAGGCACAGCACGCAGGCGGCAGTGCTCGCCCACGCCGTGGTACGCGCCGCGCCCAGGCGCACCACCGCCTGGCCGTTGCCCATCAGGTACAGCGCGTAGGACACCGCGCTGGCGAACACCAGGCTGCCGCCGATCCACACATCACGGGCGGTGCCGGTGATCGTCAGGTCGTGGGCCACCGCCAGCGCAATCCCCGAATAGCACAGCGCGATGCAGGCCATCGCCCGGCGGGTGATCGGCTTGCCGAGGAAGAGCGCCGACAGCACTACCACCAGCGTCGGGTAGGCGAACAGGATCAACCGTTCGAGGGCCGCCGAGATGTAGTGCAGGCCGAGGAAGTCCAGGTAGCTCGCCAGGTAGTAGCCCGAGGTGCCGAGGCCGAGCAGCAACAGCACATCCCGCCGGGTCAGCGCTTCCGGCTGGCGGCGGCGCTGGTCCTGCCAGCCGAGGGCGATGAAGAAGGGCAACGACATGCCCATGCGCAGGGCCAGCAGGGTGATCGCATCCACGCCGTAGGGATAGGCCAGCTTGATCAGGATGGCCTTGAAGGAAAAGCCCACCGCGCCGAGAACGGCGAAGATGAGCCCGACACGGTGACCGGGGTTCATGAGCATTCGACAAAATGGAACGGCCCCCATTAGGCCACCGGATTGCAACGGGGGGAATTGGTAAGATCCGGGGGCTGTGTTCGCCGGAGACGAAAGCTTGCACTACGACCTCACCGACCTGCGCCTCTTCGCGGCAATTGCCGAAGAGGCCAGCCTGACCCGTGGCGCAGCCCGCGCCCACCTGGCCCCGTCGTCGGCCAGCCATCGCCTGGCCCGTCTGGAAGAGAGCCTTGGCGTGGCCCTTTTCGAACGCCACGCCCGTGGCCTGCGCCCCACCCGCGCCGGCGAGGCGCTACTCGGCCACGCCCGCCAGGTGTTCGCCCAGCTCGAACAGATGCACGCAGACCTGTCGCCCTTCGCCCGCGGCGTGCGCGCCCAGGTCAGCCTGTACGCCAACACCAACGCCATCAACTGCTTCCTGCCGGACGACCTGGGCGACTTCCTGCGCGCCGAGCCGCACATCCGCGTAACGCTCAAGGAAATGACCAGCCCGGAGATCCTGCGCTGCGTGGCCAGCGGCGAGACGGAGATCGGCGTGGTCGCCGGCGAGGTGCCGCCGGACGTGCTGCTCGCCCGCCCCTACCGGCAGGACCGCATCGTGCTGGTCACCCCACCCGGCCATCCGGTGTCGGCGCGGGCCCGGGTGCGCATCGCCGAAGTCCTCGACCAGCCCTTCGTGATGCTCCACACCGGCAGCGCCTTCCATACAGGGCTGATGAACTACGTGGCGGAAACCGGCGGCCGGCTGGACGTACGCATCGAGGTGCGCAGCTTCGAGGCCGTGCTCCGCATGGCCGGCGCCGGCGTCGGCCTGGGCCTGGTGCCGCGCTCGGCGGCTGAGCGCGCCGGCCGCCAGCGCCCCTTCGCGGTGGTGGACGTAGACGAACCGTGGGCCAGCCGCGACTTGTCCATCGTCGTGCGCCGCGACCTGCCCCTGTCGCCCCATGCCCAGGCCCTGGTGGACGCGCTGGCCGGCGGACAGACCGCACATTGACGCACGCCCTTGTCGGCTTCCCCACACGGATGGCATCGCCCGCCCCCTCTGCAAGCCTGAAATAGCCAGGCTGGCCGGGTACCGGCATAGCGGCGCGAAACTTGCGTGAGTTCCTCCGAGTCATGCGGAGGAATCACCGATGAAGTTGCAGCTCGAACGTCCGTTCGTCGAGGCCCTGGTACAGGCCCACCCGCGCCTGTCCTGGCTGCTGGAGCAGATGCGCTTCGGCAACCGCGCCGAAGTGAGCTTCCTGCAGATGGAGCACGACGAACTGCATTTCCTCGAAGTACTTTTCGAAGGCGCGGGTCCAGAGATGCGCGCCCGCGCCGCGCAGATCTCCACGCTGCGCAAGGCACTGGCCGGCGATGGCATGCGCTTCGAATCGGAAGACCTGGAGCTGCTGGTGCCGGCCATCGCCCGCTACCTGGCCGACGACGCGATCCGCGGCTGGCTGTTCAGCGCCGCCAGCGCCGGCAAGCCGACCGCCTGGGTGGTCACCCGCCTCGACTACACGCCGGCCTCCAACGAGGAAACCGGCAAGGTACTGATCGAACTGAAGGCCAACACCCGCGGCAAGATCGTCACCAGCAACATCCGCATCGTCGCCAGCGACATCGCCAACCGCACGGTCGGCGGCATCTTCGCCGCCAAGGGCTACCTGAAGGAAACGCCGGAGCTGATCGCCGCCTACGACGACATGGCCGAGCGCTACTTCGACTGGCGCGCCCGCTACGGCGAGCAGTTCTCCGGCCGCGGCACCGCCCTCTACGCCGAGAACCCCACCGCCAGCCACCGGGACACCGACTGGTCACGCAAGGACGTGGTGATCCTGTCCTCCAGCGGCGGCGAAGCGCGCCTGGTAAACGACGAAGGCATCCTGTCCGACCGCGTGCTGACCCTCGACGCCCCCGGCGACATCCTCGGCCCCTACCTGCGCCGCGCCGCCAAAAGCCTGCGCTACAAGGCCGACGACGCGGTCGAGGCGTCCCGCGACGCAATGCCCAAGGGCTTGTTCACCAGCCTGCCGGTGCACTTCTTCATCCTGATGTTCCACCTCGACCTGCACCACTACCTGTGGGTGCACGTCGGCGACATCCACCCCTACGAGTACAAGCCGGCCCTCAAGCAGAAGCTGATCCTGCCCGCCGAGCAGACCGACCTGATCGACATCCTCACCGCCGAGATGGACCTCTTGATGGACGACATCGTGGCCGGCAAGTCCGGCGGCACCACGGTGCTGTGCGCCGGCCCACCGGGAGTCGGCAAGACCCTCACCGCCGAGGTGTATTCCGAAATCATCCGGCGGCCGCTGTACCGGGTGCACTCGGGCCAGCTCGGCCTCAACGTGGCGGCCATGGAGACGACGCTGAAGGAGGTGCTGACCCGCGCCCAGCGCTGGGGCGCGGTGATGCTCATCGATGAGGCCGACGTGTACATCAAGCGGCGCGACGACAACATCACGATGAATGCGGTGGTCGGCGTGTTCCTGCGTGTGCTGGAATACTTCAACGGCCTGCTGTTCCTCACCACCAACCGCATCGACGATATCGACGAAGCCATCGTGTCGCGCTGCATCGCCCTCATCAAGTACGCCTCGCCCGACGCCGCGGCGCGCCAGCGCATCTGGCAGGTGATGGCCGAGCAGTTCGGGCTGGTCCTCGACGCGGCGCTGATCGAACGCCTGGCGGTGCTCTTCCCCGACGCCAGCGGGCGCGACATCAAGGGCCTCGCCAAGCTGACCGCCAAGTACTGCAAGCAGAAGGCCTGTGCGCCGGACCTGGCCGCCTTCACCCGCTGCGCCACCTTCCGCGGCCTGGAGGTGGCCCATGCCTGAGCGTCCCGCGGCGGCCTGGGCGCGGCAGGCGGCACTGACGCCCACCGACATCGACTGCACGACGACGGTGATGCTCAAGATCCTCGACGGCAAGTGCAAGATGAACCCGCAGGAGAAGGAGATCATCGCCGTCATCTACGACGCGGTGAAGGACCGCCCCGGCCACATCCTCGACGACACCGACCACCGCCTGATTGCCCGTGCCCGCCAGGGCATGGACGAGGACTTGGTGGAACGCATCTACGAGCAGCGCCTGCTCGCCGAGACGATGATCTCCCGCCCGGTCATGAAGGCCTATAAGGCCATGCTGCGTACCAGCGGCGTACTCGCTACCGCCCAATCGGAGCAATCCGCCGAAGATATCTGAATCAAATATCGACTAAGCTCTCGGCGACCCGGCGCGTCCCTTCCGGACGGCCCGGGGCACGAGACACAGGCGAGGTCGATGGATGGATTGGAAGAAATGGTTCCGCCGCGAGCATACCAATGACGGGGAACGGGAAGAGGAGCCACTGACGGTCCTGCCCGGAACGACCAGCCGCCCCGTCGACCTGGACGCCATCGAGGCCATCGAGGCCCACATGCGCTGGAAGGCCCGCCTGGAGGCACGCCTGTTCGGCCCCAAGACGACCGCCATCGCCGCCGACCAGGTCTTCCTCGACAAGCGCAGCACCCTTGGCCGCTGGCTCTACGGCCGTGGCCAGGAACGTTTCGGCACCCTCGACACCTTCAGCGAACTGCGCCGCCACCACGCCGAATTCCATCGCCACGCCGGCCAGGCGGTGCTGGCCTTCAATGCCGGCCGCCGTGACGAGGCGATCCGCATGGTCACCGGCGGCGACTACGCGCGCGCCTCCCAGCGCCTGCGCCAGACCATCACCCGCCTGTTCGAGGAGGCCGCACACCGCCCGTAGGGGCAAATTCGTTCGCCCGCGGACGCCGGTCCACCGGCAGGGGCGAATGAATTCGCCCCCACAGAGCCCACCACAGCAAACCCCCGCTGGGTTACCGGAAGTCACTCCAGCCATGACGGCCTCCCGGACGCCCTCCGGCGGCCAGGCTTCAGTGCATGTGTTTGTGGTCCATTGCCGGCGCGGCGGTCAACGCGCGCACTTCGGCCTTCACCTCGACCGCTTCGGTCTTCTTGTCCTTGCCTTCCACCTTCAGCGTGATCGGCACCACCTCGCCTGCCGCCAGGGGCTTCTTCAGGTCGATCAGCATCACGTGGTAGCTGCCGGGCTTCAGCTCGAGCGGCTGGCCGGGCTGTACGTCGAGGCGCTTTACTGCACGCATCTTCATCACGCCGCCGTCCATCGCCATTTCGTGGATCTCGACGACGCCGGCCGCCGGGCTGGCCGCGCCGACGATGGTGACGCCGCCCTTGCTGCCGAGCTGCATGAAGGCGCCGGTAACCTTCTGGGCCGGCACAGTGCCGCGCACCCAGGGATCCTTCACTTCGAGATCCGCGGCCGCAACATTGCCGATGAACAGGCTGGCCAGCGCCAGCCCCGCGAGCTTGTGGATGATGTGCACGGAAATAACTCCTTGGTTGGAACCGGGCCGCAGCTTAGCGCGCCCGGCCGCTTGAACGGAAACGGATAAGGGCGGGCGCGACCATTTGTCGCAGTCCATGACATGCACAACGTCCGGCGACGGACTCAGGACCAGTTCACCGTCGCCGCCAGCAGATAGCCGGCGCCGTAGACGGTCTTGATCAGCTTGGCGTGCTGGGGGTTTTCCTCGAAGCGGCGGCGCAGCCGCGAGACGCGCAGGTCGATGCTACGGTCAAGCGCCGACACGTCGCGGCCGCCGAGTAGCTGTTCGCGGGTCAGGATGTGGTTGGGGTGGGCCAACAGCACCGATAGCAGCTGGGCCTCGGCGGTGCTGAGGGTGTCCTGTTCGCCACTGGGGCTGGTGAGGGTGTTGCTGCCCGGCTCGAAGCGCCAGCCGGCAAATTCGGCGACGCGCTGGCTGGGATCGGCCGGCAGCACCACCTGGCCCGGATAGCGGCGCAGGATGCTGCGCACGCGGGCGATCAGCTCCCGCGGCTCGAAGGGCTTGACCACGTAGTCGTCGGCCCCCAGCTCCAGGCCCATCACCCGGTCGTAGGTGTCGCTGCGCCCGGTCAGCACCAGCAGGCCGCAGGCGTGCTTGCCGCGCAGTTGCTGCAGCACCGCCATGCCATCCATGTCCGGCAGGCCCAGGTCGAGGATCACCAGCTCCGGCGCCTTGTGGCGCAGACCATGAAAGAAAGCCTCGGCGGTGCGGAACAACTCGGCCCGGTAGCCGAATTTTTCCAGCGTATCGGCGATGAGGCGGGCAATCGCCGCCTCATCCTCAACCACGTAGATCAGTTCTGGGGGACGGGTATGAGCCATAGCCCGAGAGCTTGGCTCATGCGGCCAGCGGACGCAAGGCCGCCAGCAGCTTGTCGCGGGAGAAGGGCTTGGCCAGCAGCGGCAGGTCGGGGTCGACCTCGACGCTGGCATGGGTCTCGGCGAAACCGCTCATCAGCACGATCGGCAACTCCGGACGAAAGCGCCGCACGAAGCGCGCCAGGGCCCGCCCGTCCATCGTGCCGGGCATCACCACGTCGGAGATCACCAACGCGATGGCCGGAATGTTCTCCACCATGTCAGCCGCCTCGGCACCGTTCTCGGCTTCCACCACCGCGCAGCCCAGCTCGGCAAGCTGCATGCGTACCACGGTGCGCACGTCCACGTCGTCCTCGGCAAGCAGCACCAGCTTGCCGGCCAGGTCGGCCGCATTCACATCAGAACCGGCCGGTAGCACATCGGGCTGGTCATCCTCGGCGATGCTGGGCAGCAGCAGCGCCACCGTGGTACCGCGAGCCTGGCGGCTGCGGATACGCACCCCGCCCCCCGACTGCTTGACGAAGCCATACACCATCGACATCCCGAGGCCACTGCCCATACCGAACTGCTTGGTGGTGAAAAAGGGCTCGAAGACCCGCGCCAGCGTGCTACCGTCCATGCCCATGCCATTGTCACTGACGGCGATCTGCACGTAGTCGCCGGGTGGTACTTCCAGGTCGGCGGCAGCATGTACGCTGAGCTGCTCCAGCGAGGATTCGATGCGCAGCTCACCGCCATTGGGCATCGCGTCGCGGGCATTGAGGGCCAGGTTGAGCAGTGCGTTCTCGAGCTGGTGGGCGTCCACCAACGCCACCAGACAGGGCTCGCGGCTGGCCGTGCTGACCCCGATGGTGGATGGCAGGCTGCGGCGGATCAGCTTCGACATGCCGAGGATCAGCTCGTTGACTTCCACCGGCCGGGGCTCCAGGGGCTGCCGGCGGGCGAAGCCGAGCAGCCGGCGGATCAGCTCGGCACCGCGGTTGGCGGCCTGCATGGCCGGCTCGACGAAGTTCTCGGTGAGCGGGTCATCAGGGTGGTTCTCCTTCAGGGCCACCAGGTTGCCGATGACCACTGTCAGCATGTTGTTGAAGTCGTGGGCGAGGCCGCCGGTGAGCTGGCCGATGGCTTCCATCTTCTGGGCCTGGGCCAGGGCCGCCTCGGTGCGGCGCTGCTCGGTGACATCCACCGAGTGCACGTAACAGCCCTGCACCTCGCCGTCTGACCCGATGTCCGGCACCAGCGTGCTGCGGGCCCGGGCCGGCATCCCATCGCGGCCGGTGAGGGTGTATTCGTAGGAAACCTGCTCGCCAGCCAGCGCGCGGGCCAGATAACCAACGACGAGTTCATACACCTCCTGTCCGGTGACGTCGCGGATCTGCTTGCCCTCCACCTCCCGTGCCGACCAGCCGAACCACTCAGCATAGCCCTTGTTGGCATAGCGGTAGGTGCCGCTGCGGTCGAAGTAGGCGATGGCCGCGGGAATCGCATCGGTGATCTCGCGCAAGCGCTGCTCGCTGCGCTGCAGAGCCTGGGTGATCGCCTTGTTGGACTGGATCGCGTTGGTCAGTTCGGCGTTGGCGCGGGTCAGCTCCTCGGTGCGGGCGCGGATGTGCGCCTCCAGCTCGGCCTGGTGATCGGCGATCTGCTGCTGCGCCTGGCGCTGCTCTGTGATGTCCGTATACACCGTGATAAAGCCCTGATGCGGCAACGGAAAGCCGCGAATCGACAAGACCTGCCCGTTGGGCCGCACCCGCTCGGTGACGTGGGGCAGAAAGCTGCGCGCCCGCGCGACCCGCTCCGCCACCTGCACATCCGGATCGCCGGGACCATAGTCGCCGCGCTCTGCGTTGTAGCGGATGAAGACCTCGAAGGACACCCCCGGGCTGGCCAGCTCCGGCGGAAAGTCGAGCAGGCGCAGGAAGGCGCCGTTCCACGCCACCATGCGCAAGTCCTCGTCGAAGACGGTGACGCCCTGGTCGAGCAGGTCGAGGCCAGCACCGAGCATCTCCCGGTAGCGCCGGTCGAAGGACGGATGAGCGCCGTCCGCGGGGTTTTCACCGCTGGGCATGCGTTCCTCGACGGGGGTTTCGGGCCGGTCCTGCTCGTTCATCGCTGTCCTGTTTCCATGCTGCCTGATCCGATTTTAGCCAGCGTCCCGAGCAGCGGAGACGGCCGACAACATTGAGTACATTTTCACGAAACTTCCGACAAGGTTGTCTGCGAACCTTCTCCTCGATCTTCGGGATTCCGCCCACAAGGCCGCACCGGAGAACAGGCCCCAGAGCCACCGCCTCATCAAGTCGTGGCGCCAAGAACCAAGAGGAGAAAAAACAGGTGTCGAACAATCCGTACGAGCAAGGGCTGGACAAATGCGCCGCCAACTATGTCCCGCTGTCGCCCTTGTCCTTTCTCGAGCGTAGCGCCCAGGTCTATCCGAACCGCCTGTCGGTGATCCATGGCGCCCGCCGCTTCACCTGGAGCGAGACCTACAGCCGCTGCCGCCGCCTGGCCAGCGCCCTCGCCCAGCGCGGCATCGGCCGCGGCGACACCGTGGCGGTGATGCTGCCCAACATCCCGGCGATGGTCGAGGCCCACTTCGGCGTACCGATGGTCGGCGCAGTGCTGAACACCCTCAACACCCGCCTCGACCCGGAAGCCATCGCCTTCATGCTGGCCCACGGCGAAGCCAAGGTGCTGATCACCGACCCCGAGTTCGCCGGCACCATCGCCGCCGCCCTCGAGTTGCTGGAAGGCCCCAAGCCGCTGGTCATCGACGCCCTCGACCCGGAATACCCGGGCGACACCCGCCTCGGCGAGATCGAGTACGAGGACTTCCTCGCCGACGCCGACCCGGAATTCAAGTGGTCCCTGCCCGCCGACGAATGGGATGCAATCGCCCTCAACTACACGTCCGGCACCACCGGCAACCCGAAGGGCGTGGTCTTCCACCACCGCGGCGCTTACCTCAACTCCGCCTCCAACATCATCAGCTGGGGCATGCCGCAGCACGCCGTCTATCTGTGGACGCTGCCGCTGTTCCACTGCAACGGCTGGTGCTTCGCCTGGACCCTGGCCGCCAACGCCGGCGTCAACGTGTGCCTGCGCAAGGTGGATGTGGCGCTGATCTATGAGCTGATCCGTACCCACAAGGTGACCCACTTCTGCGGCGCCCCGATCGTGCACGGCATGCTGATCAATGCGCCGGAAGGCCTGCGCGCCGGCATCGAGCACAAGGTGTCGGCGCTGATCGCCGGGGCCGCGCCCCCGGCCGCGATCATCGAAGGCATGGAGCGCATCGGCTTCGACATCACCCATGTGTATGGCCTGACCGAGACCTACGGCCCGGCTTCCGTGTGCGCCAAGCACCCGGAATGGGACGACCTGCCGATCGCCCAGCGCGCTGAGCGCAACGGCCGCCAGGGCGTGCGCTACCACATGCAGGAAGGCATCACCGTCCTCGACCCGCAGACCATGGAGCCGGTCCCCGCCGATGGCGAGACCATGGGCGAGATCATGTTCCGCGGCAACCTGGTCATGAAGGGCTATCTCAAGAACGAGAAGGCGACCGAGGAAGCCTTCTCTGGCGGCTGGTTCCACACCGGTGACCTGGCTGTGATGCACCCGGACGGCTACGTGAAGATCAAGGACCGTTCCAAGGACGTGATCATCTCCGGCGGCGAGAACATCTCCTCGCTGGAAGTGGAAGAAGTGCTGTACCGCCACCCGGCCGTGCTGACCGCCGCAGTGGTCGCCAAACCCGACGAGAAGTGGGGCGAGGTGCCGGCCGCCTACATCGAGGTGAAGGAAGACGCCAAGGTGACGGTGGACGACATCATCGCCCACTGCCGCGAGCACCTGGCCCGCTACAAGGTGCCCAAGTACGTGGAGTTCTGCGTACTGCCCAAGACGTCCACCGGCAAGATCCAGAAATTCGTGCTGCGCCAGCAGGCCAAGTCGGCCTCGGCGATCGAATAAACACAATCGGAGACAAGAACCCATGAAGATCCTCGTGCCCGTCAAGCGCGTCGTCGATTACAACGTCAAGATCCGCGTCAAGGCCGACCAGTCCGGCGTCGAGCTGGCCAACGTCAAGATGGCCATGAACCCCTTCGATGAAATCGCCATCGAGGAAGCCGTGCGCCTGAAGGAAGCCAACAAGGCCACCGAAGTGGTCGCCGTTTCCGCCGGCGTCGCCCAGTGCCAGGAAACCCTGCGCACCGCGATGGCCATCGGCGCCGACCGCGGCATCCTGGTCGAGTCCGACGTCGACCTGCAGCCGCTGGCCGTCGCCAAGCTGCTCAAGGCCCTGGTGGACAAGGAGCAGCCGCGCCTGGTGATCCTCGGCAAGCAGGCCATCGACGACGACTCCAACCAGACCGGCCAGATGCTCGCCGCGCTGCTCGGCTGGCCCCAGGCCACTTTCGCCTCCAAGGTCGAGGTCGGCCCGGAAAGCGTCAGCGTCACCCGCGAGATCGACGGCGGCCTGGAGACCCTGTCCCTGCCCCTGCCGGCGGTGATCACCACCGACCTGCGCCTCAACGAGCCGCGTTACGCCACGCTGCCGAACATCATGAAGGCCAAGAAGAAGCCGCTCGACACCGTCAAGCCGGCTGACCTGGGCGTCGATGTGACCCCGCGCCTGAGCACCCTGAAGGTTGTCGAACCGGCCGCCCGCAGCGCCGGCGTCAAGGTTGCTGACGTGGCCCAGCTGGTCGAAAAGCTCAAGAACGAAGCGAAGGTGATCTAAGCCGCGGTGAGGGCGAGTTCATTCGCCCTCCAAGGCTGCCCCACGCACGACGGGCGAATGAATTCGCCCCCACAGGAATAGAGAAAGCGAGTCAGGAGACAAAATGCCCATTCTCGTCATTGCCGAACACGACAACGCCGGCCTGAAGGCCGCTACCCTCAACACCGTCAGCGCCGCCGTCAAGCTCGGTGGCGATATCGAAGTGCTGGTTGCCGGCGCAGCCTGCGGCGCTGCCGCAGAAGCCGCCGCCAAGCTGGCCGGCGTCGCCAAGGTCAAGGTCGCCGACGGCGCCGCCTATGCCGAGCAAAGCGCCGAGAACCTCGCCGCGCTGCTGGTGGACGTGATCAAGGCCGGCGGCTACAGCCACGTGCTGGCCCCTGCCACCACCTTCGGCAAGAACGTGCTGCCGCGCGTCGCCGCGCTGCTCGACGTGGCCCAGATTTCCGACATCGTCGCCATCGAGTCCGCCGACACCTTCGTGCGTCCGATTTACGCCGGCAACGCCCTGGCCACTGTCAAGTCCGCCGACCCGATCAAGGTCATCACCGTGCGCACCACCGCGTTCGACGCCGCAGCTCAAGGCGGCTCCGCCGCTGTGGAAGCCATCGCTGCCGGCGCCGACCTGGGCCTGTCCAAGCTGGTCGGCCGCGAGCTGACCGTGTCCGCCCGTCCGGAACTGGGCGCCGCCAAGATCATCGTGTCCGGCGGCCGCGGCCTCGGCAACGGCGACAACTACCGCGCCGTGCTGGAGCCCCTGGCCGACAAGCTCGGCGCCGCCCTCGGTGCGTCCCGCGCCGCCGTCGATGCCGGCTTCGTGCCCAACGACTATCAGGTCGGCCAGACCGGCAAGATCGTCGCCCCGCAGCTTTACCTGGCAGTCGGCATCTCTGGTGCCATCCAGCACCTGGCCGGCATGAAGGACTCCAAGGTGATCGTCGCGATCAACAAGGATCCGGAAGCGCCGATCTTCCAGGTGGCCGACTACGGCCTCGTCGCCGACCTCTTCGAGGCCGTGCCGCAGCTGGCGTCCGCACTGTAAGCATCGTTTTATGGGGGCGAATTCATTCGCCCCCGGCCGGCTGAGCGAAGTTCGTGGGCGAATGAATTCGCCCCCACTCAACCGAAGCAGCCCGCAAAAAATCCATTTACCGAATTCGCAAGGAAACACCATGAGCAATTACGTCGCCCCCGTGAAGGACATGCTGTTCGCCATGAACGAGCTGGCCGGCCTGCAGGAAATCGTCGGCCTGCCCGGCAACGAGGAAGTGTCCACCGACCTGGTCGAGGCCATTCTGGAAGAAGCCGGCAAGTTCGCCACCGAAGTCGTCGACCCGCTCAACCGCGTCGGCGACAAGCAAGGCAACAAGTGGAACAACGGCGTGGTGACCACCGCCGACGGTTTCAAGGAAGCCTATGCCTCCTTCTGCGAGACCGGCTGGAACGGCATGCCCGCCTCCACCGAGTTCGGCGGCCAGGGCCTGCCGGTGACCGTGTCCACCGCCGTGCTGGAAATGTGGAAATCCGCCAGCATCTCCTTCTCCCTGTGCCAAATGCTGACGCTGGGCGCGGTGGAAGCCATTGCCCACCACGGTTCCGAAGAGCTGAAGGCGACCTACCTGCCCAACATGGTGTCCGGCAAGTGGACCGGCACGATGAACCTCACCGAGCCGCAGGCCGGCTCCGACCTCGCCGCCATCCGTACCAAGGCCGAGCCGCGCGGCGATGGCAGCTACGCAATCACCGGCACCAAGATCTTCATCACCTGGGGCGAGCACGACATGGCCGAGAACATCGTCCACCTCGTGCTGGCCCGCCTGCCGGACGCCCCTCCGGGCGTGAAGGGCATCTCTCTGTTCATCGCCCCGAAGTTCCTCGTCAATGCGGACGGCAGCCTCGGCGAGCGCAACGACCTGATCTGTGCCTCCATCGAGCACAAGATGGGTATCCACGGCAGCGCCACGGCGGTGATGTCCTTCGGTGACAAGGGCGGCGCCATCGGCTACCTGGTCGGCGAGCCGAACCGCGGCCTCGAGTACATGTTCACGATGATGAACCACGCCCGCCTGAACGTCGGTCTGGAAGGCGTCGGCGTCTCCGAGCGCAGCTACCAGCACGCCCTCACCTACGCCCGCGAGCGCATCCAGGGCAAGATCATCGGCGACAAGTCCGGCGAGAAGAAGCCCATCCTGCACCACCCGGACGTGCGCCGCATGCTGATGGACATGAAGTCCCGCACCGAAGCGGGCCGTGCCCTCGCCTACTACGTGGCCGGCTGCATGGACCGCGCCAAGAGCCACCCGGACGCCGACGTGCGTGCCGCCAACCAGCGTCGCCTCGAACTGCTGACCCCGGTGGTGAAGGGCTGGTGCACCGAGAACGCCCAGGGCATCACCTGGAACGGCGTGCAGGTGCACGGCGGCATGGGCTTCATCGAGGAAACCGGCGCCGCCCAGTACATGCGCGATGCCCGCATCATCACCATCTACGAAGGCACCACCGCGATCCAGGCCAACGATCTGATCGGCCGCAAGACCGCCAAGGAAGGCGGCAAGAGCATGCAGCAACTGCTCGCCGAAATCGCCGAGACCGCCTCCGCGCTGCGCGGCTCCGACAACGCGACGCTGAAGGGCCTGTCCGACGCGCTGGGCACCGGCATCGCCGCGCTGGACGAAGCCACCAACTGGCTGCTCGCCAACTACGACGCCAATCCGCAGGCTGCCGCGGCCGGCTCGGTGCCCTTCCTCAAGCTGACCGGCATCGTTGTCGGCGGCTGGCTGATGGCCCGTTCCGCACAGATCGCTGCTACCCGCCTGGATGCGGCCGACGGCGATTTCTACA
Organism: Zoogloea sp.; assembly: GCF_041914405.1. Taxonomy (NCBI): domain Bacteria; kingdom Pseudomonadati; phylum Pseudomonadota; class Betaproteobacteria; order Rhodocyclales; family Zoogloeaceae; genus Zoogloea; species Zoogloea sp. The sequence goes on from NZ_JAYSDK010000051.1 coordinate 23,309, forward strand.
AGGCCAAGCTGGCCACCGCCGCCTACTTCGCCCAGCACGTGGTCCCCGAAGCCAACAGCTACCGGGATGCCATCGTGAATGGCGCCGAGTCGGTGCTGGCCCTGGAAGAAGCCCTCTTCTAAGCACCCTGGGGGAGGTTGCCCCTCCCCCTCTCTCCCCTGTGGGGGCGAATTCATTCGCCCTCGGATCGAGACCCATGCCGTGAGGGCGAGTGAATTCGCCCCCACAGGACACGTGCAACCTGAATTTCTGGAGAACGCAGCAATGACCCGTGACGCGATGGAATACGACGTGGTGATCGTCGGTGCAGGCCCTTCCGGCCTGACGACCGCGATCCGCCTGAAGCAACTGGCCGAGAAGGCCGGCAGCGAGCTTTCGGTGTGCGTCGTCGAGAAAGGCTCCGAAGTCGGCGCCCACATCCTGTCCGGCGCGGTCATCGAAACCCGTTCCCTGGAAGAACTCTTCCCCGACTGGAAGGAACGCGGCGCCCCCCTCAACACCCCGGTGAAAGAGGACCGCTTCCTCTTCCTGACCACTGACAAGGCCTACAAGCTGCCCACCCCGCCGCAGATGCACAACGACGGCAACTACATCGTCAGCCTCGGCAACGTGGTGCGCTGGCTCGGCCAGCAGGCCGAAGAACTGGGTGTCGAGATCTACCCGGGCTTCGCCGCCGCCGAGGTGCTCTACCACGAGGACGGCTCGGTGAAAGGCATCGCCACCGGCGACATGGGTCTCGAGAAGAACGGTGAGCCCGGCCCCAACCACCAGCCGGGCATCGAACTGCACGCCCGCCAGACGGTGTTCTCCGAAGGCTGCCGCGGCTCCCTCACCAAGGGCCTGTTCACCAAGTTCAACCTGCGCGACGGTGTCGATCCGCAAACCTACGGAATCGGCATCAAGGAGCTGTGGGAAGTCCGCCCCGAAGTCCACCAGCCGGGCCTCACCGTGCATACCGTCGGCTGGCCGGTGCCGTCCGACGTGTATGGCGGCTCATTCCTGTACCACCTGGAGAACAACCAGGTTGCGGTCGGCTTCGTGGTCGGCCTCGACTACAGCAATCCGCACCTGTCGCCCTACGAGGAATTCCAGCGCTTCAAGACCCACCCGGAAATCCGCAAGTACTTCGAAGGTGGCCGACGCATCGCCTACGGCGCGCGAGCCCTCAACGAAGGCGGCTTCCAGTCGGTGCCCAAGCTCACCTTCCCCGGCGGCGTGCTGGTCGGCGACACCGCCGGCTTCCTCAACGTGCCGAAGGTCAAGGGCACCCACATGGCGATGAAGTCGGGCATCGAGGCCGCCGAGGCGATCTTCGCCCACCTCGGCGCCGAAGGGCAGACCGGCCACGAAGTGCTCGGCTACCCGGAACGCCTGAAGAAGAGCTGGCTGTGGGACGAGCTGTACACCGTGCGCAACATCCGCCCGAGCTTCCGCTGGGGCCTGTGGGGCGGGATCGCCTACAGCGCCATCGACACCTTCCTGCTGAAGGGCCGGGCACCGTGGACGCTGCGCCACCATGCCGACCACACCCAGCTGAAGAAGGCCTCGGAGTGCGCGCCGATCGTCTATCCGAAGCCGGACGGCAAGATCAGCTTCGACCGTCTGTCCTCGGTGTTCATCTCGGCCACCAATCACAGCGAAGACCAGCCCTGCCACCTGCGCCTGAAGGACGCCTCGGTGCCGGTGGCCACCAACCTGGCCCTCTACAACGCGCCGGAAACCCGCTACTGCCCGGCCGGCGTGTACGAAATCGTCGAAGACGACAGCGGTCCGCGCATGCAGATCAACGCGCAGAACTGCCTGCACTGCAAGACCTGCGACATCAAGGATCCGACACAAAACATTGACTGGGCAGTGCCCGAAGGAGGCGGCGGCCCGAACTACCCGAACATGTAAGACCCGCAGTACCCATAAAAAAAGCAAGACCGGGGGGAGAACAGCACTCACCCCCATACAACTACAAAAACCAGAGACCTTCAACGCCTTCCAAAGGAGTAAATATGTCAGCGGAGATCTACAGAAAAGTACGGGCCAACCCGCGCTTCTCAGAACTTGAAGGCAAGCGCAGCCGCTTCGCCTACCTGCTCAGCGCCGTCGTGCTGATCACCTACTACGCGATGATGATGCTCGTCGCCTTCGCCCCGGAGGTGATGCGCACGCCGATCTCGGCGGGCTCGACCCTCACCATCGGGGTGCCCATCGGCGCCGTCATCATCATCGGCTCCTGGCTGCTCACCGGCTGGTTCGTCAGCCGCTCCAACGGTGAATTCGACCGTCTCAACAACGAGATCATCCAGGAGGCCACCAAGTGAGCGCACACAAGCAAATCCTCGGCGCGGCACTGCTGACCCTGATGGGTGCCGCCGCCTACGCCGCCGACGCCATCGGCGCGGTACAGAAGCAGCCCCTCAACATGACCGCCATCGGCATGTTCTTCGTGTTCGTGGTGGCCACCATGGGCATCACCTACTGGGCGGCCAGCCGCACCAAGTCCACCGCTGACTTCTACACCGCTGGCGGCGGTATCACCGGCTTCCAGAACGGCCTGGCGATCGCCGGCGACTACATGTCCGCGGCAACCCTGCTGGGCCTGTCGGCGATGACCTTCTCGAAAGGCCTGGACGGCTTCATCTACGCCATCGGCTTCTTCGTCGGCTGGCCGGTGATCCTGTTCCTGATGGCTGAGCGCCTGCGCAACCTGGGCAAGTTCACTTTTGCCGACATCGCCTCCTACCGCCTTGAGCAGGGCACCATCCGCAGCTTCGCCGCCTTCGGCTCGCTGACCGTGGTGTGCTTCTACCTGATCGTGCAGATGGTCGGCGCCGGCCAGCTCATCAAACTGCTGTTCGGCCTCGACTACACCACCGCGGTGATCGTCGTCGGTGTGCTGATGGTGATCTACGTGACCTTCGGCGGCATGATCGCCACCACCTGGGTGCAGATCATCAAGGCCTGCCTGATGCTGTTCGGCGGCACCGTGCTGCTGTTCCTGGCCCTCAGCCAGTTCGGCTTCAGCCTGGAAACCGCCGCGCAGAAGGCTGTGGAAGTGCATAAGGACGGCGGCAAGATCATGGGCCCCGGCTCCCTGCTGGCCGATCCGGTCAACGCGGTATCCCTGTCCCTCGGCCTGGTCTTCGGCACCGCCGGCCTGCCGCACATCATGATGCGCTTCTTCACCGTGCCCAACGCCAAGGAAGCCCGCAAG
>NZ_JAYSDK010000052.1:0-24431 GCF_041914405.1 Zoogloea sp.
GCTGTGCGAGGAGATGGTTCAGGCGCTTTGCGGCGCGATGGAGTCTTACGCGGTCCGGGGGGGCTCTGTGTGGGGTTGTGGGCTAGGTCGGGTGTAACGTATGGTCGGCAGGGCACGACATCAATGAATCGCCAGGTCCTGGTCAGGACCCACTTGCATGGCGCGACCCTTTGCGCAAGCTCATTCGAGATATCGAGAATTTTCCTGCGCCGATCATTGCAATGATCGAGGGGAGCGTCTGGGGCGGCGCGTGTGAGACCGTTTTTGCCTGTGACCTGATTTGGCCGCCGATGGCGTAACGTTTGCAGCTACGCCGGCCAAACTGAGCGTGCCCTACAATGTAGGGGGCTTGCTGACTTTTCTCAACGCTGCAAACCTGCGCCTTGCCAAGGAGATGCTGTTTAGTGCTGATCCATTGCCAGCGGCGCGTTTATGCAGTTTGGGCGTGATCAATCATGTTGTGCCCAAGGCGGAGTTGGAGACGACTATCAATGGAATGGCACGTCGTATTGCGGCTAATGCCCCTTGTCGATTGCGGTGATGAAGGTGCAGCTGCGGACGTTGGCTGGTGCACATGCTATGGCCCCTGAAGATTTCGAGCGCATTCAGGGGCTACGTAGAGTGGTGTATAACAGCCGTGATTACGTAGAAGGTATGTTGGCCTTTAAGGAAAAGCGGAGGCCGGTTTTCAAGGGTGAATGAAGGGGTTGTCCGATCGCACCGCGTGTGCCGGATGGCGTCAGTATTCAGTATGCGAGAGGCGACGAATGCACAGCGAACAACGCAGGAAATTCAGCCGTGTTCACTTCCAGGAAGGCGCGATGCTGCAGTTGGCCGGCCATGGATTGGCGTGTGAGGTGCTTGATCTGTCCCTGAAGGGGGCTTTGCTCGCGTGTCCGGCTATCGGCGATGTGTCACGCGCCGCCAAGCGTGGTGAAGGGTGTGAGTTGCGGCTGGCTCTATCGGGGACTGGGGCCGCCGTGGTGTTGATGATCGGCGCGATCGCCCATGTGGAAGTCGTGGGAGGGCAACTGCACGTCGGGATGCAGTGCAGGGAAATCGACCTGGACAGCATCACCCATTTGCGGCGCCTCGTTGAGCTTAATCTTGGAGATGCTACGGTACTAGACCGCGAGATGGCGGCCCTGACGAACTCTGACTGAGATACGGCGGCGGACGAAACGCGCCGCCGCCTAGTGGGGAAGGCTACCTGAGTGAGCAGCTGTCGCCATCCTGGTGTCAGCGCTTGATCTGGTGGCCGATGACACCTCCCACGGCCGCGCCGCCAATCGTGCCACTCGTACTGCCGCCTGTCAGCACGGAACCGGCTACGCCGCCAATTGCTGCGCCGATGGCAGTGTTTTTGTCTCGCGTGCTCATATTCGAGCAGCCCGTGAAAGTACTCATCGCCAACACGAGTACCAGGGTTCTCGTCATCCTCTTCATGCTGTTCTCCAGTTACTCTCTGTTGTCGGTTGGGGCCGACGGCTTGTTATTCAACTGTAGAAGACTGGCTGACGGACGGGTGTAACGAGTCGTATGGATTTGTAAGCCGTATGTTGGTGCCTCGAAGAGCGCCAGGGGATGGTTCAGAGCACGTTGCCGGCGAATACTTCCTTAAAATAGGTGTCATCTTCGGTGGTGTTTTGGTTTCCGCCCATGATGTTGTTGCGCTCGGCCTCGACTCGTTGGTCCAGTTGCCTGGCAAGGAGGTCACGCAGTTCGATGAAGCTCATGGAGTAGTCCTTTCAGATAGGGGTTGGCGCGGCCTGCCACCTGGCAAGGGAGGGGAGGAAGGCGGACGGCAGACTATTTGGGCGCGCCGTATCGTCAATATATTTCCAGTGTTGCAGTGCAGCAAACGAGTATTTGTAATGCTACGATTAAGCTTTGCTTATTCGTTGACGTGATGAGCTATCGTTTGCCACCTCTCCAGGCGTTGCGGGCATTTGAGTCTGCGGCCCGTCATCTCAGCTTTAAACGGGCTGCTGCAGAACTTTTTGTAACTCCCGCTGCGGTGAGCCAGCAGATCAAGACGCTTGAAACCTATCTCGACACTCCTTTGTTTCGACGCCTCCCCCGTGCCCTGGAGTTGACGGATGCGGGCATCGCAATGCTGCCGAAGGTGAACGAGGGCCTGGCTTGTCTAGTCGCAGCTGTAGAAACGACGCGTCGAGACGGGCCACGTGCCTTGACCGTACGTGTCCCGCCATTCTTTGCATTGCGCTGGCTGGTGCCGCGACTACCGCGTTTTGCAGGCGTGCATCCAGAGATCGAATTGCGCCTGAGCAGCAGCGAGGCCAGCATTGACGGCATGGGCGTGCCGATGGATTCGTATGTCGATTTGCATGGAGAAGTTACCGATGTGGCAGTACGTTTCGGGCTAGGGCGATATGCCGGCTTCCAGAGTGATTTGATCCTGGTGCCCGATTACATGCTCGTGTGCAGCCCGGAGCTGATTGCTCGCGTAGGACCGTTAATCACGCCTGCGGATGTGAGCCGCCTGGTACTGATCCACGATGAGTCCTTGCCGGACGAGACCTGTCGGCCGAGTTGGGCCGAGTGGTTCCGTTTGGCGGGCGTGTCCGGTATCGATGTCCACCGGGGGCCGCGTTTCTCGAGTACCGCGCTTGTTCTGGAGGCTGCTTTGGGTGGGCAGGGAGTGGCCTTGATCCTACGTCCGCTCATCGAGGCGGAAGTGGCCGCAGGTCGTCTGATCCTGCCTTTCGATGTGTCGATGCCTTCCAGCTACGCCTATCATCTAGTGATTTCCGACGCGGTCCGGGAGCGCCCGGAGGTCCAGGCTTTTCGCAGCTGGATGCTGGCCGAGGCGGTCATGCCCGATTGACGGTAACGAAGCGAGCTTATCGCCAAATTTTCGGGTGATATAATCCGGCTTTGCAGAATTTCGCCACTGCTTGGCTTTTCCCGTGCAGCTTTTTGCCCTCGGCTTGAACCACCACACCGCGCCCCTGTCGATCCGCGAACAGGTCGCGTTTCGTCCTGAGCGCTTGGTGCAGGCGTTGGCCGACCTGGTGCAGGCCAAACCGGTGAAGGAAGCAGCGATCCTGTCCACCTGCAATCGTACCGAACTATATTTCGCGACCCAGCAGCCCCAGCATGCTGCCGACTGGTTTGCCGAGTATCACCGCGTTGCGCTGAAGGACATCTCTCCTTACCTCTATACCTTTCCGCAGCGGGATGCGATCCGCCACGTGTTCAGGGTGGCGAGCGGGCTCGATTCGATGGTCATCGGCGAACCGCAGATTCTCGGGCAGATGAAGGATGCGGTGCGCCAGGCCGAGGAGGCGGGGACGCTTGGTGCGACGATGCACAAGCTCTTTCAGCGCACTTTCTCCGTGGCCAAGGAGGTTCGTTCCACGACGGCGATCGGCGCCAACATCGTATCGATGGCTGCGGCTGCCGTGCATCTGTCTGAGCGCATCTTCGAGCGGGTCAGTGATCAGAAGGTGTTGTTTGTCGGTGCTGGCGAGATGATCGAGTTGTGCGCGGCCCACTTCGGTGGCGCCAAGCCGCGCCGCCTGACCATTGCCAACCGCACCCAGTCACGGGCTGAAGATCTGGCGGCACGCTTCGGTGGTGACGTGTTGCGTCTCGACCAGGTTGGCGAGGCGTTGGCTGGCTACGACATCGTGGTGTCCTGTACCGGTAGCCCGCTGCCCATCATTGGCCTTGGCATGGTTGAGCGTGCCCTCAAGGCACGTCGTCACCGTCCCATGGTGATGGTGGACCTCGCCGTTCCCCGGGATATCGAGGCTGAAGTTGCCGGGCTCGACGACGTGTTCCTCTACACGGTAGACGACCTGGCACAGGTGGTGGATTCCGGGCTCGAATCCCGCCAAGCTGCGGTGGTTGAGGCCGAGACCATCATCGACGAACGGGTCGATGGCTTCCTGCACTGGCTCGACAGCCGCGATACGGTGCCGACCATTCGGGCGCTGCGTTCTCACGCCGACGAATTGCGTCGTGCCGAACTCGAACGGGCCATGCGCCTTCTGTCCCGGGGCGACGATCCGCAGCAGGTGCTTGAGGCTCTCAGCCACGGCCTGACTAACAAGTTCATGCATGCCCCGACGCGTTTTCTGAACGATGCGGAGGGCGACCAGCGGGGCGACAGTGCCGAACTGGTCCAGCGTATCTTCAATCTCCACAGAGACCATTAGCCTTTTCGGGCTGGTCGTCCTCGCCTGCAATCGCAGGCCCCACGCCAATGAAACAGCGAATCCGCGACAAGCTGGACAATCTTGCTGACCGTCTGCAGGAACTCGATCGCCTGCTCGCCAGCAGCGAGGCTGCCAGTGACATGGACAACTACCGCAAGCTGACCCGGGAGCATGCCGAGATCTCACCGGTCGTCGCCCTTTACCGCGAGTTCTGCCAAGCTCTGGACGACGAGGCCACTGCCCGGGAAATGCTGGCCGACCCTGAGATGAAGGAGCTGGCTGTCGCGGAGCTGGAAGCGGCTGAAGCCACTCAGGTGCGTATCGACGGTGAATTGCAGACCGCCTTGCTGCCCCGTGATCCCAACGACGAGCGCAACTTGTTCCTGGAAATCCGTGCCGGCACTGGCGGCGACGAAGCGGCCCTGTTCGCCGGTGACCTGCTGCGCATGTACACCCGTTACGCGGAGCGTCAGGGCTGGCGTGTCGAGATCATTTCGGCCAGTGATTCCGAGCTGGGTGGCTACAAGGAAGTCATCGTCCGGGTTGCCGGCAATGGCGCCTACTCCCGCCTGAAGTTCGAATCCGGTGGCCACCGCGTGCAGCGGGTGCCTGCCACCGAGACCCAGGGGCGTATCCATACCTCCGCATGTACGGTGGCCGTGATGCCGGAAGCCGATGAAGTCGGCGACGTGGAGCTCAACCCGGCCGATCTGCGTATCGATACTTTCCGGGCTTCCGGTGCGGGCGGCCAGCACATCAACAAGACCGACTCGGCTGTGCGAATCACCCATATTCCCACCGGCATCGTGGCGGAGTGCCAGGACGGGCGTTCCCAGCACCAGAACAAGGCTTCTGCGCTTCGCGTGCTGGCGGCGCGGATCAAGGATATCCAGGTGCGCGAGCAGCAGGCCCGTGAGGCCGCGACCCGCAAGAGCCTGGTTGGTAGTGGCGATCGTTCCGAGCGCATCCGGACCTACAACTACCCGCAGGGCCGGCTCACCGACCACCGCATCAACCTGACGCTCTACAAGCTCGACGCGGTGATGCAGGGCGAACTGGATGAAGTCATCGCGGCGCTGACCGCCGAGCATCAGGCGGAACTCCTGGCGGCGTTGGCCGACGAGAATGCCTGAGCTAAGCATCGGTTCTGCATTGGCCGCGGCCCGCGGTCGCATTCCGGCCAGCGAGGCGCGCATGTTTCTGTGCCGGCTGCTTGGCATCGGGGCTGCCCAGGTTGCGGCCTATCCGGAACGCGGCTTGTCGACCGAGCAGTCTTCGCACTATGCGGCTTGGGTCGAACGTCGGGGGGCCGGCGAACCGATGGCCTACATCCTCGGAGAGCGGGAGTTCTACGGACGGCGTTTTAAGGTGAGCCCCGCGGTGCTGATTCCGCGCCCTGAAACTGAACTCATCGTCGACCTGGTCCGCGAGCGGATTGGTTCCAGGGGGGCGCCGCGTATCCTGGATCTGGGAACGGGCAGTGGTGCGCTGGCGGTAACGCTGGCGTTGGAAATTCCGGAAGCACGGGTGACGGCGGTGGACTTGTCTCCGGCCGCGCTCGCCGTTGCGCATGGCAATGCGGCAAGCCTCGGTGCTGAGGTACGTTTCATCGAGAGCGACTGGTTTGCCGCAGTCGATGCGACAGGTTTTGATTTCATTGTCAGCAATCCGCCCTATATTGCCGACGAGGATCCGCACCTGAACATCGGTGACGTGCGTTTCGAGCCCCGCACGGCACTGGCATCGGGGCCTGCCGGGCTCGACGATTTGCGCCGGATTGTGCGTGAGGCCCCAGCTTTCCTCGCGCCTGGTGGCTGGCTGCTGATGGAGCACGGCTACGATCAGGCAGCAATGGTCCGTGACTTGCTTGTTTCCTCTGGCTTCCAGGAGGTGGCGTCGGCCTTGGATCTGGCCGGTATCGAAAGGACGAGCTATGGGTGCCGCCCTTGACGCCTTCCTCTGTCAGGCCTAGACTTACCCGACTGAATTGCTCAACTATTCTATTTGCGAGACCAAGATGGACGTTCAAAAGATCATTCACGAACAAGTCACCACCCACCCGGTCGTGCTGTACATGAAGGGTACGCCCGCCATGCCGCGCTGTGGCTTCTCTGCTGCAGCGGCTCAGATCCTCAAGGTTTCCGGCGTGCAGAACTTGTTCTCCGTCGATGTGCTGTCCGACGAGGGCATTCGCCAAGGCATCAAGGAATACGCCAACTGGCCAACTATTCCGCAGCTCTACATCAAGGGTGAGTTCGTTGGCGGTTCGGACATCATGAAGGAAATGTTCGATTCCGGTGAGCTGAAAAAGCTGCTGGACGAAGCGCAGGCCTGAACCAGGCTGGGCTGAAAGCCAAAAGCAAACGGGGCGGCCATTGGCCGCCCCGTTTGCTTTTGTACTCATTTCCTTCAGACGCTGGAGATCCGGCTGTTGGCCAGGGACAGACGGGTTGCTAGGACTTCAAGGAAGCCCTTGTAGAAGTGCATCTGGCACAAGGCCGAGGCGCGCAACAGGGCCGGCGCGCTGATGATCAGAATGTGGGTGTCGGCGGTGGCCTCTACCGAGGCGGTGCGGGCGCCGCGCCCTGCGGTGAACAAGGCCATCTCGCCGAAGCAGTCGCCGGCGCTGAGGACGTTGAGGAGGTGGCCCTTCTTGACGATGCGAAGCTCTCCATCCACGACAATGCAGAAGTGGTTGCCCGGCTCGCCTTCCTTCATGACTAGGGTGCCGGTCGGGATCAGCTTCCATTCCGCGAAGCGCACGATCTCCCAGATCTCAATGTCGCTGAATTCACGGAAGAAGCGGAAGGCGCGCAGGCGCTCGAACTTCGCGCTGTCCGGGGGTTCCTGGCGGTCGTCTGCGGCGAGGTTGCGGTTGCGGTAGGCCTGGGCCAGGTCATGGGAAAACTCCATCCAGGTCGCGTAGCGGGCAGACAGATCCTTCTGCATCGCGCGCACGACGATGGCGTCCAGCTCCGGCGGAATCTCCGGACGGAGGCTCGACGGTGGCGGCGCGATCTGGTTGGCAATCTGGTAGAGCAGGTTGACGTTGGTGCTGGCCTGGAAGGGCAGTTGCCCGGTCAGTAGCTGGTACATCACCACGCCAAGGGAGTAGATGTCGGTGCGGTGATCCAGCGGCATTTCGCGGACCTGCTGCGGAGACATGTAGGCCGGCGAGCCGAGACCGCATACCTGGGTGGTTTCGCTAGCCGTAAAAATCGCCGCACCAAAGTCGGATACCTTGATGTCCTGGCCGGTCGGTGAGGTGAGCAGGATGTTGGCCGGCTTGATGTCCCGATGCGTGACGCCCTGCAGGTAGGCGTAGTCGAGGGCCCGTGTGCACTTGAAGATAATCTCCACCAGGCGCTCGAAGGACAACAGATTGTCCGGCTTGGTGAAAGCTTCCAAAGTGCCGCCGGGCACGTACTCCATCACCACATAGGCATCCCGGTCCTCGATGACCGCATCGTGGATCTGGGCGATGTGCGGATGCTGCAGTTTGCCGGCGAGGGAGGCCTCGTTGAGCAGCAGATGGTGGTAGAGCGTGGTGCGGTCCGTGCTGCGCAGGATCTCCGGGTGGAGGCGCTTGATTGCCACCTCGCGCTGGCTGAAAGGATCGAAGCCGAGATAGACGGCGCTCGTTGCGCTCTCGCCGAGCAAACGCCGGATCTCGTACTTGCCGATCCTTTCCATCATGCCTCTCCTCAGGCCAGACGAGCGCGGGCGCGAGCGATGGCTGCGCGCACCTGGTTCGGGGCCGTACCGCCGACGTGGTCACGGGCAGCCAGCGAACCTTCGACCGTCAATACTTGGAACACATCCTCGTCAAGACGTTCGACGGCACCGGCTACATGGGCCATCGCTGCGCGCAACTCCTCGAGAGGAATTTGCGGCAGATCGCAGCCCTTGGCGTCAGCAGCACGCACAGCCAGTGCGACGGCCTCATGGGCGTCACGGAAGGGTAGGCCCTTCTTGACCAGGTAGTCGGCCAGGTCGGTAGCGGTGGCGTAACCCTGGGTCAGCGCGGACTGCATGGCGGCCGGCTTGACGCGCACGTTGAAGACCTTCTCGCCGTTCTCGACGCGGCTACCCATCATGTCGGCGTAGATGCGCAGGGTGTCAATGGCGGTGTCCGCGGAGTCGAACAGCGGCTCCTTGTCTTCCTGGTTGTCCTTGTTGTAGGCCAGCGGCTGGCCCTTCATCAGGGTCAGCAGCGCGATCAGGTTACCGTTGGCACGGCCGGTCTTGCCACGGACCAGCTCGGGTACGTCCGGGTTCTTCTTCTGCGGCATGATCGAGCTGCCGGTGCAGAAACGGTCGGCGAGGTCGATGAAACCGACCCGCGGGCTCATCCACAGGATGAGTTCTTCCGATAGGCGCGACAGGTGGGTCATCAGCAGCGACACGGCGGCGCTGAACTCGATCGCGAAGTCCCGGTCGGACACCGCGTCGAGGGAGTTGAAGCAGACCTCCTCGAAGCCCAGCAGCTCGGCCACGTATTCCCGATCGATCGGGTAGGTGGTGCCGGCCAGCGCGGCGGAGCCCAGCGGTAGGCGGTTGACCCGCTTGCGACAATCGGTGAAGCGCTCGGCGTCACGGCGCGTCATCTCGTAGTACGCCATCAAGTGATGGCCGAAGGTGACCGGCTGGGCGACCTGCAGGTGGGTGAAGCCGGGCAGCGGGGTGTCGGCATGGTGCTCTGCCAGATCGAGGACGGCCAGCTGGAATTCGCTGATCAGGCCAAGAATGGTGTCGATGGCGTCGCGCAGCCAGAGGCGGATGTCGGTGGCGACCTGGTCGTTGCGGCTGCGGCCGGTGTGCAGGCGTTTGCCGGCATCGCCGACGAGCGCGGTCAGTCGCTTCTCGATGTTGAGGTGGACGTCTTCGTCGTCCAGGTTCCAGTTGAACTCGCCGCGCTCGATCTCGTCGACGATCTGCGCCATGCCGCGCTCGATGTCGGCCAGGTCGGTGGCGCCGATGATGCCCTGCTTGGCCAGCATCTTGGCGTGAGCGAGGGAGCCGCGGATGTCCTGGGCGGCCATGCGGTTGTCGAAGAACACGCTGGCGGTGTAACGCTTCACCAGGTCGGAAACGGGTTCGGAGAAGCGGCCGGACCAGGCCTTGGGGCCGTCCTGCGGCGCGGATTGATCTGCCATAATTGCCAATGCTCTCTGCGATTAAGAAGGCCTATGCCCGTGGAGAATCCCGTGGATTCAAGGTTTTGGCCTGATTTTTGACCCATGAGTATAAAACAAAACCCGCAGCTTGCCGGCCGCGTGCGCTACCAGGGGGCGTTGCCAGACTTCCGCAACCTGGGGGTCGTGCTGCGCATCCTGGTGCTCGTCAATGCCCTGGCGCTGCTGGCGGTGCTGGTTCGTAGCGAGGTCGGCGAGCGCCTTGGGCAGGACGTGCTCGACATGGCGATGCGGGTCGAATTTCCGCTGATCCTGTCGATTGCGTTGCTGTTCCTGGTCCAACCCCTGCTGGGCCGGCTGCCGGCACCAGGGGGGCTGATCGCGGCCGGCGGGATCGTCCTGGCGGTCGCGGTGGTCGCCCATGTCCTGCTGGCCCCGGTGGACGGCTACGGCCTCGGACGCTCTGTATTCTGGTCCTGGATGGCCCTCGGCTGTGTGCTGGCCTATTTCCATCACCGGGGCGCCACCTATGCCCCGGCGCTGGCCGAAGCCCGCCTGATGGCCCTGACTGCACGGATCCGGCCGCACTTCCTGTTCAACAGCCTGAACGGTGTACTGGGTGTGCTGCGCTCCAATCCGCGTCGTGCCGAAGAGGCCCTGGAGGAATTGTCCGATCTGTTCCGTGCGCTGATGCAGGACAACCGCGATCTGGTTCCGCTGGCCGACGAAGTGCTCCTGTGCGAGCGCTACCTGAATCTCGAGCGCCTGCGCCTTGGCGAGCGGCTGGTGGTGGACTGGTCGCGCGATCCGGCCGCTGATGCTGCGCTGGTGCCGCCCCTGATGCTTCAGCCGCTGGTCGAGAACGCCGTCTATCACGGCATCGAGCCGGGAGCGGCGGGCGGGACGGTGGTCATTGCCACCGCCCGCCGCGGTGCCGAGGTCTGCATCGAGATCATCAATCCCCTGTGCGGCGCGGTTACCCATCATGCGGGCAACCGCATGGCGCTGGATAACATCCGCGAGCGCCTTATGCTGTTTTATGATCTGGAAGCGAGTCTGGACGTCGAGCAAGCAGGCGACGTTTACCGTGTGCGCATCCGCCTGCCTTTTCGGACTGTCCGATGAATGCCGTGCCCCCTCTTGCCGTACTGATCGTGGATGACGAGGCCCCGGCGCGGGCGCGCCTGCAGGACCTGCTTGGTGATATCGCCGAGGGGCATCCGACCCGCATCGTCGGCGCGGCCGCCAATGGCGTCGAGGCCTTGGGCATGCTTGAGCAGGAACGCGTGGACCTGGTGCTGACCGACATCCGCATGCCGGTCATGAACGGCATCGAACTGGCTCGTCATCTCGGCAGGCTCGAGCAGCCGCCGGCGGTGGTGTTCACCACAGCCTACGATGAATACGCGGTGCGCGCCTTCGAGCTGGCGGCGGTGGATTACCTGCTCAAGCCCGTCCGGGCCAGCCGCCTGGCCGATGCGCTGGCCAAGGTGCGGCGCCACCAGCGGCCGTCTGAAGAGACCTTGCGCCAGCTGGCTCCGGCCGGCCGCGGGCATTTCAGCGTCAGCGAGCGTGGGCGGATCTTGCTGGTGCCGGTGGCCGACGTGCTGTTCCTGAAGGCCGAACAGAAATACGTGGTGGCGCGCACCCGCGAACGGGAATACCTGCTCGACGAATCCCTGGTGCAGCTTGAAGAGGAATTTGCCGGCCGCTTCCTGCGTATCCACCGCAACTGCCTGATTGCCGCCCAGGCCGTGAAGGGCGTGGCTCGTGCCACCACTGGCGAGGACGGCGAGGCCCACTGGGTCGTGCTGTTCGATGGCGTCACCGAGCAGTTGCCGGTCAGCCGCCGCCAGTGGCCCGCGGTGAAAGAGGCCCTGGGGGTGTAGATGGGGCATCTGCTGGCAACGGGCGGAGGGTTGTTGCTGGTGGATTGCGGGGGTGAATGAATTGGCTCCCACGGAGGCGTGTTTCTCTGCCGGAACATTCGCTTGCGCGGGTGTTCCAACGAGGGCTCCCGTACAATCGCGCCCATGGAAAAACCTGGCACCACCCCCTCTTTGCTTTCTTATCCCCGTCACCGTCCCGAGCTGAAGCGGGCGCCTTTCCTGCCCATGAGCCGGGCGGAAATGGACGCGCTCGGCTGGGACGAATGCGACATCGTCGTCGTCACCGGCGATGCTTACATCGACCATCCCAGTTTCGGCATGGCGTTGATCGGTCGCACGCTGGAGGCTCAGGGCTTCCGCGTCGGCATCATCAGCCAGCCGGATTGGCATTCCGCCGACGCCTTCCGTGCCCTCGGCAAGCCGCGCCTGTTCTACGGCATCACCGCCGGGAACATGGATTCGATGATCAACCGCTACACGGCCGATCGCAAGCCGCGCTCGGACGACGCCTATACGGCGGACGCGCTGCCCGACAAGCGCCCCGATCGGGCGGTGGTGGTCTATGCGCAGCGTGCCCGCGAGGCCTATCCGGACGCCAACATCGTAATCGGCAGTATCGAGGCCAGCCTGCGCCGCATCGCCCATTACGATCACTGGTCCGAGAAGGTGCGCCGTTCGGTTCTGCCCGACTCCAAGGCCGACCTGCTGATCTTCGGCTCCGGAGAGCGGGCGGTGATCGCGCTGGCCCATCGTCTGGCTGCCGGCGAGCCGATCGAGCAGATTCGCGACCTGCGCGGTACGGCCTTCATGGTCAAGCCGGGTTGGCGCCCGGAGGGCTTCGTCGAGATCGACTCTGTTGCCATCGATCGGCCCGGCCCGGTCGAGCCCCATCCTGATCCCTATGCAATGGAGCCCCAGCAGACCGCTCCGACGCCGCCGGATGGCGCTCTGCCGGTGCGCATCGTGCCGGCCGCCGAGCGCGTCGCCGCCCGCAAGGCCGCACGCGCCCACCAGGTCATCCGCCTGCCAGCCTACGAGGTGGTGAAGGACGACAAGGTGATGTACGCCCACGCGTCGCGCACCTTCCACTTGGAGTCCAACCCCGGCAATGCCCGCGCGATGGTCCAGGCCCACGGTGTCGGCCCCGGCTGCCGCGACGTATGGCTCAACCCGCCGCCTGTGCCGCTCTCCACCGAGGAGATGGACTGGGTCTTCGGCCAGCCCTATGCGCGCCGGCCGCACCCGAGCTATGGTGAGGCGCGTATCCCGGCTTGGGACATGATCCGTTTCTCGATCAACATCATGCGCGGCTGTTTCGGCGGCTGTACCTTCTGCTCTATCACCGAGCACGAAGGCCGCATCATCCAGAGCCGCTCGGAGGCCTCCATCCTCAAGGAGATCGAGGAGATCCGCGACAAGACGCCGGGCTTCACCGGCACCATCTCCGACCTCGGCGGTCCTACCGCCAACATGTACCGGATGGCCTGCAAGGACCCGAAGATCGAGTCTTCCTGCCGGCGTTTGTCCTGCGTATTCCCGGGCATTTGCGAGAACCTCGGCACCGACCACGGCCCGCTGATCCAGCTGTACCGCAAGGCACGGGCGATCCCCGGCGTGAAGAAGGTGCTGATCGGCTCTGGCCTGCGTTACGACCTCGCCGTGCGCTCGCCGGAATACGTGAAGGAGCTGGTCACCCACCACGTCGGCGGCTTGCTCAAGATCGCCCCCGAGCATACCGAGGACGGCCCGCTCTCCAAGATGATGAAGCCGGGTATCGGTACCTACGAGCGCTTCAAGGAGATGTTCGAGCGCTTCTCGAAGGAGGCCGGCAAGAAGCAGCACCTGATTCCCTACTTCATCGCGGCTCACCCGGGCACGACGGACGAGGACATGGTTAATCTGGCGCTGTGGCTGAAGAGCAATAACTTCAAGCTCGACCAGGTGCAGACCTTCATGCCGACGCCGATGGCGATGGCCACCACCATGTACCACTCCGGCAAGAACCCGCTGCGCAAGGTGTCCGCAGGATCCGAGGCGGTGGATACGCCCAAGTCCGGCCGCCAGCGCCGCCTGCACAAGGCGCTGCTGCGCTACCACGATCCGGAAGGCTGGCCGCTGATCCGCGAAGCCCTGCGGGCGATGGGGCGTGGCGACCTGATCGGCGCCTCGCCGCGCCATCTGGTGCCGCGAGACCAGCCGGTGATCCTCGACCGCGGTGAAGGACGCAAGTGCGCGGCCGGTGCGCCGCGCAAGAGCGGCGGCAAGGCGGCCAGCCCTGTCGGTGCGAGGCGGGCGCCGCCGGAAGTCCGCAAGCCACCGGCGCCTGCGGCGGGGCGGCCGCGCGGGAAGCGCTGAGCGTTCATCACGCCGGCGCCCTGCCGGCGTGTCCGGCTGAGTCTTTTGGCTGGTGCTGGTTCGATTCACGCTGAATGGGCAAAGACAAGCCCGGCCGATCGGCCGGGCTTGTCTTTTCTGCGCGCGTCGCGGATGCACCATTGTCGTCTTTGCGACAAGTAGCCGTGTTCGCCGATGGCGCGGAAAGCCTTGTGCTGCAAGGCATGGCCGTTTTCATACCGGCTGGCATTTCTTTTGCAGAGTAATGGCCATTTGCCATCTACCTGCCAAGGAAGCCGCCATGCTGTACGACCGCTACGAAAAAGACCAACTCCTCTTCAACATGAACTTCAAGGAAGCCGTTGGCGACAAGGCTGCCTATCGCGGCGAGCTGGTGGTGATCGAAGGGGAAATCGGTGACGCCCAGGGCCGCCGCAATGCGCCGAAGGCCGTGCTGAAGCAGGGCGTGTCCCTCGCCGCTGGCGACAAGCTGGTGTTCCTGTCCGGCTCTCTCGATCAGCTCGACCTGCTTGAGCCGCTGCTGGCCAAGTACGGTCCGGACTTCACCGAAGGCACCAGGGCGATCCTGTTCGTGGTCAACGTTGCCAAGCAGGTGCTGTTCGATTTCAACGGCGCCAGCGTCGAGCTGATCCCGCTGCAGGATGGCATGACCTGGAACGAACTGGCCGACCTGATCGGTTATGAGAAGGAAGACTTCAAGGGGCAGACCGCCTCCCAGAAGGTCGTGACCCTGGTGGACGGTCTGAACTCCCGCAAGCCCAAGCTCGACAAGCTCACTCTCGCCGAGGTGATGGGCCTGGCCACCGACGCCAAGCGGGAAGCCCGCGGCGCGGTCTAAGCCCCCGTGCCAGCCGGACGGTGTGCTGCGCCGTCCGGCGCTTTCCCTTGCGACATGCAGCAGCCGGCTCGCTCCTTCCGCGAGCCGGCTGCGCTCGTTGCGTCCGGAGTTCCTCGGCACCCAGTCGGCCGAGATCTCCCGCATTTCCGGCGTGATCCGCGAGATCGCCGACCAGACCAACCTGCTGGCCCTCAACGCGGTCATCGAGGCGGCGGGGGCCGGCGAACAGGGGTGTGGCCTTGCGGTGATGGCCGACGAGGTGCGCAAGCTGGCCGAGCGGACTGGCGCGGCGACCCAGGACATTGTCAACGGTGTCCAAGGAGCAGGAGGGGGCGGTGGCCCACCTGACCGGCAGCGTCGAGCGTGTGTCGGCGATGACCGACCAGAGCCGGGCCGTCATCGGGGTGGCCCGTGAGGTGGTGCAGATCCTCAATCCGGCCGTCGAGCGGATGGAGATTGGGTAACCCGGTACGCGGTGTAGGTGGGGGCCAGCCCGGGGGCCGGAATGCCGGCCCCCGGCACCGTGTATCAGCCGCTGTTGCGCAGACCGGCGGCGATGCCGTTGATGGACAGGTGGATGCCGCGCCGCACGCGCTCGTCCTGGTGCCCTTCCCGGTAGCGGTGCAGCAGCTCGACCTGCACGTGGTTGAGCGGGTCGAGGTAGGGGAAGCGGTTGCGGATCGAGCGCTTGAGCAGCGGGTTGGCGTCGAGCAGCTCGCCCTGGCCGCTGATGGTCAGCAGCATCTCGATGGTGCTGGCGTGCTCCTTGGCGATGCGCGGGAAGATCGCCTCGCGCAGCGCGCCGTCCTTGACCAGATCGGCGTAGCGGCTGGCGATCGCGATGTCGCTCTTGGCCAGCACCATGTCCATGTTGGACAGCAGCGTCGAGAAGAAGGACCACTCCTTGTGCATCGCCTGCAGGCGGGCCAGGCCGGCGTCGCCGTGCTTGGCAATGTAGGCGTGCACCGCCGAGCCGAAGCCGTACCAGCCCGGCAGCATCAGGCGGCACTGCGCCCAGCTGAACACCCACGGGATGGCGCGCAGGTCTTCGATGGCGGTGGACTTCTTGCGGGACGCCGGGCGGCTGCCGATGTTGAGCGCAGCGATTTCCGAGATCACCGTGGACTCCCAGAAATAGCGCTCGAAGCCGTCGGTCTCATAGACGAGGTTGCGGTAGGCCTTGAAGGCGGCGTCCGACAACTCGTCCATGGCTTCCAGGTATTCGGGGCGCGGGGCCGGATCACGCGGCGCGAACAGCGTGGCTTCCAGCGTGGCCGCGGCCAGCACTTCCAGGTTGCGGCGGCCGACTTCCGGGTTGGCGTACTTGGAGGCGATGACTTCGCCCTGCTCGGTGAGGCGGATCTGCCCCTGCACCGCGCCGCCCGGCTGGGCCAGGATGGCCTGGTAGCTTGGGCCGCCGCCGCGGCCGACGGAGCCGCCGCGGCCGTGGAACAAGCGCAGGCGCACGCCGTGGCGGGCGAAGGTATCCACCAGGCCGATCTCGGCCTTGTAGAGCTCCCAGCCGGAGGTTAGGAAGCCGCCGTCCTTGTTGCTGTCGGAGTAGCCCAGCATGACTTCCTGTTCCTTGCGGCGGGACTCCAGCAGGGCCATGTAGGCGGGCAGGGAGAACAGGCGGTCCATCACGCCGGCGGCGTTCTGTAGGTCGCCGATGGTCTCGAACAGCGGGATGATGTTCACGTCCAGCGCGCCTTCGGCCGGGCGCAGCAGGCCAGCTTCCTTGGCCAGCACGGCGACTTCGAGGATGTCGGAGACGTCGTCGGTCTTGGAAATGATGCAGTTCGGCACTGCAGCCTTGCCATAGCGCAGGTGGGCGGCGCGTGCGGCGCGGAAGATCGCCAGCTCGCCGCGGCTCTCTTCGGAATATTCGATCCACGGCGACGCCAGCGGGCGGGCGGTGGCCAGCTCTTCCAGCAGCATCTCGATGCGGCCGGCTTCGTCGAGGGCCAGGTAGTCCTTCGCCGGGTCGGCGGCCTTCAGTAGTTCGGCGACGACGCGCTCATGCACGTCGGAGTTCTGGCGCAGGTCGATCGGTGCGAGGTGGAAGCCGAACACCGACACCGCCCGGCGCAGGTGGCGCAGGCGGCCGCGGGCGAGGGTGCCGAGGCCGTTGGCGGTGAGGGAGCGGTGCACGATTTCCAGTTCGTCGGCGAGTTCTTCCGGGCTGCCGTAGGGCGCGGCCGGCGCAACCGCGTGGCGCGGCGGCTGGTGGCCGAGGAGCTGGGCATAAGTGGCGGCGAGGCGCGCATAGACGCCAGTCAGTGCGCGGCGATAGGGCTCGTCGCTACGGTGCGGCGAGCCGTCCGGCGATGCGGCGGCGAGGCGCAGCAGCGCATCGGACGCGCTGACCAGGCCCTGGGCGATGGACAGCTGGGAGCCAAGGGTATGCACCTCGTCCATGAAATAGGTCAGGGCCTTCTCGGCCTGGGTGGCGAGGGCCTTCTCGAGGATCTCGGCGGTGACGAAGGGGTTACCGTCCCGGTCGCCGCCGATCCAGCTGCCGACGCGCATGAAGTTGGGCAGCTCCAGTGCGCCCCAGCTGCGGTCGCGGGCCGCCAGGCGGTCTTCCACGTTGGCGTAGAGGCGCGGGAGTTCGCGCAGGAAGCTGTAGTCGAAGTAGGACAGGCCGTTGCTTACCTCGTCCATCACCGACAGCTTCTCGGTGCGCAGCATGCGCGTCTGCCACAGGGTCAGTACCGCGCGGCGCAGGGCTTCGTCATTGGCTTCCTGTTCGTCGGGGGTGAGCTGCATGCGGTCGCGCTCGTCGAGCAGGCGGGCGATCGCCATCTGGCAATTCAGGATGCTCTTGCGCTGGACCTCGGTCGGGTGGGCGGTGAGGACGGGCACCACATTTGCCGTATCGAAGAAGGACACCAGTTCGGCGCTGCCCATGCCTGCCTCGAAGGCCCGCTCGAGGGCGTGGGCCAGGCTGCCTTCCTTCGGCGCGGAGCCGGCGATCTGGTGGGCGCGGGAGCGGCGGATGTGGTGCTGGTCTTCCGCGATGTTGGACAGGTGCGAGAAGTAGCTGAAGGCGCGCACCACGTCGATGGTCTGGTCGCGGGAGAGAGAGTCCAGCGTGGCTTCGAGTTCGCGGCGGGCGGCGTGGTCCTCGTGGCGGCGGAAGCGGATCGAGCTCTGGCGGATGGTCTCGACCAGGTCGAACACCGCTTCGCCCTCCTGGGCGCGCACGGTGTCGCCGAGCACGCGGCCGAGCAGGCGGATGTCGTCACGGAGGGGGAGGTCCTTGTCTTCGCTGCTTGTCTGTTCGCTCATCGGGGGCGGAATCCTGTCCTGTCGGTTACGGTCTGCGCGGGAGGCGCACAAGGGGGCCATGCTAGAATCCAGACCCGAATGGTCGCCATAGGTGCCTACCCTGATTGTTGCGTTGCGCAAGCCCGCAGCTTGCCCGTGGGGTTCCGCCTTGTCCATTCCCCGAACCGCCCATTTACGCCAGCCGAGCCCGAATACCGTGAGCGCCTCTACGCCCGACCGCATCGTCATCGCCACCCGTGAAAGCCGCCTCGCCCTGTGGCAGGCCGAGCATGTCAAAGCCCGTCTTGAAGCCCTATATCCGTCCTGTCGCGTCGAACTGCTGGGCATGACCACCCGTGGCGACCAGATCCTCGACCGACCGCTGGCCAAGGTGGGCGGCAAGGGCCTGTTCGTCAAGGAACTGGAAACTGCGCTCCTCGACCGGGCTGCCGACATTGCCGTGCATTCGATGAAGGACGTGCCGATGACCCTCGCGCCCGAGTTCGCGCTGGTCGCCATCGCCGACCGCGAAGTGCCGCTGGATGCTTTCGTGTCCAACAAGTACGCGAGCCTCGACGACATGCCGCCGGGTGCCGTGGTGGGTACCTCCAGCCTGCGCCGCGAATCCCAGATCCACGCCCAGTACCCGATGCTGGCGGTTACCAGCCTGCGCGGCAACCTGGACACCCGCCTGCGCAAGCTCGACGAAGGCCAGTACGACGCGATCATCCTCGCCGCCGCCGGCCTGACCCGCCTCGGCCTCGCCAGCCGCATCCGTTCCACGCTGCCGTCCGAGGTTTCTCTGCCGGCGGCTGGCCAGGGGGCGCTGGGCATCGAGGCGCTGGCCGATCGCCCCGAAGTGGCGGAGTGGATCGCGCCACTGGCCAATCCCCATTCCGCCGCCTGCGTGCGCGCCGAGCGCGCCACCTCGCGGGCGCTGGCCGGTAGCTGCGAAGTGCCGCTGGGCGCCTATGCCGAGGTGCAGGACGGCCAGCTGTGGCTGCGTGGCTTCGTTGCGCTGCCTGATGGTTCCCGCATCGCCCGTGCCGAGCGGCGTGGTCCCATCGATCAGCCGGAGGCCCTCGGCCTGGCGCTGGCCGAAGACCTGCGGGCCGATGGTGCCGACGAGATCCTCGCCGGCCTGTAGCCTTTCGATCATGGCCGTCGGCCAGTTGCCCCTCGCCGGGCGCTCCATCCTCATCACCCGTCCGGCAGGGCAGGCAGACAGCCTGTGCGCGGCGCTTGCCGCGCTGGGGGGCGAGCCCCTGCGCTTTCCGCTGCTGACCATTTCGCCGGTGGCGGATCCGTCACCCTTGCAGGCCGCCGCCCGGCGCCTCGGCGACTTCGCACTGGTGTTCTTCGTCAGCCCCAACGCGGTGCATCTTGCCCTCGATGCGATGCTGCCGGTGCTCGGTAGGTGGCCGGACGATGTCTCGGTGGCAACCGTCGGCAAGGGTAGCGAGGCGGCGCTGGCGGCGCGTGGCTTCAGCGGCGTTATCGCTCCTTCCGATGGCTTCGACAGCGAGGCCGTGCTGGCTTTGCCGGCCTTCCAGCCCGCGGCGGTGGCCGGCCGCCGGGTGCTGATCCTGCGCGGTGATGGCGGGCGCGATCTGCTCGGCGATACCCTCAAGGCCCGCGGTGCCTGCGTCGAATACCTGACCTGCTATCACCGCAGCGGCCCGGCGGACGATTTTGGGCCCATTCTCACACGTGCCCGCGCCGGGCGCCTTGACGCCCTGACGCTGACTAGCAGCGAGAGCGTCGGCTACCTGCGGGCGCTGCCGGAGATCCCCGCGCTGCGGGAGATTCCGGTCTTTGTGCCCCACCCGCGGATCGCCACGGCGGCGCGGGAGGCCGGCTTTTCCACGGTGATTGCCACCGGAGCGGGCGACCAGGGGCTCATCGAGGGCCTCGTCGGCCATTTCTCCGACCGCAAACACACTACTTATCCGGGTTAAACTCGTTTTCATGAGCAACGAAATTCCGAGCCTTCCCTCCATCGATGCCGCCCAGCCGGCGTCGCCGGCGCCCACTTCGCGGCGTGCTTCCACCCTCATCGTCGGCGTCGTAGCGCTGGTCCTGCTGGGCTGGCAATGGGCTGATACCCGCACGCGGATTGCTGACCTGCAGGATGAATTGACGCGTCGTACCTCCGACGGCGACAACCTCGCCAAGGAGGGACGAGTCCTCGCCAAGGAAGCCCAGGACCGCCTGCAGGAACTGCAGGGCAAGGTGGGTGCGCTGGAGGCGCGCCTGAACGACTCCCAGGGGCAGCAGGCGGCCCTGGAGGCCATGTACCAGGATTTCTCCCGTACCCGCGACGACCGCGTGCTGGGCGAAGTCGACCAGGCCGTGGCGATCGCCGTGCAGCAGTTGCAGCTGGCTGGCAACGTGCAGGCCGCGCTGTTCGCGCTGCAGACCGCCGACGCCCGGCTCGGCAACATCGACCGTCCCCAGTGGCTGCCGCTGCGCAAGGCCCTGGCCGGCGACATCGAAACCCTCAAGGCCCTGCCGCAGGTGGATGCTGGCGGGATGGTCCTCAAGCTGGAAACCCTGATCGGTCGTCTCGATAACCTGCCGCTGGCCTTCGAGGCCAAGCCCAAGGCTGACGAAGCCAAGGTCGACCGCGCCGAGATCAGCTGGTTGAAGGGGCTGTGGCTGGATTTCTGGGCCGAGTTCAGCCAGTTGGTTCGCATCGAGCGCATGGACCGGCCGGATCCGGCTCTGCTGGCACCGAGCAATGCGGTGTTCCTGCGCGAAAACCTCAAGCTGCGCCTGCTTAATGCGCGCCTGGCCCTGCTGTCGCGGGACGGCAATACCTTCCGCGAGGACGTGAGGCTGGCCGCCCAGTGGCTGGAACGCTACTTTGACGCGCGCAATTCGGCGGTCCAGGCCGCCGCGCAGGATCTGGCCGAACTGCGCAAGGCGCCGGTCGGGGTCGATCTGCCGACCCTGCAGGCCAGCCAGGCCGCCTTGCGCGGCCTGCTGGTGGTGCCCGAGAAGCGCGCCGAGGCGGCCCAGGCTGCGGCGGCCCATTCCGGCAAGCCGGCCAAGAAGAACTGAGGTCGGTGATGCGTGGATTGCTGTGGTTGCTCGGCCTGTTCGCCCTTGCCGCTGGTCTTGCGGTGGCCGGCCATTACAACGAAGGTTATGCACTGCTGGTGTGGCCGCCGTACCGGGTGCAGATTTCCCTCAACCTGCTGATCCTGCTGTTGCTCGGTGGTTTCGGCATGCTCTACGGTGCGTCCCGGCTGGTATCGCGGACAATGGCTCTGCCCGGCGCGGTGCAGCGTTTCCGTGCCCGAAAGAGCAAGGAGCGCGCATCCCAGGCGCTCTATGACGCGACCCGGTTGCGCATCGAAGGGCGCTTTGGTCAGTCCCTCAAGCAGGCCACGGCTGCTTATGAGGCCAATGAGTCGCCGGGCCTGGCTGCGCTGATGGCAGCCCGGGCGGCCCATTCGATGCGCGATGACGAACGCTACCGCCACTGGCTGGCCAAGGCTGCAGAGCACGATGGGGAGGTCCGCGTCGCGCGTTTGATGACCGAGGCTGAGCTGGCGGTGGAGGGGCGCCGGTTCGATGAGGCGGCTGAACGCATTGCGGACCTCCAGGCAGGTGGCCAGCGCCATATCGCGGCCCTGCGCCTGGCGCTGCGCACTGCCCAGGCCGAGGGGAACTGGGTGGAGGCAGTGCGCCTGGTGCGCCAGCTGGTCAAGGTCAAGGCCCTGCGTCCGGACCAGGCCGAGCCGGTCAAGCGCCGTGCTCACCAGGAAGGCCTGCGCCAGCGTGTTGGCGATGCCCAGGCATTGCTGGCCTATTGGCAGGGTGTGCCGCGGGACGAGCAACGGGATGCGGCAGTGGTGACCGAGCTTGCCCGGGCGTTGATCGCCGCCGGTGACAGCGATAGTGCCCAGAAGGTCATCGAGACCAGCCTCGCCGGCGAATGGGATTCCACGCTGGCTGGTGTGTATGGCCGTTGTAGCGACGGCGACATCCGAGGCCGGTTGATCAAGGCGGAGGAGTGGCTCAGGCAACATCCGCGCGACCCGCAATTGCTGCTGACCCTGGGTCGCTTGTGCGTGCAGTCCCAATTGTGGGGCAAGGCCGAAAGCTACCTGGAGGCGGCGCTGGCCATCGCGCCCGGGTGGGAGGCTCATGTCGAGCTTGCCCACTTGGCCGAACGCATCGAGCGGACCGAGGATGCCAACCGGCATTACAGGGCGGCTGCGGAACTGTCACGCCGCTGAAGAAGGTGTCGGTGGGCCGGCCGGGGCCGGCTCACGCCGTGTCGCGTGGGGATGTGTGTAGCCGTGGGGGGGGAATAAATAGGCCCCACGCGCCGCGCAGACAGCCCCCGGCGCCAGAAATAGCCCCCCCCGGGGGGTCGCCCCCCGTGCGGGGCCCCCGGGCGGGGGCGGGGGGGGGGGCTATTACATCCCCCCTCTGGCGCGGCACCCCCCCCCCGGGGCTTTTCCCCCCCCCCCCACGGGGTACTCGCCCCGCTTGCGGCGAACGTGTCAGTCGCATGGCCTTTCAAATTTCCCGAATACCGTTAGAATTTTCGCACTGGTTCGTCGGCATCTTGGCGTGCGGTGCTCGATAGCTTTTCTCAATTCAGATTATTTCTCTAATCAATTTGAGCGATAGGGCTGTCGGGCCTATCATGTGATCTCCAGAATTCATCAACCCGTGAAGGAAACAGCTATGTCCCTGATCAATACCGAAATCAAGCCGTTCAAGGCTACCGCTTTCAGCAATGGCAAGTTCGTTCCGGTTTCCGACGCCGACCTGAAGGGCAAGTGGTCCGTCGTTTTCTTCTATCCTGCTGACTTCACCTTCGTCTGCCCGACCGAGCTGGGCGACCTGGCTGATGTCTATCCCGAATTCCAGAAGCTGGGCGTCGAGGTGTACTCCGTGTCCACCGACACCCACTTCACCCACAAGGCCTGGGCCGACGCGTCCGAGACCATCAAGAAGATCAACTACCCGATGATCGGTGATCCGACCGGCACGATCACCCGCAACTTCGACGTGATGATCGAAGAAGAGGGCCTGGCCCTGCGCGGCACCTTCGTGATCAACCCGGAAGGCGTGATCAAGGTCGCCGAGATTCACGACCTGGGCATCGGCCGTGACGCCAAGGAGCTGCTGCGCAAGGTGCAGGCCGCCCAGTACGTGGCTTCCCACCCGGGCGAAGTGTGCCCCGCCAAGTGGACCCCGGGCGAAGCGACCCTGTCCCCGTCCCTGGACCTGGTCGGCAAGATCTAATCAGCTGTCAGCCAGTTTAGGCGAGCTGTTCCGCAACGCCCGGAGCGTCCTCAGGACGCCCCGGGCGTTGTTGCATTTGAACGCCGGAAAGGCCTTTTGCAAGGGGGGGAGGAAGGCTGGTGAAGGAGGGACTGTGGGGGGGGGGGAAATAACCCCCCGGCGCGGGGGGGTGGGGCCCCGGGGCAAAAAATTGACCCCCCCCACAACAAACACCACCCAGACAAAACACAAACAAAAAAAACACCCCCCCCCGCCACCCGCGGGCCGCCGGCGCCGGGGGGCTTGGCCCCCGGGCGCTCGCGCTCGGCCGCGGCGGCGCCGGCGGCGAGATCGGGGCCGGGCAGCATGGCGAGGATGCGGCGCATCTCGTCGAGCGTGGCGATCGGGTCTGGCATGGGGTCCTGGGGTCGGTGGCGTCCCCCGCATAGGACCGATGGGGGGGCCGGTCAACCTCGGTCGGTATGGCGGCCCCGCCGTCCGCCGGGCTATTGCTGGCGCCCGTGGACCCGGCCCCGCCCGACGATTTCCGTGCCGCCGCCTGGCTCGCCGACCTTCGGCGGGCGGGACAGCTTCTGACCCGCGTGCCGTTGCCGGGCGACCCGGCGCCGCCGGTGCCGGGCGCGGCGGCGCGCTCCCTGCGCGTCTGCCCCCTGGTCGGGGCGCTCCTCGGATTCGCCGCTGGACTGGTCCTCGTCGCCGCCGATGCCGCCGGCCTGCCGGCGGTGGCCGGCCCGCTGCTGGCGCTGGCCGCCGCCGCGCTCCTCACCGGCGGCCTGCACGAGGATGGCCTCGCCGACACCGCCGACGGCTTCGGTGCCCGGCGGACGCCGGCCGAGCGGCTGGCGATCATGCGCGACAGCCGCATCGGCACCTACGGCGTGCTGGCGCTCGGCCTCGCGCTGGCGCTGAAGGTGGCGGCGCTGGCCGCGCTCGCGCCCGGCGCGGCCTGCGCCGCGCTCGCCGCCGCCGGGGCGCTGTCGCGCGCCACCGTCCCGGCCGTCGCGATCGCCCTGCCGCCGGCACGCAGCGACGGGCTCGGCGCCGGGCTCGGACGCCCTTCGGGCGCGACGGCGGCGATCGCGCTGCTGCTCGGCCTCGGCCTCGCCGCGACCGCCGTCGGACCTCTCGCCGCGGCCCGCGCGGCGGCGGCGGCGGCGATCGCGACGGTCGCCCTGGCGCTGCTTGCGCGCCGGCAGGTCGGCGGCTACACCGGCGACGTTCTCGGAGCGACGCAGCAGACGACGGAGACGGCGATGCTTCTGGCCCTGTCCACCGACCCCTCGGTCATCGGCCGCTGGATCGGCCAGCCATGACCGTGAGCACCGTGACGCGCTGGTGGTGGGTGCGCCATGCGCCCGTGCGCGTCAACGACGGCCGCATCTACGGCCAGACCGATCACCCGTGCGACTGGTCCGACCGCCCCCTGTTCGAGGCGCTGGCGCAGCGGCTTCCGGACGACGCCATATGGGTCACCAGCACGCTGCTGCGCACC
>NZ_JAYSDK010000053.1:0-20776 GCF_041914405.1 Zoogloea sp.
TATATTCCGTGGATTGATAATCCCGCCACCGGCATCGTTCGTCGGTGGTCAAATCTTTCGATGAACTTCGTGCCGACCTTGCCGCCGAGATCAAGCAATCTCGCAAGCGGCTTGGGCTGTCTCAAGAGGCGCTGGCCTTACAGGCCGAGGTGGATCGGACCTACGTCTCGCAACTGGAGCGCGGGGTTGCCAATCCCTCCCTGCTGATTCTTCATCGGATTTCTGTCGTACTGGGCGTGGACTTGTCGGTCAGTTTGAGCCGAACAAGTGATGCGTAACCCTTCCGCCACTGCACCACATTCCCTCGTTCCCGTATTCATCAACTGCTAGGCATTGCGGGCATAGCAAAGTCCGTTACGACGGACCATCAGCTTACTGAGATCGGTGATCCTGCCTTGGCAGGAGTTGTGCGCGCCGCCAAAGTGAGGCTTGTGAGGTGGGTGGGTGAGTCTGCGGCCTCGTGAACTATGCCGAATAAATCAAAAATGGTTATTTTTTAATCCTTTTAAAACATTGACTTCCAGGGGATATGTATATGTTTTCCCTTCATCCCGGTCATACCCCAATCCCCGGCCGCCAAGGCGCTCTTGATGGACGCAATATGTTTGGTATTGCTTAAACAACTCAGGCGCGCCAATTCAAGATACTTGTCCTTCCTGTTGCGCAACATTCCCAGGCCCCGCGCCAGATCGATGCCCGGTGTTTCGGCGAGACGTGTCAGGATGGACTCAGGGGTGGCCGGCTGCGCTGCAATTGGGGGGGCAGAAGTGGACTCCTGCTTTGATGCCGCGTGCTCGGGGAGCCATTTCAGAAGCGTCGCATACATCATCGCGGGCTCCACCGGCTTGGCGATGAAGTCGTTCATGCCTGCAGCCAGACAAGCCTCCCGGTCTTCATCGAAGGCGTTGGCCGTCATGGCCAGAATCGGAACGTCCGCACATTGGGGCAGCGAACGGATCGCACGGGTGGCCTCCAGGCCATCCATCTCGGGCATCTGCATGTCCATGAGAATGAGCTCGTACGAACCTGTCTTGGCCTTCTCGACTGCGACACGCCCATTCTCGGCGACGTCCACCCAAAGGTGCGCGGCATGCAAGAGCTCTTGTGCCACTTCGACATTGATCAGATTGTCTTCCGCAAGCAGAACTCGTGTTCCTTCATGCCGCATGCGCAACTCGTTATCGGCCGAGGAGGACAGCTTCTCTTCAAGCGGCATCACGCCATGGCCACGCTGCAGCCAGGCGGAAAACCAGAAGACGGAGCCCTTGCCCACGGTGCTTTCGCAGCCTGCTTCACCCCCCATCAGCTCTGCCAAGCGCTTGCTGATCGCCAGTCCGAGGCCAGTCCCCTCGTACTTGCGTGTCGCGGTGTTATCCGCCTGCTCGAAGTCGTGGAACAGGCGCCCCAATGCTTCCGGCGCGATGCCGATACCGGTATCTTCGACCGAGAAGCGAACCTTCAGGCGGTCTGCTTCTTCGGCGAGCAAATCGGCCTTGAGGGTAATGCTCCCTTGTTCGGTGAACTTGACGGCGTTGCCCGCAAAATTGAGCAGCGCCTGTCTAATCCGCAGGACGTCGCCGCACAGCCACACGGGCACCCGATCCGTCACCATGGATAGGGTAAGTCCCTTGGCGCGAACCGATTCACCGATGATGGACGCCGTATGGTCAAGGACCTGCGTCAGCGCAAAATCCGTCAGACTCAATGACAGCTTGCCTGCCTCAATCTTGGAGAGATCGAGGATGTCGTTGATGATCGACAGCAGATGCTTGCTTGACATCTCGATCTTGGACAGCCGTTCCGCCTGCTGGGGCGTCGGACTGTCCTTGCGTAGCAGATGCACCAGGCCCGTGATGGCATTCATCGGCGTACGGATCTCGTGACTCATGTTGGCCAGGAAAGCGCTCTTGGCGATATTGGCCGCTTCGGCTGCCTCTTGCGCCCTGAGCATCTTTAGCTCGAGTTCCTTGCGTGCCGACAGGTCGATGTGGGTTCCGACCGCGCGCAGAGGGCTGCCGTCCGAGGCCCGCGCGACCACTTTGCCGCGACTGAGGATCCATTTGTAGCGGCCATCCTTGCAGCGCATACGAAATTCCATTTCGTAACTGCTGTCCGTGTGCAGCAATTCCATTGCCTTCGCATGGACAGACTCCTTTTCCTCAGGGTGCAGCAAGGCAAGCCAGTTGTCCTTAAGGCTTTCACCGAGTTCGCCGGGGGCATAGCCCAACATCGTACTGTAGGCGGGGTTCAGGTAGTTGATATCGTCCCGGATACTCCAATCCCACAATCCATCGCGGGTCGCCTCCAGGGAGTACTCGAGACGCTCCCGGTCGAACGCCTGCTGGGCCAGGGATTCCGAGAGCGCCTGGGTGCGCTCTTCGATCTTCGCTTCGAGTTGCTCCTGATAATCGATGAGTTGCAGCTCGGCGCGCTTTCGGCGCCCGTTCTGAACCATGAGGGCAAGACTCAGCCCGGACAACACGAGAATGACGGCGAACGCCGTGATGACCAGGCCCCTGTAGTCGACCCAGATGGAGCGGGGGCGATTGAGGAAAAGCGTGTTCCCTGGAAGCCGTTCAGGATCGGCGCCCCAGCGCTGCACTTGCAGCCAGTCAAACACCGCCTGCGGCGGTACCTTCCGGTCAGTATCGCCCGCCTCGAACTTGCCGGATCCATCAAGGAGCGCAAAGCCGAGTTCTGCCGCGCTTTGCCCGACCCTCGTCGGCACGACAACGGATCCACCCATAAAGCCGAGCCGGACATGGGGCTCATACAACGCCAGAACCGGCGCATTGGCTCGCTTGGCAACTTCGGCACCGACTTCGGCCGCAATAAAGTTATGCCCGCTCGAATCCCTCTGGTAGATGCCGAACAAGATCAGCGAGTCCTGCGGCAGTGAGGCAATCCGCTGCAGCATTTCCTGGCGAGTCAGCTCAGCCGGGTCTTCGAGCTCGACCTGCTGGCCCTTGGCAGCGAGCGCTTCCTTGGTCTGCCTGTAGAACGACGCCTGCTGCTTGTCTGCCCCGGCCACCAGAACCACACGGCGCGTGCGGGGGAAAAGGGCTAGACCGTAGTCGATTGTTCCCGCGATGTCATACCGGTTGATGATGTTCTGCACTGGGCGAATGTGCCCACGCCACTTGATAGTGGACATATCGACAATCGTAGCGATGACCGGCACATCGTGTGGCACTACCCCGTCGCCCTCTTGAGCGAGAAAATCCAGAGCCGTTTGAGTAACGGCGATCACCAGCCCGATGTTTCTGGCGGCCAGTTTTTCTCGCAACAGGGTGGCCAGCGTTGCACGTCGACTGGAGTCGTTGTGGCGAAGCAGGTCTAGGTTCTCAACGTAGATATCGTTGACGCTGACCCCTCTATCCTTGAGTTTGGCCACGATACCTTGGGTCAAGGCGTCCGGCACCGGAATACCGTATTGGGCTCCGGAGAGGATCAGAACCGCTTTTCCTTCAATCCCAGATTTTGCCGCCTCAGTGGCACCAGCCTCCGGCGTGGCCGCAATGCAGAGCAGGGATAGCGACTGCAGAAAGAATATTGCCGCGACCAGGCGTGCCAGACTGAACACACGGCGTGTGCGTCCGCACACAAGGGCGGTTGAAACAGCCCCTGTGTCAGTCGAGCGTGCTTGCATCATTCCCCCTTTGGAATTGCCAAGCCAGCAGCAATTCATAAATCCTATCACGGTAGCTAAATCATCAGTTCAGGCTGGCTGGGCAGATTAGCCGGGCTGGCTTTATCGAAAGCCATCTCATTCTGGCTAGCCGAAAGATCTCAGGATACTCCCGGGCGCGCAGCCCTTTCAGCGACCTATCGTGCCGAATCAATTGAATTTTTTCACTCAGGCAAGGTTTGACAGACTTTTTAACAATTTCCGCCCAACAAGGCGCATTCTTTCACTTTCATGACTGTTCATCTGCTTGGGTTTCATGGGTTCCTGCATACGTCGGAAGCACCAGCTTCATGGAAACGACTTGATGTCAGGAAATTGAAATTAATGATAAAGAGCGGTTGGCGCGACAAGCGTTGGCTCCGACTACAGGGCTGAAATCGGATGCAGCAAGACAAATCAGTCAGTTTCGTCGGGAGATAGTCATGCAGAGCTGGCAGTCCCTGAAGGTAAGGCTTTCAATTACCACCTTGGGGGTTTGTGTGGCCATGCTGTGGTCGCTCTTTTTCTATGGTTACCAGCTGGTCAAAAAAGACTCGGAGAGGCTGATTGGAGAGCAGCAGTTCGCAACAGCACAAATTGCTGCGGAGTTGATAAACGATGCCGTCACCCGGCAGTTTGCCGCCTTGGAGAATGCGGCAATACAAATCTCGCCGGAGATGCTGATCAAGCGCGAGCGGCTTCAAGGGTGGTTGGACGGCCAGTCATCACTGCTCAGCCTTTTCAATGGCGGGGTCTATATCACGGGTAATCCCGGTGTCCCGCTCGCCGTCTTTCCTTATTCCCGGAAAATGACGGAGACCAGTTACGTCGACCGGGATTACCTTATTGCCGCATTGAAAGAAGGGCGCCGGGGCATCGGCAAGCCGACGATGGGCCGGCTATTCAATACGCCGGTGATCGGGTTCGCTGTTCCCATAAAAGATCGTTCCGGGGCCATCGTAGGTGCCGTGGCCGGAGTGATTGACCTGAGCAAGCCCAACCTGATCGAACGTACCGTGGAGAGAGGAACGGGCAAGGACGGCGGCTTCGTTCTGATTTCTCGTCGAGACAAGGTTTGTGTTACCGCCACCGACAGGAGCCGGGCCATGGTTCCCGTCCCCAAGCTTGGTATCAACAAGCTGCTCGACCAGTTCATGCAAGGCTTCGAGGGCTATGGTGTCACGATGAATGCCCGAGGCGTGGAAGACCTTGCTGCGAGCGCGAGTATTCCTGTTGCCGATTGGTTTATTGTCGTTCTGCAGCCGACCAGTCGAGCCTTTGCGTCCCTGCATGAGCTGCGCCGTCACATGCTTCTTGCCACAAGCTTGCTGTCGCTCCTCGCTGGTCTGCTGACCTGGGGCATTACGGCGCAACTGCTGCGAAGAAGGCTGTCTCCCATCGTCGAGGCTACCAAGCACCTGGTCAGGCTGGATGAAAAGACCAGCCTGACACCCGAAGCGCTTCCCGCGGTATGCAATGACGAAATTGGCGAATTGGTAAGCGAATTCAACGCCTTGATCGTGGCCGCAAGGAAGCGTGAAAGCCTGCTAGGCCAGAAAACGGAATCTCTGGCGGAGGCAGTGGGCCGGGCAGAGCAAGGTGCGGCGGAACTTGAAGTCCTGAATGCAGAGCTCAATGCCCGGCTAGGGGAGCGGACGGCCGAGCTGTTCAAGGCCAAGGAGCAGGCCGAGTGCGCCAATCACGCCAAGAGCGCATTTCTGGCCAACATGAGCCACGAAATCCGAACCCCCCTCAATGCCATTACCGGACTGGTGTACATCCTCCGCAAGGACAATCCGAGTGTTCAGCAGGCCGAGCGCCTGGCCAAAATCGATGCCGCCGGCAAACATCTGCTCTCACTGATCAATGACGTCCTCGACCTCTCGAAGATCGAGGCCGGCAAGCTGACGCTGGAAGAAAACGACTTTGCGCTGGAACAGGTGCTGGACCAGATTGCATCAGTGATCGGCGAGTCGGCCGCGCAGAAGGGGCTGACCGTATCGATCGACATGGATCACGTGCCGGTCTGGCTGCGGGGGGACCTGCTGCGGATTCGCCAAGCCTTGCTCAACTTTGCCGGCAATGCCGTGAAGTTCACCCCGAAGGGCG
Source organism: Zoogloea sp. (assembly GCF_041914405.1). Classification (NCBI taxonomy): domain Bacteria; kingdom Pseudomonadati; phylum Pseudomonadota; class Betaproteobacteria; order Rhodocyclales; family Zoogloeaceae; genus Zoogloea; species Zoogloea sp. Next base: position 5,777 of record NZ_JAYSDK010000053.1, read on the forward strand.
GCATTACCTTGTGTTCGGAATTGCTTGAGGAGGAATCAGGGCGCCTATTGGTCAGGTTTTCGGTTAAAGACACGGGGATAGGCATTTCGCCCGAGGCTCAAGCAAGACTGTTCCATGAGTTTGAGCAAGCGGACTCCAGCACCACCCGCAAATTTGGTGGGACAGGGCTGGGGCTGACCATTTCAAAGCGCCTGGCCGAATTGATGGGCGGACGTGCCGGTTGTGACAGCACGCCCGGAGAAGGCAGTACGTTCTGGTTTACCGCCTGGATTCAGCGCGGCCAGGGGATCAGGACTCTCACCGAGCGGGTATCGTCTTCCGAATGCAGCCTCAGGGAACAGCATTCCGGTGCGCGCATCCTGCTTGCCGAAGACAACCCGATCAATACCGAAGTCGCTCTGGAACTATTGCACGAGGCGGGACTTTGGGTGGATGTGGCGGAAAATGGTCGAATCGCAGTGGAGAAAGCCGCAGCCAGTGATTACGACCTCATCCTGATGGACATGCAGATGCCGGAAATGGACGGGCTCGAAGCCTGCCGGCGTATCCGCCAGCTCCCCGGCTGGGCCAGCAAACCCATCATCGCAATGACCGCCAATGCCTTTGACGACGATCGCGCCGATTGTCTCGATGCAGGCATGAGCGATTTTGTGGCTAAACCCGTCGAGCCGGATTTCTTGTATTCCACACTTAACAAATGGCTGGAAAACGTGCTTCCGGCGCCAATAGACGCCGCCCACGCCCCCAAACCGATCGTCTCCTCGGAAAAGGATTCGCTGCTGACCCAGCTTGCCGAAGTTCCCGGTATCGATTTGGGCAGAGGAATGCGGATCCTGAGAAACAACACCGACAAATACATCGACCTCATCACCAAGCTGTGTCAGAACAACGCGGAAGCCATCGTTGCGCTCAAAGCGAGTCTGAAGGCCGGAGACATATTGGCCGCCGAGCGGTCTAGCCATGCCCTCAAGGGGGCCGCAGGAAACCTTGGGCTGGTGGCCCTATTCGATTCGGCGACAAGACTGAATTCCCTGCTACGCCAACACGATCCCGACATGAAAGCCATTCTTGGAATATTGGGAGAAATTGAACTGGCTCAAGGGGAACTTGCAAAGGTTTTGGGCTTGTAGGAAGGCGCGGAGGGGAAGGGGGATGCTCCCCCCAAAAAGCCGTGCATCATCGAGGCTTTGCCATCCTGAAACGGACTGCGGAAGCGCCCCCCAGGCTATGGAACGACAGGTTCAGGACGGCACATCGACGATCTCACTAGGGTCTGTGCCCTTGAGATAAGCGCCACGCCCGTACTTGAGGACCTGCAACCAGTCGCAGGGCAGGGTGAGATTGCCGAAATGCTCGACAACGCAGCAGTCCTTCCAATAAGCCTGCCCGTCAGCAGACTCGACAACGGTGTCAAAGCCGAGCTTATCCAGTTGCTCCACCATGGTCCGGATATCGTTCGGGTGTCCGGAACAATAGCGGGCAAGGTGTTCATCGTAGGTAATTTGGTGTGCGTAATCCTTCCGAAATTGCTCCAGGCCGCCGGGGTATTTCTCAGTGATGACTTTGATCGGTACGAAGAGATTGATAAAACCAAGTGAGATGGCCATAGGGAAGATCGTTTTCGCAGGTTTAAGCCTATTTGACGCCAGCTGAACGACAAATCGTGTCGTATGGCAGAGATGTTTCCAACTCCCTCGGGCGTCCCTATTGCTCCGGCTAAGGGGCGGGAGCCTGTCGGCTCACCAGAAACGACAGATGCTGTCGCAGCCAGGGACTATCCTGCTTGCATCGCAATCTCAAGGACACGCCGATGCCTGCATGCCGGACCCTCCGCACGAGTGAATCCCACCCCATCCGTATCGATGCCGTTCAAGCCCGCCGCGATTGGGGGCTGATCGGCATGTCCTTCTGCCCCGGCAAGCAGCAGGTCGACGGGCTGAGCGGGCACTGGCAGCGGGATCTCGGTATGGACCTGGAACGCATCCGGGCCTGGGGGGCATCGATCGTGGTGTCCCTCGTCGAGCAGCAGGAGCTTGCCGAACTGGGCGTGGAAGCGCTGCCGACCGAGGTCATGCGCCTTGGCATGATTTGGCGGCACCTGCCGATCCGCGATCGCTATCCGCCGGGCCAGACCTTTGAAAGCCGCTGGCCCGAGATCGGCGCCGAACTGGTCGCTGCTCTGCGGACGGGACAACGGATCTTCCTGCACTGCAAGGGCGGCCTGGGCCGCACGGGCACCGTCGCCGCCTGCCTGCTGATGGAGGCCGGCATGAACGCCGAAGAAGCCGTGACGCAGGTGCGTCTCGCACGCCCGACAACTATCGAGACCACGCTGCAGGAGTGGTACGTGCATACCTACCGCCCGAGGTTTGGCTGAGGCGGGCGTAACTGCCGTTGTTGAGCGGGCCAACGGTGGCTACCTGGCCTAGGTTCAGGCCCGTGGCTAACCCTGCGCCAGCAGCGCCCCCAGCCGGGTAAAGAAATCCTTGTCCCGCGCGTACTGCTCGCTCGAGATCAGCCCCCGCTGGGCCTCCAGCGCGGCCAGGAAGTTGCTGACAATCTGGCGGTAGCTGTTCATTTCGTCGGCCTTGTAGGGGGATGGCGTGTTGTGGCCGTTGATGCGCAGGCCGTACACGGCGCCGTGCATCATCAGGCCATAGGTCATCGCATCGCCATCGGGCATGGCTGCGGTGGCTTGGAACCACGCCTCCCGAACCGCAGCGGGGGCGTTATCGGGCGGGAAGTGGGCGGTGAGGGCCGCCCCGACCTCCTCGAAGCCGTCGCCATTGAGATCCACGCTGAAGCCCTCCGGCAACAGCAGGTTGCGGGCGCCTTCCTCGCTGATCGCCGCCACGTTGATCGGCTCGGCCAGACAGTGATTCCTGCGGACGGCCTCCAGCTCCTCGGCCGACAGGCTGCTCAGGAACTGGTGGGCGTTGTCCATGCCGCCGCTGCCGTAGGCCTTGCTCAACACCCCCGCATACACGGCCTGGCTGTCGGCGCCCACACCCCGCAGCGCGGACAGCTCCGCATGGGTCCGCCCGAGAATGGCCTCCAGGGCCTCGGACGACGTGGGGCCTGCCTGGCCAGCCGCCGCCTGCGGCCCGGTTGCACCCCCATCGGCAACGACCTTGGCCGCCGCAAAGGCCGACTGGAAGGTCTGGTAGAAACTGCTGCCGGGCGTCTCGGCGTAGCTGTGGCGCTGAGAAGCTGTGATCGGCTGGCCCACGGCCCGAATGTCCATTTTCTGCCTCCGTGTCGGTAAGAATTGCCGGTTGGCGGAATCGCTTGCCGGTGTCCTGGGGTGTAGGAGAAATACATGGGCACTCAGGCATGATGCGTACCTAGTGGACGCACTAGGCGGGGTAATTGGTTCAATCGAAAAAAGATGATTCCGCGGTGTGCCTAGATTTTTTACATCGAAAACAATGTCATGCAAGTGGCCTTCAATATCGTATTCGTCTTCAGAGTCAATCGGAGGAATAGAAGCCGACGCACCATGGCGGATCCCGAGGCCTCGCGCAACTGCTAATGCCCTGATACCGAGCTGGCCTGGCCACGAAGGTTGAACGGAGGTCAATCTTTGGCTCAATGTGGCCGACTGTTTGTCGGCCAATCCTGTCGTACGACTAGCACCAAGCGAGCGGCAGGTATTCGGCAGTCAACAGTCATTAGAGCCGACGTGAGCGTCGTGGCCCCAGGCCGCGGCTTCAGCCAGGCCAGCGGCCAACAGGGCTTTCGGGATCAGCGAAGACCGCGATAGGCGTTCGATCTGGCTGAAGGTCGAAGAGACAAACCGATTTCCCCCGGTTGATGCATTCGACCGCAGCTACCACGGGAAACCGGTTCTACACTCAGCGTGTGTCTGCCGGCGCACGTTCGTGGACGAAGTAGGTGGCGCCGCAATCGCTGCTGATTTCGTCGTGCTGCGTACCGGCAGGCGCAAGGTGCCATTCTTCCTGGCGCAGCAGGATGTCACCGAAGAAGGCCTCGCCCGCGACCACCATGAATTCGCATTCTCCTCGGTAGCCCCCAGGCCGGTAGTGGCTGCCGGCTGCCAGCCGGACGAAACGCGACAGACTACCGTCAGCCTGCCATAGGCGCTTCTCGACAACGCCTTCGGCCAACTGCCGCCAGTCGTCGTCTGCTTCGCGGATGGTCAGCGGTTCAGCGCCGCTGCCAGGCATTAAGCCGCCCAGCAGTTCCACCGCTAGGCCGAACACGTTGCCCAACGAAGTGCCCCGCAGATAGGTCACACAGCCCTCGGCCGACGTGATTCGGTCATGCCGGCTGCCGGGAAAGGAGACGTGGTAATCGCCAGGGCCGAGATCGAGATCTCCCATCTGCATCCGGCCGGACAGTACGATACCTTCTTCCAGGTGACGATGGCGATGCATCGGTAGTGACGCACCCGGTGCCAGCATCAGCAACACTGAACTGCCATCCGCCGTGCTGCGCAGGTCGCGCCCGCGCACCCCCTTCATCAGATCGCGCCAGGGAGTAGCGTTCCGGCGTATCGTAGTGAAGACTTGGTGGCGGAGGCGGCTTGCGCCGGCTCGCTGCAGCAGTTTTTGCAGGCGCTCGTCGCGGTCTCCAGTTGCAGGCTTCAAGGCCGGCGCGAGCAGCGTGTCGAGGTCGTCGGAGTAGTGGGGCTTCATAGCGCTATCTTTCTGTCCAGGCCTTGTCGCGCCAGGCAGTCCTGCAGGCGAACCAAGCTGCGGCGAATCTGCGATTTGACCGTGCCAAGCGGAAGATCGCAATGTTGGGCAATTTCGTCGTGGGTCATGCCGCGAAAAAAGGCGAGGGCAAGCAATTGCCTGGACAGGGGTTCCAGTTGGGCAACGGCTTGATGCAGCCGATGCCGCTCGTCGAGCGCCGTCAGCAACTCCAGCGGCGTTTCGTCGCTAGCTTCACTGGAGGCGGTCTCAAGTGCCATCTCGTCCTGCACTTCGCGGCTTTCCACCTGACGCAATGCGTCGAGGGCGCGGCTGCGTGCCATATTCATGATCCACGCCATGACGCTGCCTTTCTGCGGATCGAAGCGCGGCGCCTGCCGCCAGAGTTGCCAGAAGACATCTTCGGTAACCTCCTCGGCCAGTGCCTGCTGCCGCGTCAGGCGCAGTACGAAGGTCTGGACCCGAGAGGCGAGCGCCTCGTACAGGCAGGCTAGCGCCCGTTCATCCTGATTGACCACGCGGTCGACCCAAGCGGCCAGATCCCCTTCGTGCCAGGCCCGGTCATAGGCCGGTTCGGCACTGTTGTGCCCAGGCGGTTCTGCGTTGACCGGATCGACGTAAAACGCGTCGTCCACGGTAATTACTCCCAAACATGCCGTCCTCACGATTGTCTTTGGTTTGTGTGGAAAGAGACAACCGGTCTACGCAAACGGCGGGTGAGCGGATGCAAAAAAAGATTTAACGATTTTTGCATCCGGATTCGGAGTAGCTGCGTAAAGGGGGGAAGGTGCCGGCGATTTCCCGGGCCTCACGCTAACCGCTCACAGGAAAAATTCATGAATACACTACGCTTCGTACTCTCTGCCACCGCCCTGCTGGCAGCCACCTCGGCCATGGCCAACGTCGACAATGCCACTCTGCCGGAAGCCGTCCGGGTGCCAGAGGGACATGTCCAGAAAGCCTGGACCGTCGGCATTGGTGAAGTGACCTACGCCTGCCGTGAGAAAGCCGACCAGCCCGGCAGTCACGCCTGGACCTTCGTGGTGCCGGCGGCAACACTGTACGACGCAGCGAAGAATGTCGTCGGCACGTATTACGGTGGTCCGACCTGGGAAGCCCGCGATGGCTCCAAGGTGACCGGCAAGCAGCTCGCCATCGCGCCCACGTCGGCCGGCAACCTGCCGCTGCAATTGGTCAAGGCCAATCCGTCGGTCGGCGAAGGGCGGTTTGCCGCTACCACCTATATCCAGCGCCTGAATACGGTTGGCGGCGCAGCACCGGCCCAGGGCTGCGACATGGCCGCCGTTGGCAAGGAAGTGAAGGTCGCATACCAAGCCGACTACGTCTTCTACGGCGCCCGCTGATTCAGCGTTTGACCCCACCACCATTGATAAGAAAATCACCAGAAATGAAGATTTGAATCGTCAGCGGCGGTAATGTCGAGCAGATAGACTGTTTCAGCTCACAAAGCCGCTGCTCAGCTTAGATGCTTTCAACAGCGGCTTTGGCCAAGGTCCTGTCGCTGGTTCGGCGGACTCTTCCTCGGCCAAATCCGACTTTGGGCTGTCCATCAGTATTAGACGGCCCGAGACATCAGACCTTGTGTTTTTTCAGCCAGTCGTTGGCTAGCTGCTGAGCGTATGTGGCCGCCGATTTGTCATAGCTAGGGCGGTAGTCTGCGTTGAAGCCGTGGTCGACGTTGGGAAACACAACGATCTCCGAGCCGCTTCCGCTCTTGTTGAGCAGGCCGCGCATCTTGGCGATGGTCTCCTGCTTGACGAAGGCGTCGATGCCCGAGTAAAGGCCAAGCACCGGCACCTTGATCTGGTCGCCAAAGTCAATCGGGTCTTCGGGGCGCAGTTCGGGCGCTTTCAGTCCTTCCAGCAACCCGTAATAGGCCACGGCGGCATTCAACTTGCTGTTGTGCCGTGCATAGACCCATGCCGTACGGCCCCCCCAGCAGTAACCCACCAAGCCCGTACGCTTTGCGTCGGCTTTGCCACTGGCGCGCGCGAAAGCCAGAGTGGCGTCTAGGTCGGCGCAGACCTGGGCGTCGGGCACTTTGGAGACCACCTGCGACAAAATCGTCTGAATGTCGATCATCTTCGACACGTCGCCCTGGCGTGCAAACATCTCCGGCGCAATCGCGTAGTAGCCCTGCTTGGCATAGCGCCGGCACATGTCCTTGATGTGCTCGTGCACGCCAAAGATTTCCTGCACCACCAGAATCACTGGGAACTTGCCGGGTCCTGCGGGCATGGCCCGGTAGGCGGGAATCTTCCCGTCGGCCACCGGCACGCTGACTTCGCCAGCCACCAAGCCGTTGCTGTCAGTGACGATGGCCTGGGCCAGCACCGGTTTGGATGCGAGGGCAAAACCCAACGCCAGAGACGTCATGACGAATTCACGCCGCGAGGATGGGACGGATGTGGCTTGAGGGGGGCTCTGGAAGTCGATTGGCTTGAGACCGTAGTCCATCAGTTTCATGAAAATTCCTTGGGTGGTTGGGTGGTGCTAGGGGAAAGCTTCGATACATCGCGCCCTCGCATTATCCATTCCTCTCGCCATCAGCCCAGGTCTTTCGATCGTTGATGAAAACAGGGGTCATGATTGGCGGCAGCCAGAGCAGTATCCAGCCGTTGATTTGTTCCTCACCGAAGCCGTCGAAGCCCCTTGATATGCAGAAAGCTGGTCGCTTCTTCACGGAGCCGCCGGGTTAGCGTGCGCCGCGAGTAACCCAGCGCCTCGGCCGCTGTATCGATATCGGGCCCCCTCTCCAGGTGAGTTTCCAGATAGGTGGGAAGCTGATGGGCGAACTGACGCAAGGTGTCAAGCTGGCGCGTGGCTTCTGACAGCGCACGCTTAGTTTCCTCGAGCAAATTAACCCAGCGGCAGGTTTTTGATCGCAGCGCCCGTTTCAATAACAGTTGTTAGGATTGAGTGAATTTCCGCTTCTAGCCGGAAGCGGACCACGAAGCTTGTCTCAGTCACTGTCCGCTTCGGCCGACGAGTTTGCATTGGCTGTTCGTCGGGTTTCTGAGTAAAGCCGTCGCTTGAGTGGCAGCTATGCTGAACCGGCAACCGTCAGCAGTTGGCCGACAGTACCCCCTCAGCATCCATTCCGATAGCGGTCATTCGCGATGAGTTCAAGAATCTGACTCCGATCAACAGCTAGGAGCCAATCATGGAAACCCGCGAACATCCGCATCGGGACGCCTGGAACAAGGGGAAGTTGGTTGGGCAGAAGGCACCCCTCAAACCCAAAGATATCTGGGCGATTCGCATTCATCTCCAGAATGTGCACGCAGTACGAGACCTCGCCATGTTCAACCTGGCGATCGACAGCAAGCTCCGAGGCTGCGACCTCGTCGCTCTACGGGTGCGCGACGTGACGCACGGAGGCCAGTTGCTCTCACGCGCGATGGTTCTGCAGCGGAAAACGCAGCGACCGGTGCAGTTCGAACTGACCGAGCCTACACGCACGACTGTGGCTGCCTGGATTGCGAAAGAGGGATTGAAGTCGGAAGACTTCCTCTTTCCTAGCCGGTTGCGGAACTCTCCGCACGTCTCTACGCGGCAGTACGCGAGGATCGTCGAGCACTGGGTCGTGGCGGTCGGACTTGACCCATCCGCCTACGGAACGCACTCGATGCGGAGAACCAAAGCAACGTTGATCTACAAGCGCACAAAGAACCTGCGGGCCGTCCAACTCCTGCTGGGACACTCGAAGCTTGAAAGCACGGTGCGATACCTTGGCATCGAGGTGGATGATGCACTGGAGATCTCGGAGCAGACGGAGATCTAACTCGTCCGCTGCGGCCACGTGGGTGACTCCCACGTGGCCGCTTTCTGGCATCATGTCGAACGCGTACTTTCGGCCAGAAGCGGTCCTTAATCAAGCTCGCCGGAAAGCCGACGTTTGCAACCTTGTTATTCCAATGGGTTCACCGCAGAATGCTGCAATGAATGGAGTTTTCTTACATTGTCGTTAGGCCCCACAAGTGACTTACTGCGCGGAACTCTGCCTCGATCTGCCTGACGATTTCCCGATCCCTGAATTCATCGCGTTTATGGCCGAGGCGCGACGAGTGCTGATTCCCGGCGGCAACACCTCAGCTGCATGGAAGGAGTTTGGGGGCGCGTCGAACCTGATCGGGTGGCGCTACCGAACGAGTTTCGAGGCGTGGCAAGAGCACCGGGAATCGATCAGAGCTCATGGCGGCGAACGAAATCACGAGGACGTTTATCAGCAAGAGCGCTTGCTCTTCCTGATGTTCTCTGCCGGCGTATCGTGCATCGAAAGTACCGCGTATGCGTTGGCGGCCGCCGCGAGCGACGCAAGCGTCTGCGGCATTGCGTTCACAACCAAAGAGCAGCGCGCCTGTTCGCCTAGTCGACTTCTGACATGGCTTGCCCCGCATCCAAAAGCCGCAGATCTGGTCGCTGCACTACAAGCGCTCACAGAGGCACGGGAGTGGGCGCTTTGGGTCGACCTTCGGAACCGAATGACCCACCGATCAAACCTGCCGCGAAGAATTTTCGCATCAGCCGGAGCTCCGCCACCGCGGGTAAACCCACTGAACTTCGCGCCGACGTCCAGTACACCAGAAGTCGATGCCGACCTCGCAGATTGGGACGACCTGCACCAATGGCTCGCCCAGCAGTTGCGGAGACTGCTGCTTTCTGGCATCGAGCTGCTCCGTGCGGCCTAACTCAAACGTTCCTGAACGTCTGCTTCTTCAGTGTGGGAATTCCCGCTTAGGGTCGGCTCCTGCTGATCGGCGCCCCTGATAACTGCCGTTCGTACTGGGAGTGCGCTGAGTGACAGTTGATCGTTCCAGATCTGCCGTTCAGTGCAGAGCGCCTCAACGTCAGCAAAGGCCGAGAAAGAGTCAGCAGCATCAGCGGCCACTACATTTGAACGCGGCACGGCTAGAGGCTGTAGAACACGTGCGAAAGGTAGGGCTTTCATTGCATCCGGATATGGCACAGCGATGGACAGAGATAACGCACAGCAACCGGTGCCCCCGATACGGAACAGTTCACATTTTTCAAATTTGGCAGAAAATACCGGGAGTTTGGCGTTTTCGCCATCTTTCCCTGGGCTAGGTCCAGCCCCCTCCGACTTGAACATTTGCCGCCCAGACTTGAACTTGCGGGGCTCCGACTTAACAGCTCGCCCCTCGGACTTACACTTTTTCTCCGCCGACTTGAACTCACTTCGCTCAGACTTGAACTATCGAAGCCGCGACTTGAACCAGTTCAACCTAGACTTAAACCACTTCAAGTCCAAGCTGGACCCGTTCAACTAAAACTTGAACTCACGTCCCTCAGAGCATCAAAAGTTCAAATCCGAGTTAAACCAGTTCAACTCGGAGGCTCAATCGTCAAGCCGATAGCCCAGCCGGCTCAACGGAACCCTGGCCTCGCTCCCCCCGCCCGCGAAACGCCTGCGGTGAGAGCCCGGTCCACCCCTTGAAAGCGCGGGAAAAGCTCTTCTCGTTGCTGAACCCGACCAATGCCGAGATCTGTTTGATCGATCTGGAGCTGCGGTCGAGGAGGTCGATGGCTTGGTCGCGGCGGGTTTCGTCCTTGAGTTGTTGCAGGGAGGCGCCTTCGTCCTGGAGCTGGCGGTGCAGGGTGCGCACGGAGATGTGTAGGTGGCCGGCGACTTGTTCTGCGGTGGCGCTGCGGTTGCCGGCGCTTTGCAGGAACTGGCGGACGCCCTGGACGAGGAGGCGGTCGCGGCGGTATTGCAGCACGGTCAGCGGCAGGGCTCGGTGGAGCATGGCGCGCAGGGCCTGTTCGTCGCGGCGGATGGGCAGGTCCAGGTAGCGGGGTTCGAAGCGGATGGCTGCTTGCGGGGCCTCGAAGCGCACCGGGCCGGGGAAGAGGAGTGCGTAGGCGTCGGCGTGGGGCGGGGCGGGGAAGGGGAAGGTGCTTTCCTGCAGCGGGATGCGCGAGTCGATGGCCCAGCAGGCGTAGCCGAGCACGTAGCGCAGCAGGGTGACGAGGCAGAACTCGTGCATGGGGCCGAGGTCGCGCTGGGGGGTGATGCTCAGGCGGGCGGAGGTGGGCGTTACTTCGAGTTCCAGCGCGATGTCGTCGGTGAGCAGGCGGTGGTGGCGGCACCAGCGCTTGAGGGCGACGCCCAAGTCCGGCGAGGTGATCGACGCGCGGCACAGCATGCCGTAGCTGCCCCACGGCAGGCGGCGCGAAAACCAGCCCAGGGCTTCGTCGTCGAGTTCCTGCATGGCGTGGCCGGAAATGACCTCCATCTGGGCGGCGGTGACGCGCGCCGCTGCGTCGTCGAGGAGGCGTGGGTCGATCTCCGCGCGGGCCAGCGCATTGGCCGGATCTCGTCCATAACGGTGGTAGGCGAGAACGATGGCGCGGATGAAGGCAATCGGCGTGGCGGCGCGGCCACCGCTGAGCGAAGCGGGCAGGGCGATCTTGGCGGGCATGGCGCTGATTCTCGACGCCGGTGGCACGATTTGCAACCTCGATGGCGCCTGCGGCACCGCGTTCCGGCGTACGCTGGCGACCATTCGGCATAGGCGCAGCAAGTGCGCGCCGTGCTGCCAGACAACGATCAGTGGAGGAGACCCGCCCATGAACATCCCCAGCCTCAACTTCCATCTCGGCGAAACCATCGAAGCCCTGCGCGACACCGTGCAGGCCTTTGCGGCCAAGGAGATCGCCCCGCGCGCCGCGGACGTGGACCGGGACAACCTCTTTCCGGCCGACCTGTGGAAGAAGCTCGGCGACCTGGGCCTGCACGGCATGACGGCGCCGGAGGAATACGGCGGCACCAACATGGGCTACCTGGCGCACATCATCGCGCTGGAAGAGGTGTCCCGCGCGTCGGCCTCGGTGGGCCTGTCCTACGGCGCGCATTCCAACCTGTGCATCAACCAGATCCGCCGCAACGGCACCGAGGCACAGAAGCAGAAATACCTGCCCAAGCTGATCTCCGGCGACCATGTGGGCGCGCTCGCGATGAGCGAGCCGAACGCCGGCTCCGACGTGGTGAGCATGAAGCTGCGCGCCGACAAGAAGGGCGACCGCTACGTCCTCAACGGCTCCAAGATGTGGATCACCAACGGCGGCGACGCCGATACGCTGGTGGTGTACGCCAAGACCGACATTGAAGCCGGCGCCAAGGGCATGACCGCCTTCATCATCGAGAAGGGCATGAAGGGCTTCACCCACGGCACCCACCTGGACAAGCTGGGCATGCGCGGCTCCAACACCTTCCCGCTGTTCTTCGACGACGTTGAAGTGCCGGAAGAAAACGTGCTCGGCGGCGTGGGCAACGGCGCCAAGGTGCTGATGAGCGGCCTCGACTACGAGCGCGCGGTGCTGTGCGGCGGCCCGCTGGGGATCATGGCGGCCTGTATGGACGAAGTGGTGCCCTACCTGCACGAGCGCAAGCAGTTCGGCCAGAGCATCGGCGAGTTCCAGCTGATGCAGGGCAAGCTGGCCGACATGTACTCCACCTGGATGGCGACCCGCGCCTATGTGTATGCGGTGGGCCAGGCCTGCGACAAGGCCGACCACGCGCGCACGCTGCGCAAGGACGCAGCCGGGGCGATCCTGTATTCCGCCGAGAAAGCCACCTGGATGGCCGGCGAGGCGATCCAGACCCTCGGCGGCGTCGGCTACACCAACGACTACGCCACCGGCCGCCTGTGGCGCGACGCCAAGCTGTACGAGATCGGCGCCGGCACCAGCGAGATCCGCCGCATGCTGATCGGCCGCGAACTCTTCTCCGAAACGGCCTGAACGGAGCCGCAGCGATGACCGTCATCAAATCCAGCATCAATCCCCGCTCGCCGGAATTCCAGGCCAACGCGGAAGCCATGGGGCGCATCGTCGCCGACCTGCGTGAGAAGGCCGGCCAGGTGTCCCTCGGCGGCGGCGAAGCGGCCCGCGCCAAGCATGTGGCCCGCGGCAAGCTGCTGCCCCGCGACCGGGTCGATCACCTCCTCGATCCGGGCACGGCCTTCCTCGAAATCGGCCAGCTGGCCGCCTACGGCATGTACGGCGGCGACGCGCCGTCGGCCGGGGTGATTGCCGGCATCGGCCGGGTCAGCGGCGTGGAGTGCATGATCGTCGCCAACGACGCCACCGTGAAGGGCGGCACCTATTACCCGATGACGGTGAAGAAGCACCTGCGGGCCCAGGAGATCGCCCAGCAGAACAAGCTGCCGTGCCTTTATCTGGTGGATTCCGGCGGCGCCTTCCTGCCCAAGCAGGACGAGGTGTTTCCGGACCGGGACCACTTCGGGCGGATCTTCTTCAACCAGGCCAACATGTCCGCCGAGGGCATTCCGCAGATCGCCGTGGTGATGGGCTCATGCACCGCCGGTGGCGCCTACGTGCCGGCGATGAGCGACGAGACCATCATCGTCAAGAACCAGGGCACCATCTTCCTCGGCGGCCCGCCGCTGGTGAAGGCGGCTACCGGCGAGGTGGTGACGGCCGAAGACCTGGGCGGCGGCGACGTGCATACGCGCATCTCCGGCGTGGCCGACCACCTGGCCGAGAACGACACCCACGCGCTGCACATCGCGCGGCGCATCGTTGGCACGCTGAACCGGACCAAGCCGACGGACCTCAAGCTCGCCGATGCGGAAGAGCCGCTGTACGACCCGGCCGAGATCTACGGGATCATCCCCACCGACACCCGCAAGCCCTACGACGTGCGCGAGGTGATCGCCCGCATCGTCGATGGCTCGCGCTTCGACGAGTTCAAGGCCCGCTACGGCACCACGCTGGTCACCGGCTTCGCGCACCTCTACGGCATGCCGGTGGGCATCGTCGCCAACAACGGCATCCTGTTCGGCGAGTCGGCGCAGAAGGGCGCCCACTTTATCGAGCTGTGCGCCCAGCGCGGCGTGCCGCTGGTCTTCCTGCAGAACATCACCGGCTTCATGGTCGGCCGCAAGTACGAAAACGGCGGCATTGCCAAGGACGGCGCCAAGATGGTTACCGCCGTCGCCACCGCCCAGGTGCCCAAGCTGACGGTGCTGATCGGCGGCAGCTTCGGCGCCGGCAACTACGGCATGTGCGGCCGCGCCTACAGCCCGCGCTTCCTGTGGATGTGGCCGAACAGCCGCATCTCGGTGATGGGCGGCGAGCAGGCTGCCAGCGTGCTGTCCACCGTGCGCCGCGAGGGCATCGAGGCCAAGGGTGGCAGCTGGAGCCGCGACGAGGAGGAGGCTTTCAAGTCGCCGATCCGCCAGCAGTACGAGGACCAGGGCCATCCGTACTACGCCACCGCCCGCCTGTGGGACGACGGCGTCGTCGATCCGGCCCAGACCCGCCGCGTGCTCGGGCTGTCCCTGTCGGCCAGCCTCAATGCACCGATCCAGCCGACCCGCTTCGGCGTGTTCCGGATGTAAGGGGCCACCATGTACGAGACGCTGGAAATCCTCCGCGACGGTGCCGTCGCGACGATCTGGATGAACCGCCCGGAGGTGCATAACGCCTTCAACGAGCAGCTCATCTTTGAGCTCACCGCCGCCTGCCAGGCCCTCGACGCGGACGCCAGCGTGCGCGTGGTGGTGCTCGCCGGGCGCGGCAAGAGCTTCTCGGCGGGCGCCGACCTCAACTGGATGAAGCGCGCCGGCGCGGCCACGGTGGACGAGAACCTCGCCGACGCGCGGCGCCTGGCCGGCATGCTGCGGGTGCTTGCCGAGATGCGCAAACCCACGCTGGCCCGCGTGCATGGCGCGGCCCTCGGCGGCGGCATGGGGCTGGCTGCCGCCTGCGACATCTGCGTGGCCGGCGAGGGCGCGGTGTTCGCCACGTCCGAAGTGAAGTTCGGGATCATCCCGTCGGCCATCAGCCCCTACGTGCTGCGCGCCATCGGTGCGCGCCAGGCTTACCGCTATTTCCAGAGCGCCGAGCGCATCTCCGCGACACGGGCTTATGAATTGGGCCTCGCCCACGAGGCGGTGCCGGTCGATGGGCTGGACGCCAAGGTCGGCGAGATCGTCACCGCGCTGCTGCAGGGCGGGCCGCTGTCCCAGGGGGCCGCCAAGGATCTGATCCGCGCAGTGGCCGATAAGCCCGTCGATGACGCGCTGGTCGAAGACACCGCCCGCCGCATCGCCAGCCTGCGCGCCACGCCGGAAGCCCGCGAAGGCCTCGCCGCCTTCCTCGACAAGCGCCCGGCGGCGTGGATCGCGGATAAACCATGACAACACTGCGAGGGCGAGTGAGCTGACTGCGACGAGTCCGTGGGGGGAAGTCTGTGGGGGCGAATTCATTCGCCCGCGGACTTCGGGGAACCGACTGAGGGCGAATGAATTCGCCC
>NZ_JAYSDK010000054.1:0-20212 GCF_041914405.1 Zoogloea sp.
CCCCCCCCCCCCCCCCCCCCCCCCCCCCCCCCCCCCCCCCCCCCCCGGGGGGGGGCCAGGGGGGCGGAAGCTGTCGTCACAGATTCCAGGAGCCGATGTCCGCGTCGAAGCCCTCGCCGCCGGAGACGCCGTCGGCACCGAAGCTCATCACGTCCACTTCACCCTTCAGGCCGGGGATCACGTACTGGTAAGGCTTGCCCCACGGGTCCATCGGCAGCTTGTCGAGATAGGCCTTCCAGTTGTCCGGCACCGGCGCTGCGCTCGGCTTGGCGACGAGGGCCTGCAGGCCTTGCTCGGCGCTGGGATAGCGACGGTTGTCGAGCTTGTAGAGCTTGAGGGCCTGCATGATCGCCGAGATGTCCTGCTTGGCGGCGACCACGCGGGCTTCGTCGGGGCGGCTCATGACCTTCGGCACCACCAGCGCGGCGAGCACGCCGAGGATGACGATGACGACCATCACTTCGATGAGGGTGAAGCCGCGGCTGCGGCGGAGGCGATTGAGCATCGGTACGTCCTTATTTCATCAGGGTGTTGATTTCGATGATCGGCTGCATCACCGCCATCACGATGAGCAGCACGAAGCCGCCCATCATCAGCAGCAGGATCGGTTCGAGCAGGGCGGTGAGCGTGGCGGTGCGGTTCTCGAGTTCGGCTTGTTGCAGGCGGGCGGCGCGGTCGAGGAGCTCGTCGATGCGGCCGGTGGCTTCGCCATTGGCCAGCATGTGGATCAAAAGCGGCGGGAACTGCCGGCTGGCGCCCAGCGCGCGGGACAAGGGCTGGCCCTCGCGGACGCGCTCGGCGGCGACGCCCACCGCGTCGGCCAGCGGCAGGCGGCTGATCACCTGGCGGCCGGCGTCCAGCGCGGCGAGCAGCGGCACGCCGCTGCCGGCGAGGATGGACAGGGTGCTGGCGAAGCGGGTCGCATCCAGCGTGCGCAAGTGCCGGCCGAGCACGGGCAGGCGCAGCAGCCAGGCGTCCCAGCGGCGCTTGACGGTGGTGTCGCGCAGGGCGCCGCGGCCGGCGAGGATGGCACCGATGATGGCCAGGACCATCAGCCAGCCCCATTCGCGCAGCAGGGCGCTGACGACGATCAGGCTGCGGGTGAGCAGCGGCAGCGCCTGCTTACTTTGCTGGAAGACGGACACCACCTGGGGGACCACATAGGTCATCAGGCCGATGATGACCATCAGCGCCACGCTGGCGACGATGGCCGGGTAGAGCAGGGCCTGCAGGGTCTTGGTGCGCAGTGCGTTGCTGCGGTCCAGGTAGTCGGCAAGTTCGGTCATCACCTTGGCCAGTTCGCCGGATTTCTCGCCGGCCGCTACCGAGGCGCGGTAGAGCGTCGAGAAAGCCTGCGGAAAGCGGTCCAGCGCGGCGCGCAGGCTGTAGCCGGCGAGGATCTCGGATCGCACGCCGGCCAGCAGCTGGCGCGTGGTCTCGGTTTCGGCCTGCTCGATGAGGGCCGCCAGCGCTTGTTCGACGGTCAGGCCGGAGGCCAGCAGCGTGGCCCACTGGCGGGTCAGCAGGGTGAGGTCGGCGTCCTTCAGCTTGCGTCGGGCGACCTTGGCGCCGCCGCTCCCCTGGGCCACCGAGGCGACTTCCAGCGGAAACAGGCCGCGCTCGCGCAGCAGGCCGCGGGCGGCCTTGCCGGTGTCGGCTTCGAGGACGCCGGCGGATTCCTTGCCGGCGGCGTCGAGGGCGCGGTAGCGGAATGCGGTCATTCGCGGGTCACGCGGAGCAGTTCTTCGGCCGAGGTCTGGCCGTCGGCGAGCAGGCGCAGGCCGTCGTCGCGCAGGCTGCGGGTGCCGTGGGCGAGGGCGTGGGCACGCAGCGCGGCCTCGTCGGCGCCGGTGTGGATGAGGCGCTGGAATGCGTCGTCGACGACGATCAATTCGTAGATGCCGCTACGGCCGGAGTAGCCGGTGCGCGAGCATTCCGTGCAGCCGGGGGCGTGCCACAACTGGGCTGGCGCATGGGCGCCGAGCAGATCGCGGTCGGCTGCAGCGGTCGGTGCCGGTGTGCGGCAGGCCGGGCACAGCTTGCGAACCAGGCGCTGGGCCAGTACGCCGCGCAGCGTGGACGCCAGCAGGAAGGGTTCGACGCCCATGTCCACCAGGCGTGTGACCGCCGAGGCGGCGTCGTTGGTGTGCAGGGTCGCGAGCACCAGGTGGCCGGTGAGGCTGGCCTGCACGGCGATCTGGGCCGTCTCCAGGTCGCGGATCTCGCCGATCATGATCACGTCCGGGTCCTGGCGGAGGATTGCCCGCAGGGCCCGCGCGAAGCTGAGGTCGATGCGGCTGTTGACCTGGATCTGGCCGACGCCGGGCAGGTCGTATTCGACCGGATCCTCGACGGTGACGATGTTGAGGCTGTGGGCGTCCATGCTCTGCAGCGCCGCGTACAGCGTAGTGCTTTTGCCGGAGCCGGTGGGGCCGGTGACGAGCAGGATGCCGTGGGGTTCGGCGAGCAGCTTGGCGAAGGGGGCGACGGTATCGGCGGCCATGCCGAGGCTGTCGAGGCTGCGCTGGCCGTTGCCCTTGTCGAGCAGGCGCAGCACGATGCGTTCGCCGTGGGTGGTCGGCAGCGTGGATACCCGCACGTCCACCTGGCGGCCGGCCAGGCGCAGCGCGATGCGGCCGTCCTGGGGCAGGCGCTTCTCGGCGATGTCGAGGCTGGCCATGATCTTGATCCGCGAGGCCATCGCGGCGTGCAGCGCGCGGTGGGGCTGGGCCACGTCCACCAGCACGCCGTCGCGGCGGAAGCGCACCACCGAGTGGCGCTCGTAGGGTTCGATGTGGATGTCGCTGGCGGCCTGGCGCACGGCCTGCGTCAGCAGGGCATTGATCATGCGGATGATCGGCGCGTCGTCCTGGGTTTCCAGCAGGTCTTCGACGGCCGGCAGCTCGGTCATCAGCTGGGTCAGGTCCACTTCCTGGCCGACATCGGCGACCACCTCGGCGGCGTTGCCGTCGGCGCCGGAATAGGCCTCGGCGAGGCGGGCCTCGAAGCCGGCGCGGGGCAGGGTCTCGATGCGCAGCGGTACGCCGAGGCTGCGACGCACCTCGGTGAGGGCGGCCAGGTCGGCGCCTTCGCGCAGGATCAGGTCGGCGTGCTCGCCACTATGGGCAGCGACGAGGATGCCGTGGGCCTTGGCGAAGGCATAGGGCAGCGACGGGGCGCTCATGGGTTCGCAGGCGTGGTCTGGACCGGTGCGGTGGCGGCGGCCGGTTCGGGGATGCGGTAGAAGGGCACGGTCGGTGCCGGGCTGCCCGGCGGCGGCAGCTCGGGGGCGCTCGGCTCGTTGCGCATCAGCGCTTCGGTACGGTCGATGGCGCGCTGCTGGCCGATGACGTAGTTGTAGCGGTCTGACGACAGGTTCTGGATGCTGGCCGCATCGCGCAGGATCACCGGGCGCAGGAAGACGATCAGGTTGGTCTTGCCGCGGCTGCGGGTGTTGTAGCGGAACAGGCCGCCCACGTAAGGCAGGTCGCCGAGCACAGGCACCTTCTCGACGCCGCCGTTGTAGGTGTCTTCCACCAGGCCGCCGAGGGCGATCACAGCGCCGTCGTCCACCAGCACGGTGGATTCGATGGAGCGCTTGGTGGTGGACGGGCCATTGGTGGCGGTGGCAGTGGTGTCGATGATCGCCGAGGCTTCCTGGTAGATCTGCAGGCGCACGGTGCCGCCTTCGGAGATCTGCGGCTTGACCTTCAGCGTGAGGCCGACGTCCTTGCGCTCGACGGTGGTGAACGGGTTGGTGGTGGTGCCGCCGGTGGTGGCGTAGGAGCCGGTGACGAAGGGGACATTACGGCCGACGACAATCTTGGCTTCCTCGTTGTCGAGGGTCACCAGGTTGGGCGTGGACAGGATGTTGGCCTTGGTGTCGGACTCCAGGAAGCGTGCCAGCATGTTGAGGTTGGCGATCTCCTTGCCGCCGACGGTGACCGTGCCGCCGCCGAGGACCAGGTTGAGGCCGTTGCCTGGCAGCGTGGTGGACGAGCTGGAGGCTAGCCCGGCGGCAAGGTTGAGGATGTTGTTGCCGCTGGAGCTGAAGCTGGTGCCGCCATACACGCTGGTGGAGCCGATCTTGCCGGCCTGCCACTGGATGCCGATCTCGGCGGCTTTCTCGGTGCTGACCTCGGTGATCAGCGCTTCTACGTAAACCTGGGCGCGGCGCTTGTCGAGCTGGTCGACGACCTTGCGGATGTTGTTGTAGATGGCGTCCGGCGCGGTGATGATCAGCGAGTTGGTCATCGGGTCGGCCTGGATGAAGCCGTTACCGGTGCCGCTGTTGTTCGTGCTGCTGTTGCTGAAGGACGGCGTCGTGCCCATCGTGCTGGTGCTCGAGCCGGTCGTGGTGGCGCTGCCGGTCGTGCCGGTGGTGTTCGCGGTCGGGGCGAAGCTGCTGCTCTGGCTGCTGGTGCCCGTTCCTGTGGTGGAGCCGGCTTCGCCGGACACCACCGCGCGCAGGGTTTGGGCGACCTTCACGGCCTCGGCGTTCCGCAGGTAAACCACGTGGATGTTGCCGGCGGCGCCAGGCTGATCCAGGTTGGCCACCAGCTGGCGCACGGCGTTGATCTTGGACGGGTTGTCGGAGCGGATCAGCAGGCTGTTGGTGCGCGGGTCGCCGATCACCGTGACGCGCTGGCTGGCGTCGCCGCCGGTGCCCGGCGCGGTGGCCGCAATGCCGCTGGCACCGTCGTTGAGCAGGCGGGTGACGGTCTGCGCCAGGTCGAGGGCCGAGGCGTGCTTGAGCGGCATCACGCGCATGTCGCCCTGGGGCACGTCGATGGATTCGATGATCTGGGCGATGCGGCCAATGTTCTCGGCGTAGTCGGTGACTACCAGCGAATTGTTGCCGGGATAGGCGGTGACGGTGTTGTTCGGTGATACCAGCGGACGGATCACCGGCACCAGCTGGGAGGCTGATTCGTTCTTCAGGTTGAAGACCTGGGTGGTCAGGCGGTCGCCGCCGCCGGCCCCGTTCCCCTTGCCGACCGGCACCGCGTGCAGCTTGGCATCGGCCTCCGGCACGATCTTGGTGACACCCTGGCCTTCGACCGCCGCATAGCCCTGCAGGCGCAGCGCGGACAGCAGGATCGAGTAGGTCAGGTTGCGGGCCACCGGTCGTGCGGTGACGATGTTGAGGGTGCCCTTGACCCGCGGGTCGACGATGAAATTGCGCCCCGAGATTTTCGAGATGGCCTGGATCACCGCGCCGATGTCGGCATTCACGAAGTTGAGGGACACCGGTTCGCCGCTGGCGGCAGTGCCGTTGTCGGCCGCGAAGGCCAGCGGTGCCGGCAGGGCAAGGGTCGTGGCGACGGTGGAGGCGAGGCAGGCGGCGAGAACGCGCCGGGTGATCCCGGGGCGACGGCGGGCTGATTTCATTGGTTGCTGACAGGTTGCGCCGGGAAGCCGGCGGGGAATGGGGTTTGCGTGGGGGCTGCGGAGCCCTGCGCGTCGGTACCGTTGGCCGGTGTCGGGATCTGGAAGACAGCCGGCGGTGGCACGACGGTTCCTGGCGGTGTGGCCTGGGCGTCGTTACCCGTGGGCGCGCCGCCGCGTTCGATGAGCTTGATGGTCTGGCGGGCGCCGCCGGTGGATAGCTCGATGCTGTCGCGGCCGACGCTGGCCAGCGTGACCCCGGGCTGGATCTCCTGGCCTTCGACGAAGCCCTGCTGGGCGCCGCCGTCGATGGCGATCACCGCCCAGCCGGGACGGCCGTTGCTGCCGGTGACCACCGCTTGCAAGGTGTAGCGGCCGACCGGAGCAGCGATGGCCACGGGGCCGCCGGTGGACTGACCCATCAGGTGCCGGCTGGCGATGGCCTGGGCGGCGGCCTGTGGGTCGGCCACGGTGGCGACGGGCAGGGCCGGGGCGCGCGGTGCGCTGAAACGCCAGAACAGGTCGGCCGCCACCCAGGCGGACAGGGCCAGCGCGACACCCCATGCGAGCGGGGTGACGAAACGCGCGGCGCGCGGCCAGGACAGGCGGGACAGGTCGAAGCGTTCGGACAGGTTCATCGGGTGCGTCGCACAAAAGACCGACAATCTTATCCGGCCTCTGTTACGGGATAAAGCACCGTGATGTCGCGGGGTATTTCCGGGCCCTGCCAATCTTGCCCGCCGTAGCGGGGTACGAACAGCTTAAGGCAGGGGGCTCCCCGAAGGCGCACGGCCGGCCAGCGCTGCAGGCACGGCCTCGGACCAGTGGAGCGCGTCCAGCAGTGCGGCGAATTCGCCGTCGGGGGGCGCGACCAGGTCGAGGGGCAGGCCCGTGTGCGGGTGCGTGAGCTGCAGGCGGGCGCACGCCAGCAGCATGCGGTGGCAGTCGAAGAGTTGCTGGAACAGCCGGTTGTGGCGGCCTTTGCCGAAGGTTGAGTCGCCGATGATGGGGTGGGCGATGTGCTTCAGATGGCGGCGGATCTGGTGGCGGCGGCCGGTGTGGGGCGTGAGCTCCAGCAGCGCGTAGCGGCTGGTCGGGTAGCGGTCCACCTGGTGGGGCAGTTCGCAGACGGCCAGCCGACGGAAGTCGGTGACGGCCGGCTGGGCTTCGTCCGAGCTCTTCTCGCCGACCCATTCCTTGTCGTCGCGGCGGCGTGACAGCGGGTGGTCGATGTGTCCGGCTTCGGGCGGATGGCCGCGCACGACGGCCAGGTAGGTTTTGAGGACCGCCTGGCCTTCGAATTGGGCGCCTAGGGCGCGGGCGGTGTCCCTGTCCAGCGCGAACAGCAGTACGCCGGAGGTGCCGCGGTCGAGGCGGTGGGCAGGATAGACGTGGCGGCCGAGCTGGTCGCGCAGCAACTGCACGGCGAAGCGCGTTTCGTGGCGGTCCAGTTCGCTACGGTGGACCAGCAGCCCGGCGGGCTTGTGGATGGCGACGAGGTGTTCGTCCTGGAAGAGGATGGGCAGCATCGGGCGATGGTAGCCCAGGGAGGCGCCGCGGCGGCGGCGAATAGCGGTGCATCCGCCATTTCCAGTGGGGGCGAATTCATTCGCCCCCACGGATGCTGTTGTCGGGGGCTTCAGCCGACTTGCTGTTCGTCGCGCGCGAGGCGTGCGCGAATGGCCTGCAGGACTTCTTCGTCGGGCTCGGTGTCGAGCAGCGTGACGAGGGCATCGACGGGCGCATGGGCGACGGCGGCAAGGCGTACTGACCAGTCGGGATCGGCCAGCATCTTCGCCGCGTCCGGCGGCAGCATGCGCCCGGCGGCGATGCGGCGGACCTCCGCCTCGCTGTCGTCGGCGTAGCAACTCAGCGCGAAGGGCGGCAGACGGCTGGCGACGGCCTTGCGGACTTCCCTCTCAGGGTCGTGGATCAACGGCCGCAGCAGACCGTGGGAGACCTTGCGGACGGCGAACATGCGCACCAGGTAGTCGATGTCCTTGAGTGCCCATTCGAGCTGTTCGGCGGGCAGGCGCTGCACGGCGATGGCGCGCACGTCCCGGTCCGGATCGTGGATCAGCTCGGGCAGGCGCTCGTCGGGGATGCGGCCGGCGACGACGCGGCGCACGACTTCGTCGGCGTCGTGCATCAGGTGATCGATCGTCTCCAGCGGTGCGTAGCGGGCCGCGATGGCGCGGCGCTCCCAGAAATCGTCGCCCAGGTAGGCCTCCGCTTCGGCCGGGTTGGCGCGGAAGAAGCGGTCGATCTGGCGGCCGCTCATCGCCACCACGCAGCGGTCGCCCGGCGCGCATTGGCCGGCGGCGAGGAGGTCGGCGTGGTGGCAGCCGGCACAGTCGGCCGCCACCACGCGCAGGCCGTGGGCGCCCCTGTCAGTCATCGTCGCCGGACAGCAGGGTGAATACGATGCCGCAGGCGCGATCCTCGTTGGTGGTGAGGGACACGCAGTGCTCGGTGGCATCCAGCAGGTACATGGCGACGCCGTCGTGCTCGAGCCAGGTCGGCATGCGGGCCGGGATGTCGTCCTCGTTGCAGATCAGCAGGCGCAGGCCGGGGTGCTCGACGCGCAGGACGGCGAGCATTTCCGCGGAGCCGTTGTGGGCCTTGATCCGGCTGGCCAGCTCGCGGGCCAGCCCGGGAGTGATCTGCGGGCGCGGGGGCAGGGCGTTGGGAGCGTTCATGATTCGGCCTCCTCCACCTCGGTGTCCTCGGCAAAGCGGGCCAGGGACGCCGGCTCGACACCCATTACGCGGGCCAGCCACGGCGGCGGGGCGAGCATGGCGGTCTGCAGCTTGGCGAGGGCATTGGCCACCGGGCCGCCGGCCGGCCATTTGACCGGATGCACGCCGGCGCGCACGACCTTGGCCGCGGCGGGGCCGCCAATCGACTGGACGTAGACCAGCTGGCAGTCGGAGATCAGCGCGGAACGGGCGACATTCTTGTCTTCCTCCGCGTCGGCTTCGGCGGTGCTGCGGACGGCCACCAGCCGGCTGTCGGTGGTGCTGACCTGATAGATCAGAAAGCGCTGGCAGGAGCCGAAGTGGCCGTCGGTCAGCTCGCCATTGTTGGAGGCCATCGCCACGCGCAGGCTGTTGGGCAGATCGCCGTCGGCGTAGGGTTGCGGCTTGGGCAGGCCGTCATCGACGCCTTCGCCCCACAGGAGGCGTACGGCGCGCTTGATGGCTTCCTTGTCGATGGTGGTCTTGCCGTTTTCGCCGGCCAGCCACAGGTTCAGGTCGGCGACGGTGACGCCGCCGAGCTTGTCGGCGGTGAGGGGTAGGCCGAGCCGTTCGGAGACCACGCCAATGAAGCCGCGCAGGTCGAGTTCGGGGATTTCGCGGACTGCCAGGGCGAGTCGCAGGGCGATCTCGCGGGTGAGGGGGGCGGTTTCACTCATGCTTGCGCTCCTTGGGCTGGAGGTCGTGCCGGTCCTGCTCAGGGCGTGGGCACGATACAGCCGTCAGTCGGACACACCGAGACGCACTGGGGCTCGTCGAAATGGCCCTCGCACTCGGTGCAGCTGTCCTGGTTGATCAGGACCGTGCCGCCCGACGCCTGGATCGAATGGGTCGGGCAGACGGTTTCGCAGTCGGCGCAGAAGACACACAGGGCTTGTCTGATCTCCATGGCCATGGCTGCGTAGTCCGTGCTGGGAGGTTCCGGTCGGGCGAGATCAGTCGTCCTCGCCGCCCATTCGCTTGGCCTTGACCGTGATCGGCAGGCGCGGCTGGGTTTCGAGGGGGTCGAAGTACCAGCGGCTGCCGTCCTTCAGGACGAGCTCGCCGCCCCAGCGCTCGGGGGTGTCGAATTCGAGGGAGACGATGTCGTCTTCCAGGTCTTTCTTGGGCAGGTAGAACGACAACGCACCGTTGTCGCCGCGCCGGATCATGATGTTCGCCATATCGGGTGACTCCTTCTGTTCGTGCCGAAGCCCCCGTCCGGGGACGGGGGCTTGCGGGGCTGCCGATTAACGAACCAGGTCGTGGTTGTAGTCGGTGGTACCCATGCCGCGGGTTTCTTCGTCGAGACGTTCCATCACCGCATTCACCAGGGTGGTGAGCATGTACATGGCACCTTCGTAGCCGAGGGTGGTCATGCGATGCAGGTGGTGACGGTCGAAGATCGGGAAGCCGAGACGGATCACCGGAACTTCGAACTCCTTGCCCTTGTGCAGGGTGTCGCGCTGGATGTACTTGGCGTAGGAGTTGCCGATCAGGAAGTCAGGCTTGTCGGTGAAGACCAGGCTGCGCATGTGCCACAGGTCGCAGCCGGGGTAGGCCTTGCCGTGGATGCCGTACGGCGAGCTGGCGAGCAGCTTGTCGATGGCCTTGGCCCACTTCTTCGAGCCGTTGTTGGACAGGATGTGGGTCGGCTCAGCACCGCATTCCATCAGGAACTTGGTCAGGCCCAGGGTGAAGTCCGGATCGCCATACAGCGCGAACTTCTTGCCGTGCAGCCAGGTGTGGGAGTCGCCCATCATGTCCACCAGGCGGCCGCGCTCCAGCTCGAGGCTGGCGGGGATCGGCTTGCCGGTGACTTCCGAGATCTTCATCAGGAACTCGTCGGTCCAGTCCAGGCCCATCGGGATGTTGAGCTTGGGAACGTCGTGCTTCCAGGTGTTCTCGACGAACTTCTTGGTCTTTTCCAGTTGCATCGGCTGGAGCAGAACCGTGGTGATGGCGTTCGGCGCGGTCTTGACCTCGTCGATGGTCGTGCCGCCTTCATACATGCGGAACTTGCCGTCGGACGGGGTATCGAGCACTTCGGTGGGGTCGGACAGCAGGGTCGCGTCGACACCCATTTCGCCCATCATGCGCTTGATGACGCGATAGTTGCCGAGGTAGGTCTCGAAGCCCGGCACGAAGTTCACCTTCTGGCTGGAGCCGACAACCTTGTCGTCCATGGCGTTGAGGGTGAAGTAGCGCGCGATGCCTTCGAACATGTTGTCCCAGCCGGTGGTGTGGCTGCCGACGAAGGACGGGGTGTGTGCGAAGGGGACCGGGTATTCCTGCTCCAGGTGGCCTTCCTTCTTTGCGTTGTTGATGAACGCGTTGAGGTCGTCACCGATCACCTCGGCCATGCAGGTGGTGGACACGGCGATCATGGTCGGCTTGTAGATCGCCTTGGCGTTGGCGAGACCGTCGAACATGTTCTTCTGGCCACCGAACACGGCTGCATCTTCCGTCATGGAGTCGGACACGCAGGAGACCGGCTCGCGGAAATGACGGTTGAAGTAGGTGCGGAAGTAGGCCACGCAGCCTTGCGAACCATGGACGTAGGGCATCGTCTTCTCGAAGCCCAGCGCGCACAGCACGGCGCCGAGGGGTTGGCAGGCCTTGGCGGGGTTGACCGTCAGGGCTTCGCGCTTGAAGTTGAGTTCCTGGTACTCGGCGGTGGTGGACCACTTGAAGGCTTCGTCAACCTTGGAGGTTTCGTGGCCTTCTTCGTAGTCTTCCTTCTTCCGCTTCAGGACGTCCTTGTACTCGTCGTTGCGGAACAGGGGATAGCACGGCTTGATGTCGTCGACTTCTTGCATTTCTCGTCTCCCAGCCCGGCCGCCAATCTGCGGACCCAGGCAACAGGTCGGAAAGGTGGGTGGCGACAGGGGTCGTCACCCGCATGGGGCTTGCGTCGCCCCGCCGCGAGGGCAGGGCCGATGCAACAGACTCGCTAGGGGATCAGGCGGCGGCAGCCAGCGGGGCTGCGTCGTCGTTCTTCTTCCACGGCGGGGTCTGCGTCTTCCAGCAGGGGTTGTTCAGGGTCATGTCCATGTCACGGGCGAAGATCGCGAAACCGTCGTAACCGTGGTAGGGGCCCGAGTAATCCCAGGAGTGCATCTGACGGAAGGGGATGCCCATCTTCTGGAAGATGAACTTTTCCTTGATGCCGGAGCCGACGAGGTCGGGCTTGACCTTCTTGACGAACTCTTCGAACTCGAAGCCGGTCACGTCGTCGTAGAGCAAGGTCGCGTTGCCCATTTCCTTGACGGTGCGCTCGTAGTCGTCGTTGTGGGCGAATTCGTAGCCGGTGCCGACCACTTCCATGCCCAGGTCTTCGTACGCGCCGATCACGTGACGGGGACGCAGGCCGCCCACGTACAGCATGACCTTCTTGCCTTCGAGGCGCGGACGGTACTTGGCGATGACGGCGTCCATCATGGCCTTGTACTTGGCGATCACGCGCTCGGCGCCTTCTTTGATGGTGTCATCGAAGTAGGTGGCGATCTTGCGCAGGGATTCCTCGACCTTGGTCGGGCCGAAGAAGTTGTACTCGACCCAGGGAATCCCGTACTTCTCTTCCATGTGACGGCTGATGTAGTTCATCGAGCGGTAGCAGTGGAGGAGGTTCAGCTTGACCTTCGGAGTGTTCTCCATTTCGGCCAGGGTGCCGTCGCCGGACCACTGGGCGACCACGCGCAGGCCCATTTCCTCGAGGAGGATACGGGACGACCAGGCGTCACCACCGATGTTGTAGTCGCCAATGATGGCCACGTCGTACGGGGTGGAGGCGAATTCCTTGGCGTCACGGTTGCCGATCACCCAGTCACGGATCGCGTCGTTGGCGATGTGGTGGCCGAGGGACTGGGAAACACCGCGGAAGCCTTCGCAGCGCACCGGCACGACGGTCTTGCCGAACTTGGCGGTCGCTTTCTTGGAGACGGCTTCGATGTCGTCGCCGATCAGGCCGATCGGGCACTCGGACTGCACCGAGATGCCTTTGTTCAGCGGGAACAGCTCTTCGATTTCGTCGATCAGCTTGGCCAGCTTCTTGTCGCCACCGAAGACGATGTCGCGTTCCTGGAAGTCGGAGGTGAAGTTCATTTCGCCGAAGGCATTCACCCCGGTCACGCCGACGTAGTAGTTACGACGACCGGCACGGGAGTACTGACCGCAGCCGACGGGGCCGTGGGAGATGTGGATCATGTCCTTGATCGGGCCCCACACCACGCCCTTGGAACCGGCGTAGGCACAGCCGCGGATGGTCATCACGCCGGGCAGGGACTTGCGGTTGGAAGTGATGCACTTCTTGGCATTGGCTTCGTGATCGTTCACCGCGAGGTGCTTTGCACGATCCTTCTTAGCCTTTTCGGGGTAAACCTCCAGCACCTCCTGGATGAGGGCTTCGGTCTCTTCACGCGTAAGCGCAGCCATGGTGTTGCTCCTTTTGCGTCCCGCTAATCTGCGGCGACGAAATCAGGTTGGCGAAGAAGGTGCCGGCCGGGCGCTGCCGGCACCGAGGTACGGCGTAGCGCGCTGATCAGGCGGCCAGTTCGGAGGCAGTCTTGCCGACGATGGACTCGTCTTCCTGCTCCATGATCCCGAATTCCATCAGCAGGGATTCGAGCTCTTCCATTTCGATCGGGGTCGGGATAACCAGCTTCTTGTTCTCGACGACCTTCTTGGCCAGCGCGCGGTACTCGTTGGCTTGCTTGGCGTTCGGGTCGTATTCGATGACGGTCATACGGCGGATTTCGGCGTGCTGCACAGCGTTGTCACGCGGCACGAAGTGGATCATCTGGGTGCCCAGGCGCTCGGCCAGGGCGATGATCAGTTCGTCTTCGCGGTCGGTGTTGCGGCTGTTGCAGATCAGGCCGGCCAGACGCACGCCACCGGAGTTGGCGTACTTCACGATGCCCTTGGCGATGTTGTTGGCGGCGTACATGGCCATCATTTCGCCGGAGCAGACGATGTAGATTTCCTGGGCCTTGTTCTCGCGGATGGGCATGGCGAAGCCGCCACACACCACGTCGCCGAGCACGTCGTAGAAAACGAAGTCCAGGTCTTCGTCGTAAGCGCCTTCTTCTTCAAGGAAGTTGATGGCGGTGATAACACCACGGCCAGCGCAGCCGACGCCGGGTTCCGGGCCACCGGATTCGACGCACTTGACGCCGCCGTAACCAACGGACAGGACGTCTTCGAGTTCGAGGTCTTCGACGGAGCCGGCTTCAGCAGCCAGGGCCATGACGGAGGTCTGGGCCTTGGAGTGCAGGATCAGGCGGGTGGAGTCAGCCTTCGGGTCGCAGCCGACGATCATGACCTTCTTGCCCATTTCGGCCAGAGCCGCTACCAGGTTCTGGGTGGTAGTAGACTTACCGATACCGCCCTTGCCGTAGATGGCGCATTGACGCAGTGCCATTTCGATTCTCCTTGGGTTTATCAATCCGACGAGACCCTATGCCTCGTGTGATTACCTAATCGCAAGCGTTGTGCCATGTCCGGATTTTTTGTTTAAGCTGTTGAATTTATTTGTTTAAATTGTTTTTGTAGGGCGGCTTTGTCGCGTGTGGGATGCGACAAGACCCTACGCTTTGTAGGGAGTTTCACAGCTTGGGTGATGTCGTCGGAGTGAAAGGGGCGGAGGAGGTACCGGCCCTGCCGCGGGGGGCGCGCCTGCCGATCAATCGCTGCAACCTGCCGGCGGCGATCATTGGTGGCCTGACCTATCAGCAGAACCCTGCGCCGTTGGTCATAGACGGCGTTTGGGAACTGCACCGCGCGCTGTTCGAGATGCTCGATGCGCTGCCTGATGCGGCGCGACGGGCCGAGCGTTTTGTCGACTACATGGTGGTGAGCTTTCGCCTAGAGGCACTGGAGGACGTCGGTTTCAATCCGGACTTCGGGCGTCTGGCGCCATGTCGCAACCGGGCTGTGCGCACCAACAGCAACTACCAGCGCGTGGTGCGCGGCTGGGCCTTCGATGCGGATGGCCGGGAGGCTGCCGTGCTGAAAGGCTGGGTGGAGTCGCGCTTCGGCCTGACGCCGCGCTATCACCGGGGTTCGCTGGCCGACTCCGGTAGCGATGCCTACTGGCGTTACCTGGAGGCACGATCGGCTGGGCTGTATGGCACCAACGCCCTCGAGGCGCAGCTCGACCTTCTATATACCTATACGCAGTATGAGCTGCACCGGCCGGACCCGGACCGCACGCACCTGACGCTGTACCGTGGCGTGAACAAGCTCGACGCCCACGAGCGGATCGCCGGGCAGGGGCGCGCCGACAGCATCTACCTGCTCAACAATCTCAATTCCTTCTCCACGTCCCGCGAGCGGGCCAGCGAGTTCGGCGACTACATCCTGCAGGCCGAAGTCCCGCTGACCAAAATCTTCTTCTACAACCACCTGTTGCCCGGCATGTTGAAGGGCGAGGACGAGTTCGCGGTGATCGGCGGCCTTTACGCGGTGCAGGTCACCACCTTCTAGTCTTCTCCTGTGTTGCGCCCCCACGGGGCAATCCCCACACGGGTCGCCCTTTACGGCTTGTCGTGAATGCGACAACTGGCGGGAAGCCTGCGTGAAGGCGCCTTGTCCTGCTGCTGACAAACGGTCTGCAGGCCGCGCGGGGCGCGGCATTGGCGGGGCTGGAGGAACTGTCCGGGGTGTGGCACGGGCTTTGCGTAAAGACTGGCATTCAAGGTCAATCTTTTCGGAGGCCATCATGGCGAGCCCTGCCAACCTGAACCTGCAACTCCTCGCAGCAGCCGGTGATCCGTCCGACGTGACCACCATCGCGCTGGCTGGTGTGATTGCCGGCGCTGCGCTGCGTCCGGCCGAGTATTCGGCGCCAATCGCCGGCCTGGGCGTGGAGGAATTCGCCTGGCTGCTGGAGAGCGAATTCCCCTACCTGGAGTGGGATGCTCATTTGGCCCTGCGCGCGCAGCAGAAGTCGGCGCCGCGCCCGTCCAACTCCCTCGACGAGTTCTCCGACCTGCTGGCCCTGCTGTGGGACCATCGTGCCGAGGACGATACCCGCAGCCTGTGGCTGGCCTGTGCGGTGTCCACCGCCTGCATGTCCGCCAACCACCTGTGGCAGGACATGGGCCTGCCGTCCCGCCACATGCTCGGCGAGGTGCTGCAGAGCCACTTCCCGGTCCTCCACGGCCTCAACAGCGGCGACATGAAGTGGAAGAAATTCTTCTACAAGCAGTTGTGCGACCGGGCCGAGGTGCATGCCTGTCGGGCGCCGAGCTGCACGGTGTGCAATGACCGCCCGACCTGCTTCGGCCCCGAGGACGGGCTGCCGCTGGCGGCCTTTGCGCCTGCAGCGATGGCGATGCATGCCTGATTTCCGTCTGCACCGGTTTTTCCGCCCGCCGGCTGCCGAATGCAGCTGGCGCGGCGGCAGTTGCAATTCCAGCGTTTGCCCTCCTTCTTCTCCATCCCCACGGAGTCATCCATGAGTCAGATCATTCCCGCCGATCTCCTGGCCAGCCTGCATGCGGGCCTCGCTTCCGGCGACATCGTTCCCTACCTGGGCGCCGGCGCGCTCTCGCACGTCACCCACAAGGTTTCCGGCAAGCCGATCCCGGCCGACAGCAACAGCCTCATCCTGGCCATGAACAACGGCCAGCCGATGGCGCCGCGGCTGATGTACGAATTCCCGCGGGCGGCGATGAACGTCGAGCTCAAGCGGGGCCGCGCGGCGGTGAACAAGTTCCTGATCGCCACCTACGGCTCGGACGAATGGACCGATTCGGCCTTCCACGGCTGGCTGACCGGCTTCAATCCCGACTACGTGATCGACATCAACCGGGATACCCAGCTGCAGCGCCTGTGGTCGAAGACGCCGCACATCCTGGTGGTGGGCATCGCCCGCATGGCCGGCACGGCCTTCCGCTACCGGCTGTACCAGCATGACGGCGAGAAGTACGCCGAGGTCAGCAACGAAGGCGTGGACAGCTCGCTGCCGGTGCTCTTCAAGCCGATGGGTACGCCGTGGCCGCAGCCGGACTTCATCGCCTCCGATGCCGATTACGTGGATTACATCACCGAGCTGATGGGAGGCTTCTCCATTCCGCCCTTCCTGAAGGCCCGCCGGGTGGGCAAGCGTTACCTGTTCCTCGGTCTGCGTCTCAATCGCGACACCGAGCGGATGGTGATGAGCGACATCATCTACGACTGTGCGACCGGTCCGGCCGCCTGGGCGATGATCGAGGAGCCTACCGCCAAGGAGCGCCGCTTCTGCGCGCGCCTCGGCATCGAGATCATCGAGGCGCCGATCTCGGCCCTCTACGGCGAGGCCTTGGCCGCCGCCTGATCCCGCCAGGCAGGGCGGCTTGAGGGCCGTCCTGCCGAACCAATGATCGTGGGCCGGGTCTGTCCACGATATGCAAAATACCCAGACCCACTCCATCGACGCGCTGCTGGCCTATGTTCTGGCGGTGCTCCCGGATCACCGCCAGAACCAGCGCGACCTGCGCAAACTGGCCATTCACCTGCGGGCATTGCTGATCGCCGAGGACCTGCCCGACCGCATGGATGCCTGGCGGGCGCTCAACGCCTGGCTGGCCGGCGGCTCCTTGTGGAACGACGTCTATATCGATTCCGCCGATGTCCACGGTTCCGCGACCCAGCGTTTCGCGGTGCTGATGGATGTGCTGGCAGCCCATCCCGAGCTTGCTGCAGGGCTTCGTCGCGCCATTCGCCAGATCCTTGACGAGACAGACGGGGCCAACCTGTTCGGCGAAGTGGGCATCCCCAGTGACCGGGGTTTCCTGTCCGAATTCGGTGATCGGCTGACCACGCGGCTGATTCCGTCGCCGCGGGACGACCACGACCTGGGCCACCTGATGAGCCGCAGCTACACGCGGACGCGGGATCTGACGCTGGTCCGCGGGCTGCAGCCATCGTCCTTCCAGCGCCTGGTGGAGCTCCTGTTTCCAGCCGGGGAGCCGGCGATGACGGCGGCGCTGGAGCGGGCCATGGCTGACGGCTTCCGCTTGCTGCTGGCGCGGGTCCAGGGGCAGGGCCTGTCCCAGAAGCTACGCACCCGCAGCCAGCCGGGGCCGGTGGCCCATTCGCCGTTCCGGCGCTTGGGTGACTGTGGCGAGAACCTGCTGTGCGCATGGGAGCAGGGGCGCCTGTCCTCGCCGCTGCTGGAGGCATGGGAGGCCGGCGTGGCAGCCTGCCGGGATGAAATGCACGTGATCTCCAAGCGGCTCGAAGCGGAAGGCATCAGCGTGGACATCGTGTATGGCCTCGATGTGCTCGAGCGCTGCCTGGCGCGCCTGGAAGCCATCGTTGCGGTGATGCAGACCGGGCGCGAAAGCCCGGCGCCGGCGCTGGCCCTGCTGCAGCAACTGGCCTTCGCGGCTCACCAGAGCGCCAGCCTGGGGCACGTGGTGCGCAGTAACCTGCGCCGCCTTCAGCGGCGCATTGTGGACAGGGCCGGCGAGACCGGCGAGCACTACATCGCCGAGACGCCAAAGGACTACCGCCACATCTGGGTGGCCGCGGCAGGGGGCGGCTTGCTCACCGTGGGGACTGCGGCGATGAAGATGGCGATTGCCGGTGCCGGCCTCGCCTTGTTCCTGGAGGGGCTGGGATCCGGCCTCAACTATGCGCTCAGTTTCCTGCTGCTGCAGGCGCTCGGCCTGATGCTGGCGACCAAGCAGCCGGCCATGACGGCGGCGACCTTCGCGGCGATCATCCGTGACAGCAAGGGTGAGGCACGTCTTGAGCGCATCGTCGATTACGCGGCCTGCATCTGCCGATCGCAACTGGCTGCGACCATCGCCAACGTGGTCGTGGTGGCCTGCGGTGCCTACGCTTTCGACGCGGCCTGGCAGTGGGCTACCGGCCATTCCTACCTGAACCGGGCTGAAGCCAGCTACGTGTTCCACGCGCTGAGCCCGGTGGACAGCGGCACGGTGTTCTACGCGGCGCTGACCGGCTGCATCCTTTACCTGGCGGCGCTGGCCGGCGGCTGGGTGGATAACTGGGCGGTCTATCACCGCCTGCCGCAGGCGATCGCCGAGCACCGCCTCGGCCACCGTTTCGGCCGCCTGCGCATGATCCGCCTGGCCGGCATTGTGTCGCGCAACATGTCCGGCTGGGCTACCAACATCGCGCTGGGCCTGATGCTCGGGATGACCCCGGTACTGGGGCGCTTCTTCGGCCTGCCGCTGGATGTACGCCATGTGACGCTGAACTCCGGCATCCTCAGCCTCGCCACCTCGGCGCTGGATGTGGAGCTGAGCACCGGCCTGCTGTCCCTGGCGATCGCCGGGGTGGCGGTGATGTTCGTACTGAACCTGGGGGTGAGTTTCGCCCTGTCGCTGCTGACGGCTGTGCGCGCCTACAACCTGCCGAAAGCCGATCTGAAGGAGCTGAGACGGCGCCTGTGGCAGCGCCTGCGCCGCCAGCCGCGGGACTTTCTGATGCCGCCGCGGGTGCCGCAGCCGGCGTAGATCGGCGCTGGGGGGCAGAGCACCTCCTGTGGGGGCGAATTCATTCGCCCGCGGACCCC
Organism: Zoogloea sp.; assembly: GCF_041914405.1. Taxonomy (NCBI): domain Bacteria; kingdom Pseudomonadati; phylum Pseudomonadota; class Betaproteobacteria; order Rhodocyclales; family Zoogloeaceae; genus Zoogloea; species Zoogloea sp. The sequence continues at coordinate 18,652 of NZ_JAYSDK010000054.1, forward strand.
ATTAAACCAATGAAGGGCGAATGAATTCGCCCCCACAGAAGCCACTACTCCGGGAGGGGCGAGCCAACGGCTAGTGCAGATCGTCCTTGTCCGGCGGGACGGGCAGGATGGGGATGCCTTCCTCGAGCAGCTCGATCATGTCGCTGGGCTTGGCCTGGCCGCGGATGGCGCGTTCCTCGGCCTCGCCGTAGTGGATCCGGCGGGCTTCCTCGACGAAGCGCTCACCGACGTCCTCGGAGTGTTTGGCTGCGCTCCGCAGGGCTTCGATCAACTTGGACGCGATGGCCTGGGGATCAGGCTCAGCGGGCCGGGTGTGGGACGAGGTCTGGACGTAGGGTGCCGACGGCAGGCGCTTGACCTGGTGGGTGCCGCAGTGGGGGCATGTCACCAGGCCGCTGGCCTGCTGTTGCTCGAAGGCATCGCTGGAGGCGAACCAGGCTTCGAAACGATGACCTTGTTCGCAGCTGAGGTCGAGGACGATCACGGCGCGGACCGGCGAGCGTCGACAAGGTTGGTGCCCGGAACGGGAATCGAACCCGTAGGCCGTGAGGCGGCGGATTTTAAGTCCGCTGTGTTTACCAATTTCACCATCCGGGCAGTTCAGCTTATTTCGGCGGCTGCTCGGGCAGCGTGATGTTAACTTCCAGGATCTCGCAGTTGTCCTGCTTCTCGAGCTGGACCTTGATGTCGTCGAGTCCGACGTTCACGTACTTGGAGATGACTTCGATCAGTTCCTTCTGCAGGGCAGGCAGGAAGTCCGGGGCCCGGTTGGTCGTCCGCTCGTGGGCGATGATCAACGACAGGCGCTCCTTGGCCACCGATGCGGTCTTGGGCTTCGAGCCGAAAAAGTAGGAAAGGAGGGACATCTTACTTGCCTCCGAAGAGTCGCTTCAGGATGCCGGGCTTTTCATAGCTGACGAAGCGCAGCGGGCGGTCTTCATCCAGGAAGCGGGCCACCACGTCCTGGTACGCAGTGGCGACGTCGCTGTCTTTCAGGTGGATCGCCGGCGTACCCTGGTTGGAGGCCTGCAGGACGTCGTCGGACTCGGGGATCACGCCGATCAGCGGCACCCGCAGCAGTTCCTGCACGTCCTTGTACGACAGCATTTCGCCTTCTTCCACGCGCTTGGGCGAGTAGCGGGTGATCAGCAGGTGCTCCTTGACCGGCTCACGGCCTTCGACGGCACGGCGGCTCTTGCTCTGCAGGATGCCGAGGATGCGGTCGGAGTCACGCACCGAGGAGACTTCGGGGTTGGACACCACGATGGCCTCGTCGGCAAAGGTGAGGGCCATCACGGCGCCGCGCTCGATGCCGGCGGGGGAGTCGCACACCACGTATTCGAAGCCCATGTGGAAGAGCTCCTTCAGGACCTTCTCCACGCCTTCCTCACTCAGCGCGTCCTTGTCGCGGGTTTGCGAGGCCGGCAGGATGAACAGGTTATCGCAGTGCTTGTCCTTGATCAGGGCCTGGCTCAGGTTGGCTTCGCCGTTGATGACATTGACCAGGTCGTACACCACGCGGCGTTCGCAGCCCATGATCAGGTCGAGGTTGCGCAGGCCG
>NZ_JAYSDK010000055.1:0-18281 GCF_041914405.1 Zoogloea sp.
CAGGCCCTGCTGGGCCTTGGTGGTGGACTTGATGTGCCACTGCAGCAGCGGCATGCCGAGGGCGGCGGCGACTTCCTCGGCGAGCATGGTCTTGCCGGTGCCGGGCTCGCCCTTGATGAGCAGCGGGCGCTGCAGGCGGATCGCCGCATTGACGGCCAGCATCAGGTCGGGGGTGGCGACGTAGTTGTCGGAGCCTTCGAAACGCATTTGGGGGAGTCCTCGCTGGGGTTTTCTCGATTATAGCGATGCTGCTTTACGTGCACGGAAGATGTGCGCGGCGGTGCTCACCGTGGCGACGTGGATGTCCACCGTGTCGTCGATCTGGCGGGCGTAGCCGCCGGCCATCGCGATGGCCACTGGCAGGCCACGGCGTCGGCATTCGCCGAGTACCAGTTCGTCGCGGGCGGCAAGGCCGGCCTTGGTCAGCTTGAGCCGACCGAGGCGGTCGTCTTCAAAGGGGTCGGCGCCAGCCAGATAGATCACTAGCTGAGGGGCTGCGCGCTGGAAGACCTCGGCCAGCGCGGGCTGCAGGGCGTCGAGGTAGGCGTTGTCGCCGCTGCCATCGGGCATGTCCACGTCCAGGTCACTCTGTTCCTTGTCGAAAGGGTAATTGAGGGCGCCATGGATGCTGAAGGTAAAACAGTCGGGACGCTGGGTGAGGATTGCAGCCGTGCCGTTGCCCTGATGCACATCGCAGTCGACGATGGCGACGCGCTCGACTCGGCCTTCCGCGCGCATGGCCAGTGCTGCGATTGCGGCATCGTTGAAGACGCAGAAGCCTTCGCCGCGGTCGCGGAACGCATGGTGGGTGCCGCCGGCCAGGTTGGCGGCGCAGCCGTCTGCTAGCGCCGCCCGGCAGGCAGCCAGCGTGGCGCCGGCGGACCGGCGTGAGCGTTCCACCATCGCCTCTGACCACGGGAAACCGATGCGACGTTGTTCGTCTTTGTCCAAAGTGCCGCGGGCCACGCGCTGCAGGTAGCTGGCGTCGTGGGCACGCAGGATCTCGGTATCGCTAGCTGCTGCGGGGACGTGGAAATCATCCGTGTCGAACAGACCGCTGGCGAGCAGGCGTGTCCGCAGCCGGGCGTATTTCTCCATCGGAAATCGGTGACCCTCGGGAAGGGGCAGCACGAAGTGATCGGCGTAGAACAGTTTCATCGCTGGGGGGCTCGGGTGGTGGAGCGGGGGCAAAGCCCGCTGCTATCATTGATTGATCCACGGCCTTTGGGCCGGACATCGAGACGCATCATGCACCTTCTAGAAAATTTGAGGGCCATCCACACGGAGACCACGGCGATCCGTCGCGACATCCACGCCCATCCTGAACTGGCCTTCGAGGAGCATCGCACGGCAGCCCTGGTTGCCGAGCGCCTGGAGGCGCTGGGCATCGAGACCCATCGCGGCATCGGCAAGACTGGCGTTGTCGGCGTGTTGCGCGCAGGCAGCAGCACGCGGGCCATCGGCCTGCGGGCGGATATGGACGCGCTGCCGATCCAGGAAAAGAACGACTTCACGCACCATTCGCGCCATCCGGGCCGCATGCATGCCTGCGGGCACGATGGCCACACCGCCATGCTGTTGGGTGCGGCTGCACACCTGGTGAGTAATCCCGATTTCGACGGGACGGTCTATTTCCTGTTCCAGCCGGCCGAGGAGGGCGAGGGCGGCGCGCCGGCGATGATCGCTGACGGCCTCTTCGAGCGGTTCCCGATGGAGGCAGTGTTCGGCTTGCACAACTGGCCGGGCCTGCCGGTCGGGCAGATCGCCGTGCATCGCGGGCCGGTGATGGCCTGCGCCGACCGCTTCGACATCGAGATCCGTGGTCATGGCGCCCATGCGGCGATGCCGCACCAGGGCATCGACCCGGTGCTCACCGGCGCGGCGCTGGTGCAGGCGCTTCAGTCGGTGGTGTCGCGCAACGTCGATCCGCAGGATTCAGCTGTGCTGTCGCTGACCCAATTCCATGCTGGCGATGCCTACAACGTGATTCCCGAGGTGGCGCAGTTGTGCGGCACCGTGCGCGCGTTCCGGCCCGAAGTGGAAGCACGGGTTGAGGAGGCGATGCAGCGGGTATGCACCGGCGTCGCCGCAGCCTTCGGCGCCAACATCAATTTCGAGTACCGGCGCGGCTACCCGGCGACGATCAATTCGGTGCCGGAGGCAGAGTTCTGCGCGGCGGTAGCGAAGGAAATCTGCGGTGATGCCAATGTGACGGTGGATCCCAAGCCCAGCATGGGCGCCGAAGATTTCGCCTACTTCCTGCAGGAGAAGCCGGGCTGCTACGTGTGGCTCGGCAACGGACCGGGTGAAGGCGGTTGCACACTGCACAATCCCCATTACGATTTCAACGACGAGGCGATTCCCTACGGTGTTGCCTACTGGGTCCGCCTGGTGCAGCGCTGGCTGTCCGACGCGTAAGCGGGCTGAGTGCAGGGCTGTCATTGATCCGCGCGGATAATCCGAAAAATTCCGGCCCGGTTTTCCGCCCGGCCGGAATTTTTTTGCCGCTTCCCTGCCTCAAGCCACATGAATACTTTCTTCCTGTCATTCCGCATGCTCCGGCGCGACCTGCGCGCTGGCGAACTGGGGCTGTTGCTGGCGGCGCTGATCATCGCCGTGGCCAGCCTCACCAGCGTCGGCTTCTTTACCGATCGCGTTGCCCAGGCCCTGGCCCGGGAGGCCAACCAGCTGCTGGGTGGGGATCTGGTGCTGGTGTCCGACCATGCCCTCGATCCGGCCTACCGTGCCGAGGCAAGCCGGCGCGGCCTCAAGACGGTGGTGTCCAGCACCTTCACCAGTATGGCCAGCCTGGGCGAGGGCGCCCAGCTGGCGGGCGTCAAGGCCGTCGAGGACGGGCATCCGCTGCGCGGCGCGATGCGTATCGCGCCGGGGCTCAACCAGCCGGACCTGGTTGCGCCGGGGATTCCGGCGCCGGGCGAACTTTGGCTGGATGAGCGGCTGGCTAGTGCCCTGTCCGCCAAGCCCGGCGACATGGTCGGCCTGGGGGCGGTCCACCTGAAGATGAGTGCCGTGCTGTCCTTCGAGTCGGACCGGGGCGCCAATTTCTTCAGCTTGCTGCCGCGCCTGGTGATGAATGCGGCCGACCTGCCGGCGAGCGGCCTGATCCAGCCGGGCAGCCGGGTGTTCTACCGGTTGCATGTGGCGGGGGACGTGGCGCCGGTGAGGGCCTTCGAAGACTGGGCCCGCGCCCGCCTTGCGCGCGGCGAGACCCTGGAGAACGTCGAGAATGCACGGCCCGAGGTGCGTACGACGCTGGACCGCGCCGAGCGCTTCCTGCGCTTCGCGGCGATGCTTGCGGTGGTGCTGGCGGCAGTGGCGGTTGGCTTGGCCACGCGGCGCTTCGTCGAACGGCATCTGGATGGTTGCGCGGTAATGCGCTGCGTCGGCGCGACGCAGGCGCGCCTGTTGTCCCTGTTCCTCGGCGAGTTCGCGCTGCTCGGTCTGGCGGCAGGCGTTGCCGGCTGCGGGCTGGGCTTCGTGGTCCAGTTCGCGCTCAACGAACTGCTTGGCAGCCTGGTCGGTTTTCCGTTGCCGGCGCCGGGCTGGCTGCCGGTGCTGCACGGTTTTGCGGTGTCATTGCTGTTGCTGCTGGGCTTTGCTTTGCCGCCGCTGATCAGGCTGGGGCGGGTGCCGACCTTGCGCGTGCTGCGGCGGGAATGGGATGGCATCGCCGCGCGGGAAGGCCTCGCCTGGGCGCTGGGCGCGCTGGTGCTGGCCGGCCTGCTGGTCGGCATCGCGCGGGACTGGCTGCTCGGCGCCTGGGTGGTCGGCGGCTTCGCGTTGGCCTTCGCGGTGTATGGCGGCGTGGCGTGGGCCGTGATCAGGGGCTTGGGACATGTGCGCAGTGTGGCCAGCAGCGGCTGGCGCTACGGGCTGGCGTCCCTGCGGCGGCGGCCGGTGGCCAGCCTCGTGCAGGCCCTGGCCCTCGGCATGGGGCTGACGGCGTTGTTGCTGCTGACGCTGGTGCGCGGCGACCTACTGTCGAGCTGGAAGCAGACCACGCCGGCCGATGCGCCCAATCGTTTCGTGATCAACATCCAGCCCGAACAGCTGCCGGCCCTGCGCCAGTTCTTCAAGGACAACGGCCGGCCTGAGCCTTTGCTGCAGCCGATGATTCGTGGCCGCCTGGTGGCGGTGAACGGTCGTCAGGTCGGGCCCGACGACTACACGGACGATCGGGCCAAGCGTTTGGTGGACCGGGACTTCAATCTGTCCTTCGACTCGCGCCTGCCGGGCGGCAACAGCGTCGTGGCTGGGCGCTGGCATGGGGATGAGCACGTGCCGCAGTTCTCCGTCGAGCAGGGGCTGGCCCAGACCCTCGGTCTGGCGATGGGTGACCTGCTGACTTTCGAGATCGCCGGCGTGCGCAGCGAGGCGCGCATCACCAGCCTGCGGAAGCTGGACTGGGATTCGATGCGGGTGAATTTCTTCGTGATTGCCGCGCCGGGCATGTTGGAGCAGCAGCCGGCCAGCTACATCACCAGCTTCTACCTGCCGCCGGGGCAGCTGGATTTTTCCAACCGCCTGGTGGCGGCCTTCCCGAACCTGACGGTGATCGACGTGGCGGCGGTGATCGGCCAGATCCAGGCGATGGTCGATCAGCTGATCGCGGCGGTGCAGTTCGTCTTCGGCTTCGCGGTGGTGGCGGGCGTGGTCGTGCTGTTCGGGGCGCTGCAATCTACCCACGACGAGCGGGAGAAGGAGCTGGCCATCCTGCGCACGCTGGGGGCCCGCAATGGGCAGCTGCGCGCGGCGCTGCTCGCCGAGTTCGCCGTGCTCGGGCTGGTGGCCGGTGTGCTGGCGGGCGCCGGGGCGACTGGCATCGGCTGGGCGCTGGGGCATTTCGTCTTCAAACTGCCCTATGCGCCGAGTTTGCTGCCGCTGCTGGCCGGCGGCATTGCCGGCTGCATTGTGGTGACGGTGGCGGGCTGGGTCGGTACCCGGCACCTGCTGTCCCAGCCGCCGCTGGCAAGCCTGCGGGCGCTGAGCTGAGGGAAGGACGGGGGCATGGCCGGGTATACTCCGGCCATGACTCCCGAATCCTCTTCAGTCTTGCTACCGCTACTGTTCGTATTGCTTCTCGCCGTCCTGTCTGGCGTCGCCTGGCTGGCCTTGCGGATCACCCGCCTCAACCGGGCCCAGGACGAAACCGCCGGGCAAATGCTCGCCCACCTCGATGCTCGCCTGGAGGGCCTGTTCAGCCACCAGCAACTGCAGTTCGTCCGGGAGCTGCAGGCTAGTTCGACGGCCGCTGGCGACCGCGTGATCGACATGCTCGCTGGGGAAGTCGACCGCCTGCGTGATCGGCTCGACGCCGAGCAGGCCGCCTCCCGACACGCGCTCCAGCAACTGCATCTGGCGCTGGTGGCCCAGCTAGGTACGCAAAAGGAAGAGATGGCGCTACGCCTGTCCGAACTGGCGTCCGCGGTGGCCAGCGGGCAGGAGAAGCTGCGTACGGAGATGATGGCTGAGACCCTCAAGACCCTCTCCGAGCATGCCCGCGCGGACCGCGAGTTGCTGCAGAAGGGCTTGAGCAGTGCGTCCCAGCAGCTCACTCACAGCATCGAGGCCATGCACCGCACCGTCGGCGAGCGCCTGGAGGCGATCAGCGGCCACGTGAACCAGCGTCTCGACGAGGGCTTCCGCAAGACCAACGAGACCTTCACCAACGTGATGGCGCGGCTGGCGACCATCGACGAAGCACAGAAGAAGATCGGCGACCTGACCACCAACGTGGTCAGCCTGCAGGAATTGCTCGGCGACAAGCGCTCCCGCGGCGCCTTCGGCGAGGTGCAGCTCGAAGCCCTTGTGCGCAACGCCTTGCCACCGGAATCCTTTGATTTTCAGTACGTTCTGCCGAATGGCACACGGGCCGACTGTGTGCTCCGCCTGCCCGAGCCGACCGGGATGGTGGTGGTGGATTCGAAGTTCCCGCTGGAAAACTACCACCGCATGTTTGCCGGCGAGGCGGGAGACCTGGAGCGGCGCACGGCCCAGACGGCGTTCCGCAACGACGTGAAGAAGCACGTGGATGCGATTGCCGACAAGTACATCCAGCCAGAGGTCACCTCGGACGGGGCGGTGATGTTTGTGCCCGCGGAGGCCGTGTTCGCCGAGATCCACGCCTACCATCCGGAAGTGGTGGCCTATGCGATGCAGCGGCGGGTGTGGATCGTCTCGCCGACGACGCTGATGGCGGTGCTCAACACCGCGCGGGCGGTGCTGAAGGATGTGGAGACGCGCAAGCAGATCCACGTCATCAAGGACGCCCTCGGCAAGCTGGCGAAGGACTTCAACCGTTTCGACGAGCGCATGCAGAAGCTCGCCACGCACATCCGCCAAGCCAACGAGGACGTGGTGGATGTGCAGACTTCATCGCGCAAGATCAGCGCCCACTTCCAGAAGATCGAGGCGGCTCAACTCGACGAGCCGCTGGCCGCGCTGCCGGGCGTGGAGCCCGGTGCGGGGCAGTAACGGCTAACAAGGAAACGTCGGGGCGCCCCACGTTTCCTTGCCGCCTGCGGGGCTGAGCGCAGCCCTGCAGGCGCTCAATAACCCTTGAAGTCCTTCAGCAGGAAGACGTAGACCTCGCGCCTGAAATCCTTGTGGACCGGCACGACGACCTTGCAGAGCAGTTCGCTGCCGCCGAAGTGGGCGGCGATGGCGGGGATTTCCGGCTTGCGGCTGACGTACAGGACGTCACGCCCTTCCTTGCCCTTCAGCGTGGTGGTGAGCTCGTAGTGGTCGATGGGTAGGTGGTCGGGGTTCCAGGCCGCGTACTCGGCTGGGTGCAGGCGGTACACCAAGTGAGCGATCAGCTCCCGGTCTTCGCCGACGAGGATGCTGCCGGGGTGGGTTTCCAGTTGCGGCGCGACGCCGTCAGCCAGGTGGATCCAGCCACGCGCACGCTTGTAGGGGTCGTTCTTGGCGGTCAGCGCGGTGCCGGTGGCGTGGGCGATATCTGGCCAATGGTAGGCCAGTGTTGAGGCAACAAGGTTCACCGCTACGCCGGCGATCAGCCAGCGCCGGCCGCTCTGCAGGAACACCGCCGGTACCAGCAGGCAGGCGCCGACGAAGATCGGTGCCGCCCAGTTGCCGTTGGCACGGCCAGTCAGGGCCTGCAGGCTGACGAGCAGCAGCAGCGGCACGATGAAGACCAGCAGCGTGCGATGGGACGCATCGCGCCACAGGCGGCCTCCGCGGAACAGTGCGATGCCCAGCAGCACGCCGAGCAGCGGACCGAAGGACAGCCATTGGGCGCCGATGAATTCGCCGAGCTGGCCCGGATGCCAGCCGCGCTCCCCGTGGCCGCCGACGCGGGTGATCTCCGCGGTGTGGCGGAAGGTGGGGAAGTCGTGAGTCCAGTTCCAGTACAGGTTGGGGGACAGGATTGCCACCGCCAGCAGCACGGCGAGCCAGGGCTGCGGGCGGAGCAGCCAGTGGCGCTGTTTCGGGTTCAGCGCGATCAGCAGCAGCGCCGACGGTAGGAAAGCGGCCATCGTGTACTTGGACATCAGGCCGACGCCGATCACCGCGCCGCAGGCCAGCCAGGCGCCCCAGTGGCCGTTGTCCAGCGCTCGTAGCAGGAGCAGCAGCGCGAGGGTCCAGCACAGCAGCAGCGGGGCGTCGGTGGACACGAACAGCCCCAGCGCCGCCACCAGCGGCATGGACATGAAGGACAGGCCAGCCCAGAAGCCTACTTTTGGCGAGTACATCCGGCAGCCCAGCGCGTACAACGCGAAGGCCGTCGCAGGGTAAATCAGCAGAGACGGCAGCTTGATGGCGATCAGGCCGTTGCCGAACAGGGCCGTGCTCCCGGCGATCAGCGTGGCGATCACCGGCGGCTTGGAGAAATAGCCCCAGTCCAGGTTCTGTGACCAGCCCCAGTAGTAGGCCTCGTCCACGTACAGGTCGATGCCCAGGTGGCCGATCACCCAGATGCGGTATACGGTGAGGACCGCTGCGATCAGCGCCAAGGGGCCGACGTAGCTGCGCGCGTTCATGGCTTCACCTTGACGAGGGCCACGCCGCCCTGCCGGAACAGGATGTCCACCGGCACATCAGGCGGCAGGCGGTCCACGCGCGTCAGCGTGACCTGGCCGGGCTGCGGATCGCCCTTGAGGGTGACGGCCTGGCGATAGACGCTGAAGCTCGGGGCGGTGCTGAAGTTCCAGAACACTACGTCACCGCCCAGCTCATGGGCCTTCAGTCCAGCGGCTTTCACCGGCCCTTGGGCCAGTTCGCCGGCGAAGGGTACGACCAGCCCGGCCAGCAGCACGACCTGGAGCGCGGCTGTCACAGCCAGGCGCTGCACCAGCGAGGTCTTGGAGAACAGCACGTAGATAAGCCAGATCAGCAGGGCTGCGGCGGTGAGACCGAAGTAAATGTTATTGCCGACTTCCAGCGCCCGACTCAGTTGGGCCCGGTAGAAGCCATCCCCCAGCTTGCTGTTGGACAGGATCTCGAAAATGCTCGGTAGTGCTGGCAGCAGACCCAGCAACAGGCCCGGCAGCAGCAGATGCGGCCAGGCCCGCCGCGCCGCGCCGGCATGCAGGCCGATCAGGATGAACAGCGGCGTGCAGCCGTACAGCACGTAGTGCGGCAGCTTGGTGCCGGAGAGCGAGAAGAAGGCCACCACGAAGCCGAACCACAGCCACAGGAAGCGTTGCAGCGGATCGCCAAGCCCGGACTTGAGCTTGCCGAGGGCGACGACGAACAGTCCGCTCCACGGCAACAGCAACAGCGGAACCGCAATCACGTAGTAGAACGCGCTGCCGCCATGACCTTCCAGCGATCCGGAAAAGCGCTGGACGTTGTGCCGCATGATGAAGCCGTCGATGAAATCCTGGCCGTGGCGGTGCAGCGCGTAGGCGTACCAGGGGGCGACGAGGGCGATTAGGATCAGCCAGCCAAGAGGGTTGAAGACCATCCGTGCCCAGCGTAGCCATTCGCCACGGCTGGCGCAGTACAGGAGGCTCACGGTGCCGGGGACGATCAGGGCGACCGGTCCTTTGGTCAGCGCGCCCAGGCTCATCCACAGGAAGGCCCGCAGCAGTGGGGCGCGCCGGCCACCTTCGAGATGGCGCCACACGTCGAACAGGGTCAGCGCCAGCAGGCAGTTGAGCAGGCCGTCGGCGGTGGCGGCGCGGCCGATGGCGAAGGGGCCGAGGGCCGTGCAGGCGACAGCCAGTGCGATCAAGGCTGCGTCTTCACCGACGCGCCGTCGTGCGAAGAAATAGGTCGCGTAGCTCCACACGATGGCGGCCAGCGCCGACGGCAGCCGGAAGGCCCATTCGCTGGCGCCGAAGATCAGGTAGCCGATCGACTGCAGCCAGTAGATGAAGATCGGCTTGTCGAAGCGCGGACTGCCGTTCAGGTAGGTGAACAGGAAGTCATTTCGCTCGAACATTTCCCGCGTCGCCTCGGAGAAGGCGCCTTCGTCCACGTCGAACAGCGGCGCGCCGCCGAGGCGCAACAGGAAGGCGATCAGCGGCAGGGCGAGGATCAGGCGGCCGACGGGCGTGCCGGCGAGCCGCCCGCCGGCGGTGTGGAGGACCGACATCGGCGCTTACTGGGCGCCGGCCGAACGCCAGCCTTGTTCGTCCTGCAGGGCGGCGCTTTCCCGTGCCACGTAGGCCTGGCTCTGGCCGGACTCGAAATAGACGCGGGTGAGCAGTTCGGCGAGCACGCCGGAGGTGACCATCTGCACGCCGGCGATGACCAGGAAGAAACCGCCGAAGAGTAGCGGACGGGTGCCGATGGAGGCGCCGGTGAACAGCTTGAGCAGGCCCAGGTAGCCAAGGATCACCATGCCCAGCGCGCCCAGGCCCAGACCGATGCCGCCGAAGAAGTGGCCCGGACGGGTGCGGAAGCGCATGAAGAAGTACACGAAGATCAGGTCGAGAATGACCCGGAAGGTCCGCGAGATGCCGTACTTGGACTGGCCGAACATGCGCGCGTGGTGGGTGACCTCTTCCTGAGCGATCTTGCGGGGCGTGGTCACGGTGGCCAGCCAGGCCGGGATGAAGCGGTGCATTTCGCCGTACAAGCGGACGTTCTTGATAGCACTGGCACGGAAGGCCTTCAGCGAGCAGCCATAGTCCTGCAGGTGCACGCCGGTGATCTTGGCGATCAGGCGGTTGGCGATCTTGGACGGGATCTTGCGCAGGACCATGCCGTCCTTGCGGTTCTTGCGCCAGCCGGCGACGAGGTCGAGATCCTCGTTGAGCAGGCGGCCGACCATGCGAGGGATGTCGATCGGGTCGTTCTGCAGGTCGCCGTCCATCGTGACGATCACGTCGCCGCGGGCGGCGTCGAGGCCTGCCTGCATTGCCGCCGTCTGCTTGAAGTTGCGCATCAGCGCGACGATGCGCACGTGCGGGCCGTAGTGCTTGGCGGCGGCCTCCAGGTTGTCCACAGTGCGATCGGAGCTGCCGTCATCGACGATCACCACTTCCCAGGGATAAGGATAGGGGCCGAGGGCCAGGTGGATGCGCTCAAGCAGCGGCGCCACGTTGTCTTCCTCGTTGTAGAGGGGGACGACGACCGACAACCGGTGCGGCGGCAGGTTGGCCGGAATCTGCGGCTGGGCGGGCGGGAGCGGAGAGAGCTGGGAGGCTGCGGTCATAGTATTTATTCGTTCACAGATCGGGTATTCACCCCGTCGTTGGCGGACGAGGCGGATTGTAAGTCGGAGCGGGCCGCTGCGGCGGCTTCCGGTGTTTTTGGGGCCGGGAAGAGCCAGGCGATGGCACCGGATGTGACGGAGCAGGCGATGACGAAGAGATGCAGCGCCAGCGCCACCTGCAGTCCGGCCGTGAGGGGAATGCCGCTTGGCAGCAGCGCCGCAGCGGCACCAGCCTCGTAGGTGCCGAAGCCGGCCACGCCTTGCACCGGCAGGATCGCGGCGAGCTCGGCGCCAAGGGCGCCGGCTGCACCCACGTCGATGGCGGCCGGCAGTAGAGCGGCCAGCAGGGCCGCCTGGGCGGCGAGCTTCACCGTCCAGTTGGCGATGGTCCACACCCAGCCGTAGCGGGCATGGCGGGTGCTCTCGGCAAAGGCGTCGCGCACCTTGGCCAGCTTGGCGGTGAAGGCCTTGCCATCGGCCCAGTCGTGGGGCGCCCGCGCCCAGCGCGGCAGCCACCAGGCCAGCGCGATCACGCCAAGGATGCAGGCGGCCTTGAGCACCACCGGCAGACCCGGCCACACGAAGGCGGCAAGGGCCATCACGACGAAGGCGTCCTGCAGGCGGAACCAGAACAGAGATGCGATGGCACGGGGCAGGGCGACGCCGAAGTTCTGCCGCAGCAGCAGCGGAAAGGCCGCTTCGCCGCCGCGGAACGGCACCACGTTGATCATCGCGTTATGGATCAGCACGATGCGCAGGCAGGTGCCGAAGCGTCCGGCGGCCTGGGCGCGGAACTCGTCGAACACGCGCAATGCGCGAAGGATATAGGACAGCCCGAAGCCACCTGCGCACAGCATCAGCGTGGACATGTCGAGGCGTGCGAACACCTCGCCGATGCCGCGCCAGCGGCCGTCGGCCATCAACCAGGCCAGCAGGCCGATTGAGACGGCGATTGCGAGAAGGCGCTTGGCGCTCATGAACGGGTCTCCGTTTCCTTGCCGAGAGCCGAGGCTGCGCCGCCGATGCCCCAGGCGGCAAGACCGATCTGATACAGGTGCACGGACGGATAGCCCAGGTCGATGAACAGGAGTGCGAGGCTGCTGCCGAGGGCGATGGCGGCCATCGCGCGTACGCCACTGCGGCGTTCCCAGAAGCGCCAGCGTGCGGAGAGCACGCCGCCCAGGGCGCCGATCAGCCAGCCGCCGCAGGCGCCGACGAGTACGTCCAGCGGCCAGTGGGCGCCCACCGCGATGCGGGAAAAGGCGATCAGTGCGGCGGCGGCAGCAACGGCGAGGCGCGTGCGGGTGTTGGCCTCGGGCCACGCAAAGATCAGCGCCGCCGCCACGACGAAGGCGGTGGTCGCATGGCCGGAGGGAAAGGAGTGCACATACAGCTTCTGACCGATCAGGTTGAAACTGCCTGATTCGAGCACGCCGGCCGGACGCATGGTGTCGAAAATGCGTTTGCCGCCTTCGCTGAAAGCCAGGGCCAGTGGACTGGCCAGCAGCGCGGAGGCCAGCCAGCGGGGGCGTGTCTTCAAGGTCGGGGCCAGCAGGGCCAGCATGCCGAGCACGGAGCCCGTCAGCGACAGCGCGGACCACAGGGAAGGTGAAACGCCGCTGGCAGCAGTGTTGAGCGTGATGAAGACCGACTGGTTGCCGGCTGCGATGCAGGCCAGCGCAAGCACCGCGAGCGCGAGCGCAGGCGCGATCAGCCAGCTGCGTGGCAGTGGGGCGCCTGATGCGGGGGTTTCGTCGGGGACGGGCTCGTCGTAATGCAAGGGACCTGGGACTTGGCAAAACCCCGCAGTTTACCCGATCGCCCTGCTTCTTGGGCTCGTGGGCAAGGCAGTCCCTGCGCTCTTCACTGCGGTGAGGCGGACGCGCCGCTTGCCTGCGTGCTTGGCTTGGTACATCGCCGCGTCGGCGGCGCGCAACAGGCTGTCCTGGTCGGTGCCGTCATCCGGGGCTATGGATAGCCCGATGCTGCAGCCCATCGGGATGCGGTGGCCGGAAACCTGGAAGGGATCGTTGAACACGCTCAGCAGGCGTTCGCCAAGCAGCGTGAGGCTTTCCCGGCTGCCCACATCCGGGAACAGGACGACGAACTCATCCCCGCCGGTGCGAGCGACGATGTCGCTGATCCGCAGCGCCGAACTCAGGCGTTGGGCAATCTGTACCAGCAGGCTGTCGCCGATGGCGTGGCCGTAGGTGTCATTGACTGGCTTAAAGCCGTCGAGGTCGAGCACGGCAACGCCCAGCAGCATGTCACTCCGGATGTCCGTGAGTTCGTCCTTGAAGCGCTTTTCGAGATAAGCCCGGTTCGGAAGGCCGGTCAAAGGGTCGTGGTGGGCCAGGTGCTGGAGGCACTCCGTCGTCAGGTGGCGGGCGGTGACATCGAGCAGCGTGACAATGTTCATCGGCCCCTTGTGGCTGTCGATGGTGCCGGGAATCCGCTCGACGGCGATCGGCAGGCCGTCCGGGCGGTTCCCGGTCCAGACGCCGTCTTCGAGCCTGAGGATTTCCTCCAGCCGTCTGCCGCGCAGCATCTTGCGGGGGCGGCCGAGCATGCGGCATGCCGCACGGTTGACGTCGGCAATCCGGCCGCCGCTGCTGAGGATGCAGACCCCGGCGCCAATCTGGTTCATCATCGAGCGCAGCATCTGACCTGAGCGGGCGAAGCGCAGGATCTGGTGCAGCATCAGCGAGCCGGCAGTGATGAAGGTCAGGATTCCTGCCGCGACCGCGATCAGCCCCATCAATGTTGCCGTTCGGGCCGCTTCGTTGCGTTCCAGGCTCAGGATGTTCGAGAGCTCGTGCAGTGGTTGGGTCATGGCGGCGAGTTCGTTCTGCGCCATGTCGGGTCTTTCGTGTTTGAGCCTGATGAAATTGTCCCAGCGTACCTGGACCTTGGACGCAGCCAGTCGGGCATTGGGGCTTTCCAGGGGCGGGAGTTGGGTCAGCGTGTTTTCGAGGCTCACGACGCTACCGCCGTTGCCCAGTGCGTGCAGCGTCGCCCCCAGCCAGAGTTGACGGGATTCTGCTGTTGCATCCGATGCTGGCGATGACGCCATCTGCCAGGCCACGGCGCTGCCCTGGTGCACGAGGGCGAGCTGTTCGGTCAGTCGGTGCTGGTTGCGGGTGTGCTGGTACGCGAGTCCGAGAATGGCGCTTTCAAACAGGACAAAGCCGGCGGCGACCATCCAGAAGAGGCGGGGAGACAGCGGTTGCGCGGCGTGGTGAGGGGGCATGGTCGCTACCCATCTGCTTCAATATGTGAATTCTTGCACGCTATCGTCTTATTCACGATGAATTTTTGCAACCAATTTTGACAAACAGTGCCGCGCCGTAGCGCATTATTTTTTGAGTGCATGTGGTGCCGATGACGGAATCACGAGCGAAGGATGGTCGGAGCCGTCGAAGGGCTCGGGTATAATCCAAGACCTTTTTCGTGTCCGGCACGGCGTTTTCGCCCGCAGCCGGGCCGGTTTCAACTTCGCGCCCATCCTTGCCATGTCCGAAATTCTCAAGCTGCGCGGTGCGCCCGCCGTTTCCCGTTCCCGTCTTGCCCGCCTGACCGATTCGGTCAAGGGCGTGCTGCCTCGCCTGAAAGGGCTGGCGGCCGAACACTGGTACTTCGTGGAAGTCAGTGCGCCGCTCTCCGCTGACGAACTGGCAAGGCTGGTCGACCTGCTCGGCGCGCATCCGGAAGGTGATGCCCCCGCGGGTAGCCCAGTGCTGGTGACGCCGCGTCTCGGCACCATTTCGCCGTGGTCGTCGAAGGCGACCGATATCGCCCGCCAGTGCGGCTTCGACAAGATCGTCCGCATCGAGCGGGGTACGGCCTACAGCTTCGATCTGCGTGGCGGCTTGTCATCCGCCGATCGGGACGCGGTGCTGCCGGCTATCCACGACCGCATGACCGAATCGGTGCTCGACAACGTGGATGCGGCCCATGCGCTGTTCCACCACTACGAGCCGCAGCCGCTGACCACCGTGGCGATCATCGAGAACGGCCGCGATGCGCTGGTGGTCGCCAACAGCGAACTGGGCCTGGCCCTGTCTGAAGACGAGATCGACTACCTGGTAGAGAACTTCACGCGGATGGGGCGCAACCCGACCGACGTCGAACTGATGATGTTCGCCCAGGCTAACTCCGAGCACTGCCGCCACAAGATCTTCAACGCCGATTGGGTCATCGACGGCCGTCCGATGGACAAGACGCTGTTCGGCATGATCCGCGAAACCCACAAGGCTCACCCGGAAGGCACCGTCGTTGCGTATTCCGACAACGCGTCGGTGATCGAGGGCGCCACTGTCGCCAAGCTCTACCCGGACGAGACCGGTGCCTGGCAGTACAACGACGAGCTGACCCACATCCTGGCCAAGGTCGAGACTCACAATCACCCGACGGCGATTTCTCCGTTCCCCGGCGCCTCCACCGGCTCCGGCGGCGAGATCCGCGACGAGGGTGCGACCGGCCGTGGCTCCAAGCCCAAGGCCGGCCTGACCGGCTTCTCAGTGTCGAACCTGGAGATTCCCGGCTTCGAGCAGCCCTGGGAGCAGGCCTATGGCAAGCCGGAGCGCATCGCCTCGGCGTTGGACATCATGATCGAAGGCCCGCTGGGCGGCGCCGCGTTCAACAACGAATTTGGCCGTCCCAACCTGACTGGCTATTTCCGTACCTTCCAGCAGAGCGTTCAGGACGAGGTGCGCGGCTATCACAAGCCCATCATGATCGCCGGTGGCCTCGGCTGTATCCAGGACCAGCAGTCCTTCAAGATCAAGTTTGGTCCCGGCACGCTGCTGATCCAGCTCGGCGGCCCGGGCATGCTGATCGGCCTCGGGGGCGGCGCCGCGTCGTCGATGGCGACCGGCACCAACACCGCCGACCTGGACTTTGCGTCCGTGCAGCGCGGCAACCCGGAAATCCAGCGCCGTTGCCAGGAAGTCATCGATGCCTGCTGGCAGAAGGGGGCAGCCAACCCGATCCTGTCGATCCACGACGTGGGCGCCGGCGGCCTCTCCAACGCCTTCCCCGAGTTGGCGGATTCTGCGGAGCTGGGTGCGCGCTTCGAGCTGCGTGAGGTGCACATTGAAGAGCCGGGCATGAGCCCGCGGGAAATCTGGTCCAACGAATCCCAAGAGCGCTACGTGCTGGCGATCGCGCCGGAAAGCCTCGATGTCTTCAAGGCGATCTGCGAGCGCGAGCGCTGCCCGTTCGCGGTGGTCGGCACCGCGTCCGACGACGGTCACCTGGTCGTCTCTGACAGCCACTTCGACAACAAGCCGGTAGATATGGAAATGCAGGTTCTCCTCGGCAAGCCGCCGAAGATGACCCGCAATGTTTCCAGCCGCCAGGTCTTCGTGCCGCCCTTCGACGTCACCGACATCGACCTGGCCGATGCTTGCCGGCGCGTGCTGCGCATGCCGGCTGTTGCCAGCAAGAACTTCCTGATCACCATCGGCGACCGCTCCGTCGGCGGCATGACTGCCCGTGACCAGATGGTCGGCCCCTGGCAGATTCCCGTCGCCGACGTGGCGGTGACCACCATGAGCTATCAGGGCTACCTCGGCGAGGCCTTCGCGATGGGCGAGCGCACGCCGGTGGCGACCCTCGACGCGCCGGCTTCCGGCCGCATGGCCATCGGCGAGGCGATCACCAACATCGCCGCGGCGGATATCCGCTCCCTCGGCGACGTGAAGCTGTCCGCCAACTGGATGGCTGCTGCCGGCCATCGCGGAGAGGACGTCAAGCTCTACAAGACTGTCGAGGCGGTATCCCAGTTCTGCCAACAGGCCGGGCTGGCGATCCCGGTGGGCAAGGACTCCCTGTCCATGCGTACTGCCTGGAACGAGGAGGGTGAAGACAAGCAGGTCGTGTCGCCGCTGTCGCTGATCGTCACTGGTTTCGCCCCGGTGCAGGACGTGCGCCGCACGCTGACGCCGCAGCTGCAGTTCCCGGAGGGCGTGGAAACCGAGCTGCTGCTGATCGACCTCGGCAACAACCAGAACCGCCTTGGTGGCTCGGTGCTGGCCCAGGCCTACAATTCGGTGGCCGAGCACGCGCCGGACGTGGATGCCGCCCAGCTGAAGACCTTCTTTGAGCTGATCCAGCAATGGCGCAAGGACGATCTGATCCTGGCCTACCACGACCGCGCTGATGGCGGCCTGTTCGCGACCCTGTGCGAAATGGCCTTCGCTTCCAAGTGCGGTCTGTCGGTCATGCTCGACACGGTGGCCTACGACCAGTTCATGAACGACGTGGATGGCCTCGACAAGCGTCCGGACTCCTTGAAGGGCCGCTTCAACGACATGCTGTTCAAGGCCTTGTTCGCCGAAGAACTTGGCGCGGTGGTGCAGATCCGCCGCGATGACCGTAGCCGCCTGACCGAAGCCCTGCGTACCGCTGGCCTCAGCTACCACTTCGTCGGTGAGCCCAACGACCGTGACGAGCTGCGCTTCTGGCGCAACGCCAAGCTGGTCTTCAACGCGCCGCGTGCCGAACTGCTGCAGACCTGGTCCGAGACCAGCTACCAGATCGCCCGCCTGCGTGACGATGCAGAATGCGCCAAGGAAGAGTTCGACGGGCTGGCGGATGCCTCCAACCCCGGTCTGTCCGTGTCCCTGAGCTACGATCCGGCAGAAGACATCGCCGCGCCCTTCATCGCCACTGGAGCTCGGCCGAAGATCGCGATCCTGCGTGAACAGGGCGTGAACTCCCAGGCTGAGATGGCAGCCGCTTTCGAGCGGGCCGGCTTCGCGCCCTTCGACGTACACATGTCCGACCTGCAGGCCGGTCGCGTGCATCTGTCCGACTTTAAAGGGCTGGCGGCCTGTGGCGGCTTCTCCTACGGTGACGTGCTGGGGGCGGGGCAGGGCTGGGCCAAGTCCATCCTCTTCAACCCGGCGCTGCGCGAACAGTTCGAGATCTTCTTCAAGCGTGACGACACCTTTGCGCTGGGCGTCTGCAACGGTTGCCAGATGATGTCCAATCTGGCCGAGATCATTCCTGGCGCGGAAACCTGGCCGCGCTTCCATCGCAATCGCAGCGAGCAGTTCGAAGCCCGCTTCGTGATGGTGGAAGTGCAGGACAGTCCGTCCATCCTGCTGGCCGGCATGGCGGGCAGCCGCATGCCCATCGTCGTGTCCCACGGTGAAGGTCGGGCGGTGTTCGCTGGCATCGACGCCCAGGACAATGCCAAGGTTGCGCTGCGCTACGTGGACAACAACGGTGCCATCGCCGAGCGCTATCCGTTCAACCCGAACGGCTCGCCGGCAGGCATCACCGGTCTGACCACGCCGGACGGCCGCTTCACGATCATGATGCCGCATCCGGAGCGCACCGCCCGGACCGTGCAGATGAGCTGGCATCCGGCTGATCTTGGTGAGGATTCGCCGTGGCTGCGGATGTTCCGCAACGCCCGCAAGTGGGTGGGCTAAGCGACTGATCCGCGGGAGCAGACGTTGTTTGCTCCCGCTACTGCAATAAAAAACGGCCAGTGTTTTTTGCACTGGCCGTTTTTTTGTCGCGAAGGCTTCGTCTGAGGCTTACATCCCCTGATAGATCGGCCCTTCGCCGCCCTGCGGGACGACCCAGTTGATGTTCTGGGTGGGGTCCTTGATGTCGCAGG
>NZ_JAYSDK010000056.1:0-17626 GCF_041914405.1 Zoogloea sp.
CCGACCAGGCCGGCCACCTGCTGCAGGCCATGGTCCCGGCGATCCGCAAGACCTCCGAACTGGTGCAGGAGATCGCCGCCGCCTCCGAGGAACAATCCGGCGGTGTCGCGCAGATCAGCACCGCGATGCACCAACTCAACCAGGTCACCCAGCAGAACGCCTCCGCATCGGAAGAGCTGGCCGCCACTGCCGAGGAGATGAGCGCCCAAGCCGAGCAACTGCAGCAGCTGATCCAGTTCTTCAAGACCACCGGGATCCGCCCCACGCCGCGCCAGGTCCGCGACAACAAGAGCCGTCGCCCCGCCAACAAGCCGCTGGCCCTGCAGGGCGAGCTGGCGGCCGCCGGTGCCGGCCTGTCCCCGCAGGACTTCGTCCGCTTCTGAACGGCCAGCCCCAACGGAGACCCCACATGCAGCCCAGACACGACAACAACGGCAGCCCCGGCGCAGAAACCGGGAAGGAGCAGTACCTCACCTTCAACCTGCGCGGCGAGCTGTTCGCAATCGGCATCCTGTCGATCCGCGAAATCATCGAGTACGCCCAACTGACACAGGTGCCGATGATGCCGCCCTATATCCGCGGGGTCATCAACCTGCGCGGCTCGGTGGTGCCGGTGGTGGACCTGCTGGCCCGCTTCGGCCAGGGCCTCACCGAACCCAAGCGGCGCACCTGCGTAGTGATCGTCGAGGTGGACGGCGAGGACGGCATCCAGCAGCTCGGCGTACTGGTGGATGCGGTGAACGAAGTGCTGGAGATCCCTGCCGCCGACGTGGAGCCGCCACCGTCCTTCGGCGTGCGTATCCGCAACGAGTTCATCCGCGGCATGGGCAAGCTCGGCGAGCGCTTTGTGATCCTCCTCGACGTAGCCCGCAGCTTTGCGGTGGATGAGCTGGCCGGCCTTGCCTCGGTCGACGCCACCGAGTCCGAAACCCTCGCGGCCTGAACGGCACGCCCCGACGCCCCCAAGGAAGGACCCTCATGCAATTCAAGTCCTGGAAGGACATGGCCATCGGCAGCCGCCTGATCGCGGTGCAGAGCGCCCTGTCGCTGCTCATGGTGCTGCTCCTCGCGGGCGTCATCGGCCACTACGCTGAACGCTACCTCGAGGAGCGCGGCATCGCCGAAATGCAGCGCACCACCCAGCGCCTGCTCGACACCCTCGCCACCGCCGACGACAGCCTGCGCCTCGGCATGGAGCGCAGCCTGGCCCTCTATCGCGCGCCCTACAGCGGCCCGATGAGCGTGGACGCCAACCACCTGATTCAGTCCGGCAGCCAGCAGCTGCCGCAACTGAAGAGCGGCAGCCTGGTCCTCAACAACGACAACGAGGCCGCCGACCGCTTCACCGCGCTCACCGGCCTCGTCGCCACCATATCGGTACGCCAGGGCGACGACTTCTTCTTCGTTACCAGCTCCGGCAAGGACGCAGGTGGGGTGCGCAACGTGGGCGCACGCCTCGACCGCAAGCACCCGGCCTACGAGCGCCTGCTGCGCGGCGAGACCTACGCCGGCCCGTCCAAGCGCGACGGCATGTTCAACTACGCCTACTACCAGCCGATCAAGGACGCCCGCGGCGCGATCATCGGCGCCTTTGCCATCGGCATGAACATGACCGACGGCATGAAGAGCCTGCGCGACAAATTCCTCGGCATGAAGATCGGCGAGACCGGCTACGCCGCAGTGCTCGACAACAGCTTCGAGCCGGGCCTGGTGTATATCCACCCTGCCGCCGAAGGCAAGAACATCGCCGGCGCCAAGGACTCCAGCGGCCGCGAGTTCATCCGCGAAGTGCTCGCCAAGAAGAAGGGCATCACCTTCTACCCCTGGCTCAACAAGGAACTCGGCGAGACCGAGGCCCGCGAGAAGGTTGCCGTGCATGACGTGTACGCACCGTGGGGCTGGGAGGTCATGGTCACCACCTACCGGGACGAATTCACCCGTGAATCCCGTGAGTTGGCCGGGGTCATCCTTGGCGGCACGGCCCTGCTGGTGCTGGCCCTCAATGTGGTGCTCTACGGGATGATCCGCCGTCTGGTGCGCCGCCCACTGCAGCAGGCGGTGAACACCGCCCAGGTGATCGCCAGCGGTGACTTCACGACCCGCATCGAAGTCCACGGCAACGATGAGGCCGGTCAGTTGCTGGGCGCCCTGCGCGACATGAGCGAGCGCCTGTCCGACGTGATCGGCCAGGTACGCAGTTCGGCCGACAGCCTGGGCAGCGCCTCCGAGCAGGTTTCCGCCACCGCCCAGAGCCTGTCCCAGGCCACCAGCGAGCAGGCTGCCAGCGTCGAGGAAGTGTCCGCCACCGTCGAGCAGGCCTCCGCCTCCATCAACCAGAACAGCGACAACGCCCGCCTCACCGACACCATGGCCTCCAAGGCCGCCGAAGAGGCCGCTTCCGGTGGCGACGCCGTGTCCCAGACCGTCTCCGCGATGAAGGAGATCGCCGAGAAGATCGGCATCATCGACGACATCGCCTACCAGACCAACCTGCTGGCCCTCAACGCCGCCATCGAGGCGGCCCGCGCCGGCGAGCACGGCAAGGGCTTCGCCGTCGTCGCCGCCGAGGTGCGCAAGCTGGCCGAACGTTCCCAGGAAGCCGCCCAGGAAATCGGCGAAGTGGCCGGCAGCTCCGTGCGCCTGGCCGACCAGGCCGGCCACCTGCTGCAGGCCATGGTCCCGGCGATCCGCAAGACCTCGGAGCTGGTGCAGGAAATCGCCGCGGCCTCCGAAGAGCAGTCCGGTGGTGTAGGCCAGATCAGCACCGCGATGCACCAGTTGAACCAGGTCACCCAGCAGAACGCCGCAGCCTCCGAAGAGCTGGCCGCCACCGCCGAAGAAATGAGCGCCCAGGCCGAGCAGCTGCAGCAGCTGGTCTCCTACTTCCGCACCGCGCCGCCTGCCGGTCACTCCCAATAAGATGTTGATGGACTTTTCTCAATCACAAGCCGGCGGACGCCCCCTCCAACTGGTCGTCGAGATCAGCGCCGGCATCCGCCAGGTCACCGCCCTGTCCCGCCAGGTCAACCTGGTGGCCCTCAACGCAATGCTGGCGGCCAAGCAGGCCGGCAGCCAGGCCCGCGGCTTCGGCATCGTGTCCGGCGAACTGCGCCAGTTCAGCGGCCAGCTCGATCGGCAGATGCACGAGCTCGGCGACTTCATCGGCGACCTGGTCCATTCGGTCGCCGAGTCCGCCCGCATCCGGCTGCACGTCGCCCATCTCGACCAGATCCCGGCAGCCATCCAGCCCCGCCTGGCTGGTGCCGCCACCCGCATCGAGGCCCGCCAGGCGCGCATCGACAGCGACGGCAGCGAGCGCTGGTTCGGCCTCGGCAACCGGCTCGACCACGCGCTGCGCCTGTGCAACACCGGCGTCGCGCTATCCCGCGCGGCCAAGATCGAGGCCGTCTATGGCCAGGCCCTGGCGGCCAGCCTGCGCCAGGTGGCCGACGAAATCGAGGACGCCATCGCCACCATCCTGGGCACCCTCAAGCAATTACGCCGGGCCCTTGCCCACCACGCCGGCTGAATCCCCGCCGACAGGAACAACAATGAAAAAAACCACCTCCATCTTCCAGGATGGCGAGCACCAGTGGATCGTCGTCGCCCGTGACCCGCAGCGCCCCGACTACCTGATCGACACCAACGAATACCTGGTCATGGACGGCCAGCGCGCGCTGCTCACCGACCCGGGCGGCTCGGAGATCTTCTCGGCGGTCTTCTCGGCCCTCACCGCCGCCGTCGACCCGCGCCACATCGAAGTCCTGTTCGCCTCCCACCAGGATCCCGACATCATCTCGTCGCTGGCCCTGTGGCTGGAGTTCAAGCCGGAACTCAAGTGCCACCTGAGCTGGCTGTGGTCCGAGTTCGTGCCCCACTTCGGCGGCCGGGACGATACCTTCATCCACATCCCCGACGAGGGCGGCACGATCCGCCTCGGCCGCCTCACCCTCGAGGCGCTGCCGGCCCACTACCTGCACTCGTCCGGCAACTTCCACCTATACGACCGCAAGGCCCGCATCCTCTTCAGCGGTGACGTGGGGGCCGCCCGCCTTACCGGCGACTATCCGCTCTTCGTGGAGGGCTTCGACCGCCACATCCGCCAGGCTGAAGGCTTCCACCGCCGCTGGATGGGCTCGAGCGAGGCCAAGCGCGACTGGTGCGAGCGGGTCAGCCAGTTGCCGATCGACATGCTCTGTCCGCAACATGGCGCCATCTACCAAGGCGCCGACGTGATGCGTTTCATCAACTGGTTCGACGAGCTGCCGGTGGGCAGCGGCCTGCGTCGGGCGGCCAGCCCCACGCAGGCGCAAGCGTGAGAAGATCACAGGCCAACCACATCCCGCCCCTGCCCTGAGCACGCCCGCCCATGCCCAAGGAAAACGCCATGCTGCACATTCTGCTGATCGAGGACTCGGACGACGACGCCGAGTTGCTGCGCCTGGCACTGCTCGACAGCGAGATCGTGGCCCAGCTCACCCGCGTGGCCACCCGTGCCGGGCTGATCGCGGCCCTGGGCGAGCGGGCGTGGGACCTGGTCGTCTGCGACCACCACCTGCCCGACATGGACGCCCTGATCGCCCTCGACCTCATCGCCGCGGCGGGAGGCGGCGAACCGGCGATGCCGGTGATCGTAATGTCGGGCACGATGGAAACCGCCGAGGCGGTGGAGGCCATGCACCGGGGTGCCCGCGACTGCATGGCCAAGCAGGATCTGCCCAAGCTGTTGCCGGTGCTCGAACGGGAGATCGCCCATGCCCGGGCCCAGGCCGAGCTGCGCAGCGCCCGTGCCACCCTGCAGCAGCGCGCCGAGCAGAACCCGGTGACCGGCCTGCCCAACAGAGGGCGCCTGGAACTGCACCTGCAGACCCTGCTGTGCAGCGAGGGCACGGTGGCCCTGCTGCTCATCGAGGCGGGACGCCGCAGCCATGCAATCCGTGCGCTGCTGCCGGACGCCGGCCACAAGCTGCAGCAGGAGATGGCGCGGCGGCTCGCCATGCAGACCGGCCCCGAAGACCTGCTGGCCCACCTGGACGACGGCAGCTTCGCGGTGGTGACGCCCCATTGCAGCGGCGAGGCTGCCCTGGCGGCCCTGGCCGGGCGCCTGAACCAGTCCCTGGAGCCACCTTTCGAACTGGGCGACTACCGCATCGCGATCAGCAGCCGCATCGGCGCCTGTCGCGCCGGCGACGACGCCGAGCACATGCTGCTGGCCGCAACCGCCGCGCTGCTGCAGGTGGATGCCCGGCGCGGCGGCGCCTACCGCCTATACACTCCCGACATGCACCAGGTCGGCAAGCGCCGCTTGATCCTGGAAAGCGCGCTGCACCAGGCCCTGTCCCGCAAAGAGTTCGAACTCCACTACCAGCCTAAGGCCTCCATCTCGAATGGCACCATCGTGGGTGCCGAGGCCCTGCTGCGCTGGCACCACCCAACCCTCGGCCCGATCTCGCCGCTGGAGTTCGTGCCCATCCTGGAAGACTCCGGCCTCATCGTCGAGGTGGGACGCTGGGTTATCGAGCAGGCCTGTCTGCAGGCCTGCCGCTGGCGGGACGCGGGACTGCCGCCGATCAATATCGCGGTGAACCTGTCGGCGGCCCAGTTCCACGAGAGCAGCCTCATCGACACGATCCGCGACATCCTGGCCGAGAGCCGCCTGCCGCCCGAGCGCCTGGTGCTGGAAATCACCGAGCGGGTCGCCATCAACGGCGAAGCGCCGACCATCGCGGTGATGGACGCCCTGCACCGCCTGGGGGTGCGTATCGCCCTCGACGACTTCGGCGCCGACTACTCTTCCCTCGGCTACCTCAAGCGCTTCCCGATCGACACGCTGAAGATCGACCGGATGTTCATCACCGATCTGGATGCCAGCGAAGCCGACCGCAACATCGTCCGCGCCATCGTCGCCATGGGCCACAGCCTTGGCCTGCGGGTCGTCGCCGAGGGCATCGAGACGGAAAGCCAGCGCGCCTTCCTGGCCGCCTGCGCCTGTGACGTGATGCAGGGCTACCTGTACAGCCGCCCGCTGCCGGCCGACGATTTCACCCGCTTCCTGGCCGGTACCGCGTTGCAGCAAGCCTGATCCGGCCGCCCCGGCACAGCCCGAAGGCTCACCCGGCTCCGCTCGCCGTGCCGCCGCGCCGGGCGACCTCCAGCACCAGCGGCTGCTCCGGCCGCAGGGACACGTTGAAGCACGGCTGCGGCGCGGCCATGCCGACGGGCGCCGACAGAGTGAAGCGCTGCAGGATCATCGCGGTGATCACCTTCATTTCGGTCAGCGCCAGGTGCTGGCCGAGGCACACCCGCGGGCCGGCGCCGAAGGGCAGATAAGCGCCGCGCGGGAAATCCGCCGCCGCCGGGCCAAAGCGTTCTGGCTGGAAGCGCAGCGGCTCCGGAAACCAGCGCGCGTCATGGTGCATTCTCAGCACCGGCAGCATGAACATCGTGCCCGCCGGGAAATGCCAGCCTCCCAGCACAATCGGCCGGGTCGAGCGCCGGCTGTTGAGCAGCGGCGCGGTCGGGTAGAGGCGCAGCGTCTCCTGCACGGTCTGGGCCAGGTAGGGCAGCTTCGGCAGGTCCGCAGCAGCCGGGAAGCGCTCGCCGAGGCCGCGCCTGACCTCATCCGCCGCCGTTGCCTGGGCCTGCGGATGGGCCGCCATGCACCAGGCCCACCAGCCCAGCGTCGCGGCAGCGGTCTCATGGCCGGCCAGGAAGCTCGTCATGCATTCGTCGCGCACCGCCTGCAACGGCCAAGCCTGCCCATCCTCCCGGTGCAGCCGCAGCAGGCGCGTCAGCAGGTCGTCCGGCCAGGCGTCGTCCGGCTGCTGCAGGCGAGCCTGCAGATGGCGCCCCACCAGGCCGTTGAGTGCCGCCAGCGCCTGCCGCTTGTGGCGCTTCCAGGGCATCCAGTCCGGAGCGCTCACCGGCCAGTAGAACTCCGCATTGGCTGCCGCGCTGACCGTGCGCACCGCCTCTTCGGCCAGTCGCGCCTCGTCGCCGATCTCGCTCGAGAACAGCATGCGCAGGATTACGTCCATCGTCAGCGAGGTCAGTGCGCTGCCGATCGGCCACGGCCGCCCCTCCACTGGCCAGCGCTCGAGGGCTGCCGCCGTCGCCGCGGCGATGGTCGGCACGAAGGCCTCCACCGCCTTGCCTGAGAAAGCCGGCTGCAGGGCATGACGCTTGGCCTTCCAGGCCTCGCCCTCGGCGATGAACACGCTGTGCCCGTGGAGCTGGGCAAACACGCGCATGCCACGCTCCCAGCGGATCAGCGCGTCGTGGTGGGTCACCAGCAGCTCGCGCGCCAGCTGGGGGTCGGTGACGATGATCTGATGCTCCGGCCAGATGCGCAGATGCACCACGTCGCCGAACTGCGCCTGCCAGGCGGACAGCTCGCCGAACAGGTCGCGCGACATGCGCCGCAGCAGGCTCCAGCCGGTGACGCCAGCAGTGGGGCCCGGGGGCCAGGATCCCGGCGCGCCGGACAGCGGCGCCGGGGACGAAGAGCCCGAGTGGAACGGGCAGCGGGGAGAGGTCGGTGTGTTCATGGCGGCAATTCTTGATCCGCCCAGCGGGGCCGTCTTGAACGCAAACGACATGTCCGCAACGCCGCCGCTGCCTATACTGTCAGCCCATGTCATCGTGCCCGCAGCCCTCCGCCGCCTGCCCCCATCCGCTGACCCGCGCGCCCCGGCTGCCTGCCGACGATCCGGCCCCGTGGTCCCGGCTGTACCCCGCCCCACCCGCCCTGCAGGGGGCCATCGTGGCCGTGCTGAGCCGCGACACCCGCAGCGCGGCCCTCAGCGATGCCCAGCGCCTGTCACACTTCCCGGCCTCGCCGCTGATCTCCCTGTCCTGGTTCCAGGAGATGGATGTCGGACTCGTCGAGCCGGACGTGGACGGCGGCCGCTGGGTGCCTTTCGGCAAGCCGGTGGTCATCTCTGGCAGCCAGTCCCGCCCACGGGTGAGCTGGGCGCCGACGACCGGGCGCGGTGGCGTGATGTGCTTCACCCCCGATGTAGCGCGAGCACTGTTCGGCCTGGACCTGGGCGCCATCCACGACCGCTTCGTCCCCGCCGGCACGGTACTGGACGCCCGCTGGCACCCTTTTCTCGACGCGCTGGCCCGCGCCCCGGACGATGGCACCACACTGGCCGTGCTGGAACAACACCTGGCCCCCCGCTGGCAGGCCCTGCAGGGGCGCAGCTCAGCCACACCGTCACTGCGCCAGCTCGGCCGCCACTGGGTCGAGCGCCTCGCACTGCAGGCCCGCGAATGGCGGCAGACTCACAGCCCACGGCAGGTCGAACGGCGCATCAAGACCTTCAGCGGACGCTCCCTGCGCGAATGGCAAGCCCTCGTACGCACCGAGGGCATCTTCTTCGCCGCGCGGGAACGCTACGAGAACGGCCGCCCCTTCGAATGGGCCGCCCTCGCCCAGGACGAAGGCTTCGCCGACCAGGCCCACATGAGCCGCGAATCCCGCCGCATCACCGGCTTCGCACCAACCGAATTTGCCCGCCGTTTCATCGAGGACGAGTCGTTCTGGATGTATCGGCTGTGGGTTTGAACGGCGACACGAATGAATATATCCATCCATTCATTCCAGAATTGAAGAAATTGAATGAGCAGAAACCCAGACACATTCAAACAATTCAAATAACAATATAAATTTCCAACCGAATCAATCCACTAAAAAAACAATCGGCCACAAACAGCCTGTTGAATTTGAAATAAAACTGATGCCCTGTGCTCAATTCCGGGCAGCCTATTTCGCGCAGCCCGCGGCAGCGATCTGCGCATTTTCACCCTGCACCCCGCGTTTTTCCTGAGAAGCCGCCGCCTCAAATAGAGATCAATTACGCCGGCATGCGATTTGCCTATGACCTTGCCTATTTCCACGCAAGCCAACAGGGAGCATGTCGATGCATCGAACCCAGTCCTTCGTTCCACGCACAGCAGCAGAACCCCCAGCCGGTCGCCTTTTGCGTCCCTCGCCGCTGACTGTTGCCCTGTTGAGCACGCTGGCGGTCTGGCCCGTCCCCCAGGTAGTGGCCGCAGACGCGCCCTCGCTCGGCGCCCTGCAGGCCGAGATCGCCCAACTGCGCGCCGAGAACGCGGCCCTCAAGCAACGCCTGGACGGCACGCCTCCCCCGGTCGCGACGGCCGGCACCAGCACGCCGGCCGCCGTGGAAACGCAGGAGCCCGCCGCCGCCCCCACCGCCGGTGGTCAGAACCTCGGCTCGGTGGTGATCTCGTCCCGCCGCAAGACGCCGCTGGCCGAATTGCAGGACACCCCGAAATCCATTTCCGTGGTCTCCGGCGACGAACTGGAAAAACAGCAGGTCAATAACTACCGGGACATCCTGAAGCGCATCGGCAACGTGAAATGGGGTGGCTCCAGCACCAACCCCACCACCACCGCGCTGAGCCTGCGCGGCCTGGGCTACCTGGGCACCGGCGGGGCGCTGACCTTCGATGCCAGCGTCAACACCACCGTCGATGACGTGCCCTACATCCTGTCGAACATGGCCGTCTTCAACAGCTACTACGACCTGGAAACGGTGGACGTGGCGCGCGGCCCGCAGGGCACCACCGGCGGCTACAGCGCCAGCCTGGGCAAGATCAGCTTCACCAGCAAGGCGCCGCGCTTCGTGCCGGAAGCCGAGGCCTCCATCACCTACGGCCAGCGCAGCACCCTGATCACCAAGGGCGTGCTCGGCGGGCCGATCGTCGATGACGTGCTGGCCTGGCGCGCCACCCTGTACCGGGAGCAATCCAACGGTACCGTCGAGAACCTGTATTACAACGCCCGCAACGGCGGCGGCAACGAAGTCAGCTACGGCAACATCGACCGCACCTTCGGCAAGCTGCAGTTCCTGCTCACCCCCAGCCGCGACTTCAGCGCCCGACTGAGCGTGGACGTGACCCCCAACAGCAAGGAATACGGCATTTCCTCCAACGGCGGCATCTACCCGCGCGCCGTGCCGGCCTTTTACGACACACTCGACGCCAGCGGCAAGCCGATTGCCGTCAACCAGGCCCTGCAGGACACGGGCCGCCTGAGCCGGCGCTGGTTCTCCCAGAGCAGCAGCTGGAACTACACCGACAACTACCTCAACGAATCCAACCGCGCCGAGCACTACCCGATCGCCAACGACACCAAGGGCGCCTCGGCGGTGCTCAAGTGGAAGCTCAACGATTACACGCTGACCTCGATCACCGCCTGGCGCGACTACCACTTCGACTTCGGCAGCCCCAACTTCAGCAACCCGACGCCCTTCGACGTCCTGCGCGGCCCTTCGTCAGGCCTCGGCTACTTCCGCCAGAAGACCCAGGAGCTGCGCCTCAACTCGCCGGTCGGCGGCCTGTTCGACTACCAGGTCGGGGTCTTCCTCGCCGATGTCTTTAAGTCGAACGGTGGCGAAGGGCGCGGCACCAAGTTCGGCTCCGACGCCGGCGCCTACTACGCCAACGTGGCCCAGTACCAACGCCTCGACGCAGACGGCGCCGGCCGCTACCTGCTGGTCAATTCCCTCGACCGGCTCGGCTACAACACCTACTCCGAAAAGCGCGACACCAGCGCCGCGCTGTACGGCAGCCTGAACTTCCGCCCCACCGAGCAGCTGACCATCAACACCGGCCTGCGCGCCGCCGCCGAGAAGCGCCGCAACGAAGTGAATTACAGCCAGATCTATGAGCAGGGCTTCGCCGCCGAGCTCAACCCGGTGTCGGTCAGCAACCTGAACCTCGGCGGCTTCAGCAGCAATGCCACGGGGGCCCTCAACGCCAACAACAACGCCGCCCAATTGGCCCTGGCCAACTACACGGCGCAGAAGTACTTCGGCGTGGCCAGCTACAGCGCCCTCAACGCTAGCCAGCGCCAGCAGATCGCCGACGCCAAGGCCATCCGAGCCGCGCAGCTCACCGGCCTGTACGGCCAGACCGCCGCCGAGCCCTTCAGCAAGGTGCTGTACGCCGCCAACATCAGCCCGATCATCAAGCTCAGCGACACCCAGACCGCCTACTTTTCGTGGCAGCACGGCGAGAAGGCCGGCATCGCGCAGATCGTCGGCACCACTGCCAGCGGCGGCACCTCGGTGCCGGTCAAGCCGGAACGCACCGACTCCTTCGAGGTGGGCCTGCGCTCGGCCCTGCTCGGCCGCGCCCTGACCGTCAACACCACCTTCTTCTACCAGAACACCCGCGACTACATCAGCAACCTGTACTTCTACGACGACGCCCGTACCCGCGCCAACAACGACGGCACCCTGTACTACACCAGCGGCGTCGGCAACGTGCCCAAGGTGCGCACCAAGGGCATCGAGGTGGACGTGGCCTACGCCGTGCGCGACACCAGCGTGCGCCTGTCCGGCGCCTACAACGACGCCCGCTACGTGGACTTCAAGTTCGCCGCCAAGCCGCTGGAGCTGGGCGGCACCAGCGTGCCCTACTACGACGTCAGCGGACGGCGGGTCGCCGGCGTCGGCCCCCTCAGCTTCAACCTGTTCGCCGAGCACATCTGGCACGTCTTCGGCGACAAGCGCCTGTTCGCCAACTTCAACTACAACCGCACGAGCAGCTACCTCACCGACCCCTCCCTGTCGCGCTACAGTAAGGTGGACGGCTACGGCCTCACCGACGCCTCGGTCGGCATCCGCACCGCCGACAACAAGTTCGAGGTCAGCCTGCTGGCCAAGAACCTGTTCAACGTGGACTACGGCTACCAGCCGGTGTGGAACCTCTACATCCCCGGCACCGACCGCTGGCTGGGCGTCACCGTCAGCGGCAAGCTCTGATCCGCTGGGGATCAACAGCCCGTCGCCAAACAGGCTTGAACCGTAGTCGCCCCAGGTCTATAGAAGGGGTTGAGCCGCCTTATCCCAAGCAGCGCTTTCACGAGGTTCAACTGCACCTGGGCTGGTCAGTGTGACGACGCCAAGACATGGAGAAAAAAGATGTCGGATGGTGTTAACAGGGCCGTAAAAACCCACTATGGGAGCCCGCATTTGGCGCAAGCCATTATTGCGGCATTGGAAGATGCGGGTGCAGATATACAGCGGCTCTCTCCGGAAGAGTTGGCGCCTATCGATGAGTTTCATATCCGCGGGCGCACAGCGACTCTGGAGCTGGCTCAGGCCGCAGGGTTACGTTCAACAATGCGTGTCCTGGATGTCGGTAGCGGCATTGGAGGCACCTCGCGCTGTCTGGCAAAGGAATTTGGTTGCCGCGTCACGGGCATCGACTTGACGGAGGAATATTGTCAGGTTGCATCAATGCTGACCGAAAAGGTTGGCCTCGATGGACTAATTGACTATCAGCAGGGCAACGCGACGGATCTTCCCTTTGAGGACAATGAATTCGACGTCGTGTGGACTGAACACGTGGCGATGAATATTCCAGACAAACGTCGGCTCTACGGCGAAATGCACCGGGTTCTAAGACCGGGGGGCACGCTTGCAATCCATGATGTCCTTGCCGGCCCTGCCGGGCCCGTCCTGTTCCCGGTTCCGTGGGCCCGTACCGCGGACACAAGTTTTCTTGTCTCGCCAGAGGCCTTGCGCGAGCTGCTTGTCGAATCTGGATTTACCGTTTCAGACTGGAAGGACACAACGGCGGAGGCCCGGGAATAGTTTGTCCATCTGGCGGAGAAGATCAGCCGGGATGGCTTTCCCAAGCTCGGATTTCATTTACTGGTGGGCGACGACTTTCGTGCAATGGCAAAGAACCAAGGCCGAAACCTTGAAGAGGGGCGAATTTCCCTCGGGCAGATTATTTCGGTGAAATAAGGAGGCAAGCAGAACGCGCTCCTCCGAACAAAACATATAGGGACCGCACCCGCGCGTTTGCCTTCACCTGCCCCCACGCCAACCTCACACCGCCAATAAAAAGCCCGCTACACCGGAGGGCAGCGGGCCATTACCAACCAAAAACTACCGAAGTAGCAATCAGAACGGGATGTCGTCGTCGAAGCCGCCGAAATCGTTGCCGCCGGCCGGGCGCTGGGGCGCGGACGGAGCGCTGGGAGCCGGCGCGGAGCCGCCGAAGCCGCCACCGCTACTGCTACTGCTGCCGCCACCGTAGGAACCGCCACCGCCACCATAGTTGCCGCCGCTGTCACGGCCACCGCCGTAGCTGCCGCCGCCGCTGTCGCGGTTACCGCCACCACCGTAGTTGCCAGCCGGACGGCCGCCACCGAAGCCGCCGTCGTTGCGGGCCGACTCGTCACCGCCGCCCATACCCTGGCGGCTGCCGAGCATCTTCATCTCGTCGGCGCGGATTTCGGTGGTGTAGCGGTCCTGGCCGTCCTTGTCCTGCCACTTGCGGGTGCGCAGGGAGCCTTCCACGTACACCTGGCTGCCCTTGCGCAGGTATTGCCCGGCGATCTCGGCGAGCTTGCCGAAGAACACCACGCGGTGCCATTCGGTGGCCTCGCGCTTCTCACCGCTGGCCTTGTCGCGCCAGGTGTCGGTGGTGGCGAGGGTGATGTTGCAGATCGCGTCGCCGCTCGGGGCGTAACGGGTTTCCGGGTCTTTGCCGAGGTTACCGACAAGAATCACTTTGTTGACCGAAGCCATATGTCTCTCCTGAAAATGCGCTTAGACAATATTTTGTGTCACTTTCAAAAAAAACTGTCACTCACAAAAATTATTGTCACCCCGCACCCTTTAAAATCAATTAGTTAGAAACTTCGTCCCGCTCGGGATCAGAAAAACACGGCGCAAGGACGATCAACTGTGTCTAGGAGAAGAATTTCTCGATGTGTGAGCACAGGCAAATTCGTTCGTTCAACTTCGGGATCCCACAGCCTAGCAACCCGGACCCGACGATTAGAGCCTCAAAACGCCGCTAGCCTGATTGGCCAACCAGAAAAATAAAACAAACTAAATCAATGCACTAACTCAAATCACTCAAAAACAAAAAACCATAGACATATCGCACTGCTCGAACAAGAAGACCGTGCGAACGACTCAAAGTATACACGTGCCCAACATCGGCCAAAGCGAATGCGCACCGTACCCAACCACCGCATCCACATTGTTTCAAGCTGAACTACAGCTTTCCCTTAGCGCGCAAAGGGAAAGAGAGACACCTGCCCTTTGACGCGACAAGCGGAGGACGCACGTGTGCGAAGCAAACTCCTCCAACGAACGCAGGGCCAATGAGTTGTGCTGTGTCAGGATGTATGAGCGGACTGGGTCACGCAACACTGGTGCATGACTGCTTCAGCCGCTAACCGTTGAGCTGACATGTCTTACGCAGAGCCAAGTCACCTACGCCAATGTGGCGCTGAAACAAGACTTGCCTGCTTTTTTCAGTAGCCCGGGACCGTATACGACTACTTTTTCGCGACATAGCGACAATGGTCTATCTTCACCAGTCGCGTTTACACGGTACTGGCCAAAGGCACCAGCGTGAAGCAGGCCTTCATCATCCCCCGCACTCAACCATAGACTGAGCGGGCAAAGCGAGTAAGTCGCGCACTGAAAATCAATACATCCCCTCGCCACGCAGTCCCCTACCGCAGGGCAGCCACTTTGCCTGCAGTATCTATGCAATGACGAATGATACAAGGCAGCGAAAAGCAGAATGCTGGAACTTGGCTGCCTAACAGGCAACTCACGCTAGTTACCAAAGACATAACGGATCAAGCCACATGATTCACATATGACAACAGACTTAAGTCATTTTGCTTCTTTTTTTTGAGAGTACACTCCTCTCCGACACAATTGCACCTTCCTCCTCCAGTACTTTGCGTACAACCTCTATACTTTCTTTCAATCTATCAACAGGCATCGCCACCTTTCTCCGCAACAAATCCATTGAAACAATCGGATCATCCTTCATCAATTCGCGAATAGCCCACCGAACCTTCCTTACTAAAAATTCTTCAGAACTCTCCGCGCGCCCCTCTAGGACAGCCGCCGTTATTGGCAAAGAGGAACGTTTAGAATGAAATTTTTGAATTGCTCCGTTTTTTTTCAGCAGCAGTGAAATGGTCACACGCACAGGGCGATCACAACTTGAGAGCATTTCGTCAGCCGTTTTGGCAACGGCATCCGCAAGATTTCGGTCAATACGACCCCAATCCTTACGGTCAGACCTAACGAAAGGCAACCGTTTGGAGGCCTTCGGCACGACCTCATAGAACCATTCCTTATCATTACTAATAATATAATCGTAGGCTCCCGACAACTTGGCAGAAATCGTCCTCCGAGTAGCTGAGGGATTCTTTCCAATAAAATCGAGAATCTTCTTTCGATGCCTATCTCGCCGTACCTTTTTTGATGACTCGCGATAACTAGCGCATAGACTAAGATTATCCAACTCAATCAAATTCAACGTCCATTCACTAATACCTTGCGTAGCAATAATAAAATTTTTACGAAACCCTTCCCGCAGCAAAGTACGAATAAGATTAAGACGAAAACTTCCGATCCGCTTTACGACCTGGGGAGTTAATGGAATTTCTATTCCTTGCCTACGCGCCTCTAACGCGATCGCCCAGCTCGTCTTATTTAGACGCGCTGCGCAAGCTGAAATACGGTACTGACACCTCTCAAGCGTCTCCCTGAGATTAGAAGCCCATTTCTCGGGCGTATTCCTTAATGGAGGCACTTTGACAAAAGTAGCGCGCTCCTCACTACTGGACGATGTCCGATTGGCTTCAAAATCAGCCACAGAATCAAAAGCCGATCCCAAAATGAGCAGCCCGACAATTGAAGGAAGTCGCCTAGTTGTCGCAACTCCTGGGAGCGCCCGGCGAATCCACGCGGATGGCCTTCCATCTTCATCTCTAACAGGATGATTGATTCCTGTAAGAAAATCCTCTCCAAACCGTGTTTCTATGGCTTCAGCAAGAAGATCGTAATCAACCATTGCGCCTCGGCATATGCCGGCCTCAATGACGCCCTTACGCAGGCACTGGCGACGGTCATCCTCTGACTCACTCGCACTCAACAAATATGCACTTTCGCGAGCCAACCATATAGCCGACTCACTGTGCGCCTCCAGCTCCCCAACCGGTAACGCGACGAATGAACTGCAAAGGCACTGCCCCGGCATGGTAAGCGCCTTTCCATTCATTGGATATGTGCCACATGTGACGCACCCATGAGAAAGCACTGAGCCATGAAGCCAGCAATGTGTAACAGCCGGCAATTGATGCGCAACCTTAAAATACGAATGACCCAAAGTTCGATATTGCTCTTCTAAACATGAAACACAAAAGCGCAACGTACTGGCTAGAGCAGGAGTACGGTATGTTGAAAGCCCAAGCCCAAGAGCGACCGGATGTCCATTACCAACTTCGGCCAACAAATTTTGGCTGCAAGAGCGCTGTTCCTTCGCATGGAAATAGGTGTAATAAGGAAGCGCCGTATTCGAT
The DNA here is from genome assembly GCF_041914405.1 of Zoogloea sp. Taxonomy (NCBI): domain Bacteria; kingdom Pseudomonadati; phylum Pseudomonadota; class Betaproteobacteria; order Rhodocyclales; family Zoogloeaceae; genus Zoogloea; species Zoogloea sp. Next base: position 16,388 of record NZ_JAYSDK010000056.1, read on the forward strand.
TTAATGATATACGCGACATCGACCCAGGGATGCCCGACTGGAACGGCCTTGGAAATATTTATTAAATAACCAGGCAACGTTGAAAAAAGTGTTGTGCTTCTCTTCTGCCCAGTAAGTATTTTCAACAAGGTTGAGCTAGCTATACCTAAACGTTCAAGACAACGACCGACAACGGAAAATACCGCCTCACCGTCGGCAGCCACAGGAAAAAACGGTAGCCGTAAGTCAGCGTCAACTATCACAACAGTGCTTTCGGAATATTCTTCTCGGTAGCGGCTAACGCTTTAAGAAGAACATCGGCGTCTGCCTTTTTCTTCTTTTCCTTTGAAGCAGCCTCGCCAAACTCCTCCATAATCCCTAATGAACGTTCCTGACGAATCGTCATCTCGGCGTAAATTTCCGCCAGACGACTTACTAACGGATCCACCCTCAGTGCATCGAAAGCTCTTGGATAGAGATCATCGTATTGCTGAATTATTGACTGATTATTGGTACGAAGTGCATTTAGAATTGGATGAAGAGGCTTAAGCCGTTCTTCATAAACCTGCTTAATCAGATCTTTTCCAACCTTTTCTTTTCCACTATCAATCGCCTCGATTTGCGCACAGATAAACAATGTAATCAATACACCAGTAATACCTTGACTCAAGTCATACAACAAATCTCTGACACCCTTAGAAAATTTGGTGGGATTCTTTACCCACTGATATTTCCAAAGAACCTCACAAAGTGCGGAAAAATCAGGATCATCTGGAGAAATAGGTCGCTGAAGTTCATGGTAGCCACCTTCTACAATGCGTCGTGACGTGCTGACGTCAGATTTTAAAATCTCTGCCGCGCGAGGGGTACCAACAAGAATGATCGGGACGCGCAGTTCGTCGCGCATGTTAATCAACATCGCGATGAACTCACTAACTTGATTGGATGATCCGAGCAACAAATGCTCGACACAATCCAAGATCAAGGCGCCAACATGATGAGCGACAACGATTCGACGCAGTTCGCTCAGATAGTGCGTTCTAGTCATGGATTTGTCAGCGAAAAATTTCGCATACAATGGCATGCCTAGCAGCGCATCAGTGTAGTCCCCATACGTTTTACAGAATGCCTTTGCTGAACACTGATCTGGCACATTGCGCATCAAGTAAAGAATTTGGGTTTCCGTAAAGGACTTTCCCATATAATTAGTCGGTCCTGAACAATCAGCCCGCCCCTGTCCCGACGCGGGCTGAACGCCCC
>NZ_JAYSDK010000057.1:0-17398 GCF_041914405.1 Zoogloea sp.
TGTGGGCGGCGTCGCGGCCGGTCAGCATCTTGCCGTTGAGCAGCAGCTTCTGGCCCGGCTTCCAGGACGCGACTTCTTCCTTGGTCAGGGTGTCCAGATTGACGCGGGTGGCCGATTTGAGGTCCGGCGTCCAGGTGACGGCGGGCCAGTCTTCCAGCTTCGGCGGTTCGATCTTGGCCGGGCCGGAGCCATCCAGGTGGAAGTGGCAGTGGCGGGTGGCGGCGCAGTTGGGCACCAGCGCGACCGGCAGGTTGGCGGCGTGGCAGGGGTAGTCCAGCACCTTCACGTCGAGCACAGTGGTGAGGCCGCCGAGGCCCTGGGCGCCGACGCCCAGCGCATTGACCTTCTCGTACAGCTCAAGGCGCAGCTCTTCGGCGCGGGTGAGGGCGGCGCCGGAGGCGGCCTTTTCCTTCAGCTCATGAATGTTCACCGGCGCCATGATGGATTCCTTGGCGAGCAGCATGGCCTTCTCGGGCGTGCCGCCGATGCCGATGCCGATGATGCCCGGCGGACACCAGCCGGCACCCATTTCCGGAATCTTCTTGAGGACCCAATCGACCAGATCGTCGGACGGGTTGAGCATGGCGAACTTGGACTTGGCTTCCGAGCCACCGCCCTTGGCGGCGCAGATCACTTCAACGTGATGGCCTTCGACGATCTCGAAGTGCACCACGGCCGGGGTGTTGTCCTTGGTGTTCTTGCGGGCACCGGCCGGGTCGGCCAGCACGGAGGCGCGCAGGGGGTTCTCGGGGTTGCTGTAGGCGCGGCGCACGCCCTCGTTGATCATCTCCTGGATGCTCATCGTGGCATCCGGCCAGCTGACCTGCATGCCGACCTTGATGAACACCATGCCGATGCCGGTGTCCTGACAGATCGGGCGGTGGCCTTCGGCGGCCATGCGGGAGTTGGTCAGGATCTGGGCGATGGCGTCCTTGGCGGCGGGGGATTCCTCGCGCTCGTAGGCTTCACCCAGGGCCTTGATGTAGTCCAGCGGGTGGTAGTAGCTGATGTACTGGAAGGCGTCCGCGACGGACTGGATCAGGTCTTCCTGTTTGATGGCGGTCATGGGTGAGGCTCCCTCTACGTGATGTCTTTAGTGTTTGGACAGCAGGACGGTCTGGTTCATGATCTTGTCGACCATCGCCATCGCGAGGGCCGAGAAGAGGAATACGACGTGGATGATCACCTGCCACTGGATCGTGTGCTCGGGCAGGTTGCCGGCATTGATGAAGGTCTTCAGCAGGTGGATCGACGAGATGCCGATGATGGCGGTGGACAGCTTGATCTTGAGCACGCCGGCGTTCACATGGGACAGCCACTCCGGCTGGTCCGGGTGGTTCTCCAGGTCGAGGCGCGACACGAAGGTCTCGTAGCCGCCGATGATGACCATGATCAGCAGGTTGGCGATCATCACCACGTCGATCAGGCCGAGCACCACCAGCATGGTTTCCGTTTCGCTGATGTGGCCGCCGGATTCGACGACCGAACTCACCAGGTGGAACAGCTCGGCCATGAACAGGTAAACGTAGATACCCTGGGCGACGACCAGGCCGAGGTAGAGCGGGGCCTGGAGCCAGCGGCTCCAGAAGATGAAGCGTTCCATTTTTTGCGGACCGTTGCTCATGATGATGGGCTGCAGTTTGGGAGCCCCGGATTTTATCATCGGCGAACGGCTCTCCAAGACGCTAAAATAGAGAACTTTGCTTTTCCGCCTCAAGGGCTTTACGCATGAACCTGCAACCCATCACCGCGCTGTCGCCCCTCGACGGGCGCTACGAATCCAAGGTCTCCGCGCTGCGCGAGCACTTTTCCGAGTTCGGCCTGATCCGCAACCGCGTGAAGGTCGAGATCGAGTGGCTGAAGGCGCTCGCCGCCGCGCCCGAGCTGGCCGAGATCGCGCCGTTCTCCGCCGCCACGATCGCCGAGCTGGATGCCGTGATCGCCGAGTTCTCGGTGGCCGACGGTGAGGCCGTGAAGGCCATCGAGGCGACCACCAATCATGACGTGAAGGCCATGGAGTACTGGCTGAAGCAGCGCCTCGGCCACAACCCCGAAGTCACCCGCGTCACCGAGTTCATCCACTTCGGCTGTACCTCGGAAGACATCAACAACGTGTCCCACGCGCTGATGCTGCGCGACGGCCGCGACGGTGTGCTGCTGCCGTCCCTCGACAAGATCATCGCCCGCCTGGTTGAACTGGCCCACCAGCACGCCGAACTGCCGATGCTGTCGCGCACTCACGGCCAGCCCGCCAGCCCGACCACCCTCGGCAAGGAAATGGCCAACGTGGTGTACCGCCTGCGCCGCGTGCGCAAGGCCATCGCCGGCGTCGAGCTGACCGCCAAGTTCAACGGTGCCGTCGGTAACTACAACGCCCACCTGTCCGCCTACCCCGAGTTCGACTGGGAAGCCTTCAACGGCCGCTTCATCGAATCCCTGGGTCTCACCTTCAACCCCTACACCATCCAGATCGAGCCCCACGACGCGATGGCCGAGCTGTACGACGCCACCGCCCGTGCCAACACCATCGTGCTGGATATCTGCCGTGACATCTGGATGTACATCTCCCTCGGCTACTTCAAGCAAAAGCTGAAGGCCGGCGAGATCGGCTCGTCCACCATGCCGCACAAGGTCAACCCGATCGACTTCGAGAACGCCGAAGGCAACCTGGGCCTCGCCAACAGCGTGTTGCGCCACCTGGCCGACAAGCTGCCGGTGTCCCGCATGCAGCGCGACCTGACCGACTCCACCGTGCTGCGCAACATGGGCGTGGCCTTCGGCTACGCCGTGCTGGCCTACGATTCCTGCCTGCGCGGCCTCGGCAAGCTGGAAGCCGAGCCGGCCCGTCTGGCGGCCGATCTGGACGCTTGCTGGGAAGTGCTGGCCGAGCCGATTCAGACCGTGATGCGTCGCTACGCCGTGCCCAACCCCTATGAGCAGCTCAAGGAGCTGACCCGCGGCAAGGGCATCACCAAGGAGGCGCTGCAGGCCTTCATCGGCACGCTGGCCATCCCCGAAGCCGAAAAGGCCCGCCTGCTGGAGATGACCCCCGCCAGCTACATCGGCAAGGCCGCCGAACTGGCCAAGCGCATCTGAGCCCTGTGGGGGCGAATTCATTCGCCCTCCGCCGATTGAATCAAGTTCGTGGGCGAATGAATTCGCCCCTACGGAGAATTGAATGGCTTTTGCCGACAAGCTCAAGACCCTGCCGGGCGTGTCTCACCTCGCCGCGATCCAGTTGATCGACGCCGCCGACGCGGTGGTCGCCACCATCGAGAACAAGCCCGGCCAGGCCGGCTCGCTGGCGGTGTACAACCACCTGGCGCAGATCCACGGCGCGATCACCCCCGAGGCGGCGACCCAGGGTATCGCGATCTACGAGGAGCACAGTGAGGATGCGCGCCTGAACCCGGGCAAGCATCCCAACATCGATCGTCTGATCGGTCTCGTCGAGCGGGGTGAAACCCTGCGCGTGAAGCACGTCTTCGCGACCTGAGCGGCGATGTTGTGCGGGGCGCCCCCGGGCGTCCCGTCGGCAGTCCCCCAAAAGCAAAACCCCCGGCAAGTCCGGGGGTTTTGCTTTGCGGCTCCCGGCCGCAGCCGGGGATGCAACTTACGTGGCGGCTCAGGCGTTCAGGCCCGTGATCATGCCGGCACCCACCGTGTTGTTGGTGGATTCGTCGATCAGGATGAAGGCGCCGGTGGCGCGCGAGTCGGTGTAGTTGTCGGCGAAAACCGGCTGGGCCAGCTTGAGGGTCAGGCGGGCGATGTCGTTCATGGCCAGCGTGGTCGTCGCTTCCTTCTCCAGCGTGTTGATGTCCAGGCGGTGGGTGATGCTCGCCACCTTGGCCTTCACTTCGCGGGTGGTGTGGCGCAGCCAGTAGGTGCGCGCCGGCGACAGCGGGGTTTCCGACAGCCAGCAGACGATGGCTTCGACCTGCTTGGTCTGCGCCGGCACTTCCTCGCTGCTGACGATCATGTCGCCGCGGGAGATGTCGATCTCATCTTCCAGCAGCAGGGTCACGGACTGCTCGTGGATCGCCTTGGGCAGGGACTCGCCGTACAGCTGGATGTCCTTGACCTTGGTGGTCAGGCCGTTGGGCAGCACGGTGACGCTGTCGCCGACCTTGATCTCGCCGGACTCGACGCGGCCCATGAAGCCGCGGTAGTCGTGCAGTTCGGGGTTGTCGGAGGCCTGCGGGCGGCACACATACTGGACCGGGAAGCGGAAGCTCTCGGCCTGCTCGGTGTGGGCGGCCGGGGCGTTTTCGAGGATGTCGATCATCGTCGGGCCGTCGTACCAGTCCAGGCGCTCGCCGCGGTCCACGATCATGTCGCCGTTGAGAGCCGACAGCGGGATGAAGCGCACGTCGGTCAGGCCGATCTGGTCGGCGAAGGCCTTGTACTCGGCAACGATCCGGTCGTAGGTGGCCTGGTCGTAATCGACGAGGTCCATCTTGTTGACGGCCACCACCACGTGGGGGATGCCCACCAGCTTGGTCAGGTAGCTGTGGCGGCGGGTCTGGGTCAGCACGCCCTTGCGCGCGTCGATCAGTATGATCGCCAGGTTCGCGGTGGAGGCGGCGGTCACCATGTTGCGGGTGTACTGCTCGTGGCCCGGCGCGTCGGCGATGATGTACTTGCGGGTGCCGGTCGAGAAGTAGCGGTAGGCCACGTCGATGGTGATGCCCTGTTCGCGCTCGGCCTGCAGGCCATCGGTGAGCAGGGACAGGTCGACGGCGGTCATGCCGCGCTTGCTGGAGGTGCGTTCGATGGCGGTGAGGGTGTCGGCCAGGATAGCCTTGGTGTCGAACAGCAGGCGGCCGATCAGGGTGCTCTTGCCGTCATCGACCGAACCACAGGTCAGGAAGCGCAGCAGGCCGCGGTCTTCAACGTGTTGGGCGCTCATTTAGAAGTAACCCTCTTTCTTGCGTTGTTCCATGGAGGCTTCGCTGGTCTGGTCGTCCAGACGGGTCGCGCCGCGCTCGGTGATCGTGGTGGTGGCGGTTTCGAGCACGATCTTCTCGACGTTGTCGGCGTCGGACTCCACCGGGGCGGTACACGAGATGTCGCCGACGGTGCGGAAGCGCACCTGCAGGTCGATGATCTCTTCGCCGGGCTTGGGCAGGTTGGTCAGCTCGCCGTTCATCAGCGGCACGTTGACCGGCACGATGGCACCGGAACGCATCACTACCGGACGGGTGTGGGCGAAGTAGATGCTGGGCAGTTCAAGCTTCTCGCGCTCGATGTACTGCCACACGTCCATCTCGGTCCAGTTGGAGATCGGGAAGGCGCGGATGTTCTCACCCTTGTGGCTGCGGGCGTTGTAGAGGTTCCACAGTTCGGGACGCTGGTTCTTCGGGTCCCATTGGCCGAACTCGTCGCGGAAGCTCATGATGCGTTCCTTGGCGCGGGCCTTTTCCTCGTCACGGCGGGCGCCGCCGATACAGGCGTCGAAGCCGAACTCCTCGATGGCTTCCAGCAGCGTCACGGACTGATGTTTGTTGCGCGACTCGTTCTCGTTCTTCAGCACGACGGTGCCGCGCTTCATGGAGTCTTCGACGGAGCGCACGATCAGGCGCTCGCCCAGCTCGGCGGCGCGCTTGTCGCGGAATTCGACCACTTCCTTGTAGTTGTGGCCGGTGTCGATATGCATCAGCGGGAAGGGGAACTTGCCGGGGCGGAAGGCCTTCTCGGCGATCCGCAGCATGCAGATGGAGTCCTTGCCGCCGGAGAACAGCAGCACGGGGTTGCTGCATTGGCCGGCCACTTCACGCATGATGTGAATGGCTTCGGATTCGAGCCAATCCAGGTGGCTCAGGGTCTGTTTGGTGAGCGTCGACATTGCTTTACTCGTTTTATGGTTCCTGGGTGCCCGTCACTTCTTGACGTGCAGGCCGCATTCCTTGGTTTCCGGATTTTCCCACCACCAGCGGCCGGCGCGGACGTCCTCGCCGATCGACACCGGGCGGGTGCACGGGGCGCAGCCGATGCTCGGGTAGAACTTGTCATGCAGCGCGTTGTACGGAACCTTGTTGAGGCGGATGTAGGCCCACACTTCCTTCTCGGTCCAGTCGGAGAGCGGGTTGAACTTGACTAGGCCGTTGCCCTCATCGAACTGGCGCTTGGGCAGGTCGGTGCGGGTGGTGGACTGCTGGGCACGCAGGCCGGTGATCCAGGCCTGCTTGCCGGCCAGCGCACGGCCCAGCGGCTCGACCTTGCGGGCGTGGCAACAGGCCTTGCGCAGCTCGACGCTGTCGTAGAAGGCGTTGATGCCGTTTTCCCGCGTGAAGGTCTCGATGGCCTCGTGGTTCGGGTAGAAGAACTTCAGCTTGAGGCCGTAGCGCTTCTGTACCTCGGCCATCAGGTCGTAGGTTTCCAGCGGCAGGCGGCCGGTGTCCAGCGAGAAGATCTCGATGGGCAGCTGATTGGTGGCGATCACGTCGGTGAGCACCATGTCCTCGGCGCCGAGGCTGTTGGCCATGGTGATGGCCGGCAGTTCGGCGGCCCAGGCGGCCAGGTCGGCCTTGAGCTGGGCGACCTTGGCTTCCAGGCTGGCGAGCAGCACCGGATCGTCGAGCCTGGGGTTCTGGTTCGGATGCATCGAGATCTCTCCTCGCTCAGGCGGCGCGCTGGGTGCGGCGGAACAGGGGTTCGGGCTGGTCGATGGCGGCCTGGTAGGGCGTCGAGAAGTCCTTCAGGCTGGCCAGCGCTTCTTCCAGCTGGGCGTCGCTGTACTTGCCGGCCTTCGGCTGGATGGCGTCGAAGCCGCAGCGCTGCATGAAGAAGAACTGGTCGCGCAGCACGTCGCCGATGGCGCGGATCTCGCCCTTGTAGGCGTAGCGGCTGCGCAGCAGCGCGGCGCTGGAGTAGGCGCGGCCGTCGGTGAACTTGGGGAAGTTCAGCGCGATGGCACCGATGCTGTCCAAATCGCCTTCGAGCTCGTCCACGTTCTCGCTGCTGTCCAGCCACACGCCGAGGCCGGCACGGCCGGAGAGGGCGCCCTTGTGGGCCTGCCACACGGCGAGGGGCACGAACACCGGGCCGTCGGGGAGGTTCAGCGCCTCGGGGCCCTGGACTTCGTCGAGGACGAGGATTTCTGCGGCGTCGTCGATCACGCGGCCGTTCTTGATGAGCTTAGGCATGTTGCTTCCTTTCGATGATCGCGGCTTCGCCATACACGCCGAGCTTGAAGGGGTCGAGACCGGTGCGGCGGACGGTGTCGATGAAGCGCTCGCCGTCCTGGCGCTGGGCCCGGTAGACGTCGATGATCTTGCTGATCACATCGGGCATTTCGGCGGCGGCAAACGAGCGGCCGATCACCTTGCCGATGCTGGTGTCGTTGCCCTGACTGCCGCCGAGGCTGACCTGGTACCACTCCTCACCGTTCTTGTCGACGCCGAGGATGCCGATGTGGCCGACGTGGTGGTGGCCGCAGGAGTTCATGCAGCCCGAGATGTTGAGCTCGATGTCACCGATGTCGTAGAGGTAGTCCAGATCGTCGAAGCGGGTTTGGATCGCGTTGGCGATGGGAATCGACTTGGCATTGGCGAGCGCGCAGAAATCGCCGCCCGGGCAGCAGATGATGTCGGTCAGCAGGCCGAAGGTCGGCGTCGCCAGGCCAGCGGCGCGGGCCTTCTCCCACAGCGCGAAGAGGTCGGCCTGCTTGACGTCGGCCAGCACCAGGTTCTGCTCGTGGGTGGCGCGCACTTCGCCGAAGCTGTAGGCGTCGGCCCATTCGGCGACCAAGTCGAGCTGCTCGGCGGTGATGTCGCCGGGGGCGGTGGCCGGGTTCTTCAGGGACAGCACGACGATTGCGTAGCCGGGCACCTTGTGGGCCAGCACATTGCGGCGGGTCCATGCGGCGAAGGCGGTGTTGGTGGCGCGCTGGCTGGCGTAGCCGGCGTCCTCGCCCGGCAGGGTTTCGTAGGCGGGCGTCGTGAAGTGGGCGGCGACGCGGGCCACTTCGGCTTCGGTCAGAGTGTTGGCGCCATCCTTGCCGAAGGCCCATTCCTCCTCGACCTGGCGCTTGAACTCGGCGACGCCGAGGGCCTTGACGAGGATCTTGATGCGCGCCTTGTAGAGGTTGTCGCGGCGGCCGTAGCGGTTGTACACCCGCAGGATCGCCTCGTTGTAGGTGATGATGTGCTGCCAGGGTACGAAGTCGTTGATCTCTTCGCCGATGATCGGGGTACGGCCCATGCCGCCGCCGACCAGCACGCGGAAGCCGATCTCGCCGGCCGCATTGCGCTTCAGCTCAAGGCCGATGTCGTGGCACTGGATCACCGCGCGGTCTTGATGGGCACCGTTCACCGCGATCTTGAACTTGCGCGGCAGGAAGGCGAATTCCGGGTGGAAGGTGCTCCACTGGCGCAGCACCTCGCACCACGGGCGCGGGTCGATGTACTCGTCACCGGCCACGCCGGCGAAGGGGTCGGAGGTAATGTTACGGATGCACGCGCCGGAGGTCTGGATGGCATGCATCTGGACCTGGGCCAACTCGGCCAGGATTTCCGGCACGATCTTCAGCTCGGGCCAGTTGAATTGCACGTTCTGGCGGGTGGTGATGTGGGCGTAGCCCTTGTCGTAGGTCCGGGCGATATGGGCGAGCTTGCGAACCTGGGTGGACGACAGCAGCCCATAGGGCACGGCAACCCGCAGCATTGGTGCGTGGCGCTGGATGTACAGGCCGTTCTGCAGGCGCAGCGGGCGGAACTCGTCGTCGGTCAGCTCGCCGGCCAGGTAACGCCGGGTCTGGTCGCGGAACTGGGCGACGCGCTCGTCGACGATCTTCTGGTCGTAGGGGTCGTAACGGTACATTTCGTTTTCCTGGTTTATTTGTAAGCCCGGTCAGGCCGCAATCAACTTGCTGCCCACCAAGACCAGCATGGTTGCCAGAATCGGACGCAGCACCCGGTCGGGGACGCGGGTGGAAATGTGGCTGCCCAGCCAGATGCCCGGCAGGGAACCGATCAACAGGCTGCCCAGCAAGGCCCAGTCGACGCTGCCGAGGAACCAGTGGCCGATGCCGGCCACCAGGGTCAGGGGCACCGCGTGGGCGATGTCGCTGCCGACGATACGCAAGGTCGCCAGCCGCGGGTACAAAAAGAACAGGGCGCTGACGCCCAGGGCGCCGGCACCCACCGACGAGATCGACACCAGAATGCCCAGCACGGCGCCGGTCAGGATGGTCAGCAGCTTGGTGCGCTGCGGATTTTCCTGGCCGCCGGAGCGCTTCAGGGCGTAGGCCTGGATCTGCTTGCGAAACACGATCGCCACCGCCGTGAGGAGCAGGGCCACGCCCAGCGAAACCTTGATCAGGCTGGCCGCGCCGCCGATGCCGCCGGGCGCGAAGTAGCCGACCAGCACCAGCGTGATTGCCGCGGCCGGGATGCTGCCGGTGGCCAGGCGCTTGGTGATCGTCCAGTCCACCGTGCCCTTCATGCCGTGGGCGACGGTTCCGCCGGCCTTGGTGATGGCCGCGTAGAGCAGGTCGGTGCCGACGGCCACCGATGGGTTGATGCCGAACAGCAGGACCAGTAGCGGGGTCATCAGGGACCCACCACCTACGCCGGTCAGGCCGACGATGGCGCCTACGGCAAAGCCGGCAATCGTGTAAGCAATACTCATGATAAGCCCAAATTCCGTGTGCGGCGCATCGTAGAACGTGTTTTTAGAGCAAAGAAGGTATTTTAGGTTAAACCTTTAGAACTTATAGTTCTATCCTTCCATTTCGCGGTTCTTCCCCGGGGTTCGCGTCGATGAACATCCAGCAGTTGCGCTATGTATTCGAAGTGGCCCGCCACGGCCTCAACGTGTCGGAAGCTGCCGAGGCCTTGTTTACATCCCAGCCCGGCGTATCGAAGCAGATCCGCGTGCTCGAGGAAGAGTTGGGCATCGAGATCTTCGTCCGCCACGGCAAGCGGCTGGTGGAAGTTTCCGAGCCCGGCAAGCAGGTGCTGACCATCGTCGGCCGGATCCTGCAGGAGGTGGACAACCTGCGCGAGGTGGGGGCCGAGTTCAGCAATGAGGCCACCGGCAGCCTGTCGATTGCCTTTACACATACCCAGGCCCGCTATGCGCTGCCCAGGGTTGTGCAGGCCTTCATGGCGCTTTATCCCAACGTGCGCCTGTCCTTCCACCAGGGCAATCCGCGGCAGGTGTGCGACTACGTGCTGTCCGGCGTGGCCGACATCGCCATCGCCACCGAGGCGATCGCCGAGCACGAGGACATCGTGATGTTGCCCTGCTACCAGTGGAATCGCTGTGTCGTCGCGCCGCTGCGCCATCCGATCCTGGCGGCGCAGCCGCTCACGCTGGAGGAGATCGCCCGCTATCCGCTGGTGACCTACGACTTCGCCTTCACCGGCCGCAACCGCATCAACGAGGCCTTCACCGGACGGGGCCTGAAACCCAACGTGGTACTCACCGCCATCGACTCGGACGTGATCAAGACCTACGTGGCGATGGGCCTCGGTGTCGGCATCATCGCCAAGATGGCTTACGACCCGGTGGTGGACAAGGATCTCGGCATGCTGGATGCCGCCCACTTGTTTGCGTCGAGCACGACGCGCATCGGCCTGCGCAAGAACGCCTGGCTGCGCGGCTACATCTACGCCTTCATCGAGTGTTTTGCGCCGCACCTGAGCCGGCGGGTGGTGGATGCGGCCCTGGCGGGCGGGGGCCAGGATCCGGGGCTGTGAACGAGAAAAGCCGGGTTGCCCCCGGCTTTTCAGCAGCGTTCAGCTGTTTTATGCCAGTGCGCGGAAGCGCCGGATACCTAGCCCCAGGAGGCCAAGCCCCGTCAAGACAACAGAGGACGGTTCCGGGATATCGGTGGATGCGAGCTGGGTTCCGATGAAGACCTTCTCGTCGCCTCCGTTCAACGCATAATTTTCGGCACAGACCGTTTTGTGACCGCCCGCCGGGATTTGTGGGAAGCCGCCACCGGCCTGGGTCTGTTCCGGACCGCAACCCAGACGGTAGTCCACGTGAAGGGCGTAGTCGGCGAGGTTTTCACCACCGGCGACGAGGCTCTTGATTGCGGCGTCCAATTCGGGGAACACAATTGCGTAGGCTGCACGGTCGCCGCCGAGGTTCTCGGAATAGGTCTTAACCACAGCTGGGTTTGGGATGAACTGATTGACGTTGTTTGGATCGGGAATCTTGCATGCAACCAACTGATTCAACGCGTTTAAACAAACATCGTTACCGGAATCGATAAAATCTGAAACGAAGGGGGCTGCACCGTTGGATGTATAGGCCGTTGGGTCCCCCAACACCACGCCCCCTCCGACGGGCGGTGGGCCATAGCCGACGTTACCCTGATGGGTTGGGTCGTTGGTCAGGTCCCAGCGTCCGATCAGTACGTTGCCGGTTATTTTTGTCAGTTCGACCCGTGCCCAGCCGGCGAGGTCGGGTGTGTTACCCGTCTCGTTGTTGGCGAAGAAAAATACCATCGAGTTTTTCGTGAAATTCAGCTGGGAATTGAGCGAGGAAAGAGTTGCGTCCCACCAACCGACACGATCCCAAGCGCCTTCACTCGTGCTGCCACCGGGTTCGTTGGCGCTGTTCATCCGGAAACCGTCTACTGGATTGGCCGTTGGCGTCTGGAAGGCGTCGTCCATCGTGGGTGGGGCGTTGTTCAGCTGGCCGGGCGGGTTGAGGCCAAGTTTGACAAAGAGGTCGATCTGGCCGGGGCCCGACATGACGGTAATGTTGTTCGTGTTCAGGGCGTAAGAATTGGCATCCCCGTACGTTACCCAGCCGGACGTGGTGAGATCCACCGTGGCTGCCAGGGCGGCGCCCGACAAGCTCATGGCGGCCAGCACGGCGGCGAGCTGCAGTTTTGGCTTGATGTATTTCATTTCCGTCTCCTCGCAGGCAAGACAAGTAGTGGATTTCTAATATTTGCTGGATACAGCCATTCCCTTGCATAGGTTGTGCCAGCTGTGACGTATTTATCGAAAAGCCCCAGTTCATGCGGTTTTCCAAGGGAGAGGGGGGGGACGCAGGGTGGGGCGTTTTTAATGGCTGTAAAGAATTCCGACAGTTTTCTGAAAGCTTTGAGAGTTTTGGCGCTTCTCTGGCGTGGCCGCAGTGGCCTTGTGTGTTTCCATTTCCTTCCACTGGCATTCCGGCCCCGTCTTTGTGAGAGACTTGAGATTCCGTCGTCGTGTCCCGTCTCTCATGCAATCGCTTACCACCCTTGCTGCGCTGCTGCTCGCCTCCGTGCTTTTGGTGCCCCTCTTCAAGCGGGCGGGGCTGGGCACGGTGCTGGGCTATCTGGCGGTGGGGGTGATCATCGGCCCTTTTGGCGCGAAGCTCGTGCGCGACCCGGACAACCTGCTCCATACCGCTGAGCTGGGCGTCGTGCTGCTGCTTTTCGTCATCGGGCTGGAACTCAAGCCGTCGCGGCTATGGGCGTTGCGGCGCTCGGTGTTCGGGCTTGGCGCGCTGCAACTGTTCGGGGTGGCCGCGGCGCTGGCCGGCGCGGGCCGCTATCTGGGCTTGTCGTGGCCGGCGGCAACGGTGGTGGGGATCATCCTGGCCCTTTCATCGACGGCTTTCGTGCTGCCTACGCTGGCTGAGCGGCGCGAATTGTCTACCCGTCATGGTCGCGAGGCTTTCGCGATTTTGCTGTTTCAGGATCTATCTGTCATTCCGCTGCTGGCCCTGATTCCGCTGTTCGGCACCGGGCGGCCAACGGCACTGACTCATCCGGCGGTGGGTCTCGGCCTGCTGGCGGTGGTGGCAGTGATCGGCCGGCCGACACTGGACATGCTGTTCCGGCACGTCGCGCGGGTGAATAGCCGCGAGATGTTTACCGCGGCGGCGCTGGCAACAGTATTGGGGCTCGCCCTGCTGATGCAGGCGGGGGGGCTGTCCATGTCCCTGGGTGCCTTCGTGGCCGGTGTGCTGCTGGCCGACTCCGAGTTCCGTCATGAGCTGGAGGCTGCCATCGCGCCTTTCCAGGGCTTGCTGCTTGGTCTGTTCTTCATGGCCGTCGGGATGTCCACCAACCTGGATCTGCTGGTCAAGTTTCCGGGCCAGATCGCCCAGCTCACGGCGGGGCTGATCGTCGTCAAGGGCGTCGTGCTGTTCGTGCTGCGCCGTCTGCTCGGCGGGGCTACCGGGGATGCGCGCCTGCTGGCCCTGGCTCTGGCCCAGGGCGGTGAGTTCGCCTTCGTGCTGTTCGACGCGGCCCAGTCCTTCCGTGTCCTCGGTGAGGTGCAGGCTGACAAGCTGACCCTGGTGGTGGCCATGTCGATGGCGGTGTCGCCGCTGCTCTTGATGTTCGGAGATTGGCTGGCCAGGTCCGCCAAGAAGAATGAACCGCCGCGGGCTTTCGACGAGATGCCGGAGGATGGCAGCGAAGTGGTGATCGCCGGCTTCGGACGGGTCGGGCAGATCGTCGGCCGCCTGCTGCTGGCGCGGGGCATCAGCTTCACCGCGCTGGATTCGGATGCCGGCCAGGTGGATACGGTGCGCCGCTTCGGCCTCAAGGTCTTCTACGGCGATGCGGCCCACTTGGATCTGCTACATGCGGCGCAGATCGGTCAGGCCAAGGTCTTCGTGCTGGCCATCGACGATGTGGAGGCCTCCCTGCGTACCGCTGAGCTGGTGCGCAAGCATTTCCCGCATGTGCAGATCGTTGCCCGCGCGCGCAACCGCTTCCACGCCAGCCGGCTGATGGACTTGGGCATCGAGAGGCAGATCCGCGAGGCCCTGCCGTCCAGCCTGGAAATGGCCAAATGGACGCTGGAGCTGCTCAACGAGCCGCCGGCGCTGGCCGAGCAGATGGTGAACCGCTTCGCCCGCCACGATGCCGAGGTGCTGGCCCGCCAGCAGGCCATCGGCCACGACGAGCACAAGCTGATCCAGTCCTCTCTCGAGGCCCGGGAGGAACTGGCCCAGGTGCTGGAGGAGGCCCGCGTGGCGTTCACCCGCAAGGGGCGTGGCGCGGCATCGTGAGGGGGATGGGCGAATGAATTCGCCCACCGCCAGTTCAGCCGTCTACTGCCTCTCCACGGTCTCCACGAAGGAAGGTCCGGGTCTCGCTGCCGGCAGCGAGGGCCAGCATCAGCGCGATGCGAGCTTTGGCGGGGGGCAGGTCGTCGGCGGTGAGCCAGCCTTCCCGGTCGTCGTCGGCGTTGCCGTTGTGGACTACCGGGCCGGCGCAGCGGCTGGCGCGCAGGATCGCCACGCCGTGTTCGCGGGCCCGGGCGAGAGCCGGCTGCCAGGCCGCGGGTACGCTGCCGTGGCCGGTCAGGGCCAGCACCAGGCCGCGGGCGCCGGCGGCGACGCAGGCATCCACCAGCTCTGGTGGTGCTCCGGCGTAGCCCATCAGCACATCCACTCGCGGCAGCCCGGCCGGCGTTAGCCCGGCACAGCGTCCATCAGGGCGGCCTTCGGTCCACGGCCGGGCTGATTCGAAGGCGTCCAGCCCGGTCGTGCGTGCCTTGGTGAGCCAGCGTGCCGGGTAGGCTGTGCGGTTCATTACCGCCAGTACGCCCTTGCCCTGGGCGCTCGGGCTGGCGGCCAGGCACACGGCGGCGCGCAGATTGGCAGGGCCGTCGGCCTGCGGGTGGTCGGCCGGGCGCATCGCGCCTGTCAGCACCACAGGCTTGTCGCCGGGCAGCGTGAGGTGCAGGAAATAGGCGGTCTCCTCCAGCGTGTCGGTGCCGTGCAGGATCACGATGCCATTGATTGCCGGGTCGGCCAGCGCACGCCGCGCGGCAGCCAGGATCACCAGCCAGTCGGCCGGCGCCATGTCCTTGCTGTCGAGGGACAGGATCTGCTCGGCGCTCAGTTCGGCGGTGGCGTCGAGGCCGGGGACGGCCGCCAGCAGTTGTTCCACCGGCCGTACGCCGGCCCGGTAACGGGCGCCGTCGGAGGTGGGGTCGGCTTCGCCGGCGATGGTGCCGCCGGTGGCCAGCAGGTGAATGCGCGGGCGTGTCATGGCGGTGGCGCTCAGTGGGTCAGGATCTTGGCGAGGAACTGGCGCGCGCGCTCGGAGCGCGGGTTGCCGAAGAAGCTATCCTTGTCGTCGTCCTCGACGATCTGGCCCTTGTCCATGAAGAGGATGCGGTTGGCGACCTTCTTGGCGAAACCCATCTCGTGGGTCACGCACATCATCGTCATGCCCTCCTGGGCGAGCTCGACCATCACGTCGAGGACCTCGTTGATCATCTCCGGGTCGAGGGCCGACGTGGGTTCGTCGAAGAGCATGCAGATCGGGTCCATCGCCAGCGCGCGGGCGATGGCGACGCGTTGCTGCTGGCCGCCGGAGAGCTGGCCGGGAAACTTGCCCGCGTGGGCCTTGAGGCCGACCCGGTCGAGGAGCTTGAGGCCCTTGTCGGTGGCCTCGTCCCTGCCACGCCCGAGCACCTTGATCTGGGCGATCGTCAGGTTGTCGGTAATGCTCATATGCGGGAACAGCTCGAAATGCTGGAAGACCATGCCGACGCGGCTGCGCAGCTTGGGTAGGTTGGTCTTCGGGTCGCCGACGGAGATGCCGTCCACGGTGATGCTGCCGCTCTGGAAGGGCTCCAGGCCATTGACGCACTTGATCAGCGTGGACTTGCCAGAGCCGGACGGCCCGCAGACGACGATCACCTCGCCTTTCTTGACCTCGGTGGAGCAGTCGGTGAGGACCTGGAAGGCCCCGTAATGCTTGGAAACGTTCTGGATGGAAATCATCTCGGGCTCCGGGAATCAGTGCGCCACGTGGGCGTTGAGCTTTTTCTGGTAACGGCGGACCGCCTGGGAGGCCGCGAAGCAGATCAGGAAATAGACGGCGCCGGCAAACAGCAGCAGTTCGACCAGCCGTCCGTCCCGGTCGCCGACCTTGTAGGCGGCGCCGAAGAAGTCGGCCAGGGCCGACACATAGACCAGGGACGTATCCTGGAACAGCACGATGGCTTGGGTCAGCAGCAGCGGCACCATGTTGCGGAAGGCCTGGGGCAGCACGACCAGGCGCATTGCCTGCGCGTAGCTCATGCCCAGCGCCGAGGCGGCGGAGATCTGCCCCTTGGGAACCGACTGGATGCCGGCGCGGATGATCTCCGAGTAGTAGGCCGCCTCGAACAGCGCGAAGCCGACCAGCGCCGAGGCAAGGCGCACGTCGGTGCCGGCGTCCAGCTTGAATACGCCACGCAGCACCTGTGGCACGATCAGGAAGAACCACAGCAGCACCATCACCAGCGGGATCGCGCGGAACAGGTTGACGTAGCCGGCGGCCAGCCAGGCCAGCGGCTTGATGGAGGACAGGCGCGCCATCGCCAGCAGGGTGCCCCAGGCGATGCCGAACAGCACTGCGCAGGCGGTAATCTCGAGGGAGACCTTCATGCCTTCCCACAGGAAGGGCAGGGCGCCGGGAATCGAGGACCAGTCGAATTCGTACATGTCACTTGCCTCCCAGGTAGCCCGGTACCCGCGTACGTGCCTCGACGATGCGCATCAGCCCCATCACGATGACGTTGATGAGGAGGTAGAACAGGGTTACGGCGATGAAGGACTCGTAGGGCTGGGCGGTGTAGTCCACCAGCTGGCGGCCCTGGGCGGCCAGTTCGAGCAGGCCGATGGTCGAGCACACCGCCGAGTTCTTGAAGATGTTTAGGAACTCCGAGGTGAGCGGCGGCACGATCAGGCGGAAAGCCATCGGCAGCAGCACGTGGCGGTACGTCTGTGGCAGCGTGAAGCCGAGGGCCAGGCCGGCGGCCTTCTGGCCACGGGGCAGGGCACCGATGCCGGCACGGACCTGCTCGGCGACACGGGCACTGGTGAAGAAGGCCAGACACAGCATGGCGGCCAGGAACTGCTGGGTCAGCGGCGCGAGCTGCTGCTTGAAGGCGTCGCCAAGGCCGAAGGGCAGGATCTCCGGCAGCACGAAGTACCAGCTGAACAGCTGCACCAGCAGCGGGGTATTGCGGAAGATCTCCACGTAGGCGGCAGCCAGGCCGGACAGGGCCCTGTTCGGCACGGTGCGCAGCACGCCGATCAGACTGCCCAGCGCGAGGGCCAACAGCCAGGCCGACAGGGACAGTTCCACCGTCACCTGCAGGCCCGACAGGAGCCAGGCCAGATAGGTGGTTTCACCGGTCGGGACGGTACTGCCGAAGATGCTCCAGTTCCATTGGTAGCCCATCGGATTTCCTTTCGAGACACGTTGCTGGCCAGGCGCTGGTACTCCCTCCCTGCTCTCCAGCCGTAGGGGCGAATTCATTCGCCCTCTGTCGCTTGTATGGATGTCCGCGGGCGAATGAATTCGCCCCTACGGTCAGTCCGCCCGTCGTGCCCTCAGTCGAAGGGCTTGTCGTTGGGGGCCTTGTAGAGCTTGATCATGGCGTCGGAGAGCGGGAAGTTGAGGTTCAGTCCCTTGGGCGGGATGGGCTGG
>NZ_JAYSDK010000058.1:0-14581 GCF_041914405.1 Zoogloea sp.
ATCGGGTTGTCGCCGGGCACGTCGGAGATCAGCAGGTTCACCACCCGCGCCGGATGGCAGGCCGCCGCCAGCCGGCCACCCTTGATCGCCGAGAGGTGACGGCGCACGCAGTTCATCTCGGAAATAGTCGCGCCGGACTTGAGCAGGGCCCTGTTGATGGCCTGCTTGTCCTCCAGCGTGACGCCATCGCCGGGCAGCGGCAGCAGCGCCGAACCGCCCCCCGAGATCAGGCAGATCACCAGGTCGTCGGCGCTCAGGCCGCGCACCAGTTCGAGCATCCGCGCGGCCGCCTCGCGGCCCGCCGCGTCGGGCACCGGGTGGGCCGCCTCGACGATCTCGATGCGCGCGCAGGGCACCGCGTAGCCGTAGCGGGTGACCACCAGGCCGGACAGCGGCCCCGGCCAGTGGCGCTCCAGCGCCTGGGCCATCGCCGCCGACGCCTTGCCGGCGCCGATGACGAGGGTCCGCCCCTTGGGCGGCTCGGGCAGGAAGCGGGGAATGCAGTGCTCGGGCTGGGCGGCATTGACCGCGGCAGTGAACATTGCGGTAAGGAGATCGCGGGGGGCGGTGTGCATAGGGTTGTCCTTGTCGTTCAGCGGCTGCCCAGGTCGAGGAAGCGCACCCACTGGGAGCCCTTCCACAACACCGTGCGGCCCATGTCCATCAACTGCTCGGCGCCTTCCACGACGGTCAGGAAGTGGTTGCCGGCGAGCTGCCCCATTTTGCTGCCAAAGCGGCAGCTGCCATAGGCAAACAGGATCTCGGTTTCCGAGAAGCCCCCCGGGTAGAGCAGCACGTCGCCCCGCGACGGGTGGCTGGTGTGGTTCTCGAAGTCCAGGCCGGTGTCGAAGTCGGCCAGCGGTACCCACACCGCCTCGCCGCTCCAGCGGGAATGGATGACCTGGTTGGAGAAGGGCAGCATCTTCAGGAAGGCCGCGCAGGTCTTCGGCGCGGCCTCCTCTTCGAGCCGGGCGACAAAACGGTAGGAACCGACTTCGATGGCGAGATGGCGCACCGGCTCGCTCCTCAGTCGGCAGCCTGTTGGCCGATCTCGAAATTGGCCATCTTCTCGAGGGCGCGCACCAGGGCCGAATGGTCCCAGCCGGCGCCGCCGTGGGCCGCACAGGTGTTGAACAGCTCCTGGGCGATGGCGGTGCTGGGCAGCGCGACGCCGAGCTGGCGACCAGTGGTCAGGGCCAGGTTGAGGTCCTTCTGGTGCAGCGCGATGCGGAAGCCCGGCTCGAAGGTACGCTTGACCATGCGCTCGCCGTGCACTTCCAGGATGCGCGAGTTGGCGAAGCCGCCCATCAGCGCCTGGCGCACCTTGGCGGGATCGGCGCCGGCCTTGGCGGCCAGCAGCAGGGCCTCGCCCACCGCCTCGATGGTCAGCGCGACGATGATCTGGTTGGCCACCTTGGTGATCTGGCCGTCGCCGTTGCCGCCGACCAGGGTGATGTTCTTGCCCATCAGCTCGAACAGCGGCTTGACCTTGTCGAAGGCGGCCTCGCTGCCGCCGACCATGATGGTCAGGCTGGCCGCCTTGGCGCCCACTTCGCCGCCGGACACCGGCGCGTCCAGGTATTCGCAACCCAGCGCGTTGATGCGCTTGGCGAAATCCTTGGTGGCCACCGGGGAGATGGAGCTCATGTCCACCACCGTCTTGCCGGCGGACAGGCCGGCGGCGACGCCCTCGGGGTTGAACAGCGCGTCCTCCACGTGGGGCGTGTCGGGCACCATGGTGATGACGATGTCGGCGTTGCGGGCGACTTCGGCGCCGCTGGCGCAGGTCCGCGCGCCGGCCTCGACGAGTTCCGCCGGCGTGGCGCCGTGGGTGAAGGTGAAGACGGTGTGACCGCCCTTGATGAGGTGGCCGGCCATGGGGGCGCCCATGATGCCGAGACCGATGAAGCCGATGTTTGCCATGATGTCTTGTCTCCTGGTGGTGGTCGTCGTGGGGCCGGCGCTCAGGCGTTCTTCAGCCAGCCGAGGCCTTCCGTGGCGGTGGTGCCGGGCTTGTATTCGCAGCCGATCCAGCCGGCGTAGCCGAGGCCGTCGATGTGGCGGAACAGCCACGGGTAGTTGATCTCGCCGCTGCCCGGCTCGTGGCGGCCAGGGTTGTCGGCCAGCTGGATGTGGGCGATGCGCTGCAGGTTCTTGGCGATGGTCGCCGCCAGTTCGCCCTCCATGCGCTGGGCGTGATAGATGTCGTACTGCACGAAGAGGTTGTCGGAGCCGACCTCGTCGAGGATCTCCAGCGCCTGCGCCGTGCGGTTCAGGTAGAAGCCGGGGATGTCGTAGGTGTTGATCGGCTCGACCAGCAGACGGATGCCAGCCTCCTTCAGCTGAGCCGCGGCAAAGCGCAGGTTGGCGACGAAGGTCTCGCGCAGCGCGGCCTCGGACACGCCAGCCGGGGCGATGCCGGCCAGGCAGTTGAGCTGCGTGCAGCCGAGGGCGCGGGCGTAGTCGATGGCGGTGGCGACGCCGTCACGGAACTCGGCAACCCGCTCCGGGTGGCACGCAATGCCGCGCTCGCCGGCTTCCCAGTTGCCGGCCGGCAGGTTGTGCAGCACCTGGACGAGGCCGTGGCGGGCCAGCTCGGCGGCCAGGTCTTCCTTGGCGAAGGCGTAGGGGAAGAGATACTCGACCCCCTTGAAGCCGGCCGCCGCGGCGGCGCCGAAGCGCTCCAGGAAAGGCAGCTCGGTAAACAGCATGGAAAGGTTGGCGGCGAAACGCGGCATGGTGGTGTCCTTTCGTGGGCCCCGTGGCATCACACCGAAGGCATGAAGCTGGGGATGAAACCCGTGGGGGCGAATTCATTCGCCCTCCGTCGTTTGATTGACCTCCGCGGGCGAATGAATTCGCCCGCACAGAGGAAGAGGAGAGGGAGATCTCCGTTGCGCGCTCAGTCCAGCAGGGCCACCGCGGTCGGGGCGTCGGCGCCGCAGGCGGCCAGGTCCTCGAACTCGTTGATGGCGTTGATTTCGGTGCCCATCGAGATGTTGGTGACGCGCTCCAGGATGATCTCGACGACCACCGGCACGCGGAACTCCTCCATCCACGCGCGGGCCTGGGCGAAGGCCGCCTGCACGTCCTCGGCCTTGCGCACGCGGATCGCCTTGCAGCCGAGGCCTTCGACGACGCCGATGTGATCGACGCCGTAGCCCTCGGTCTCCGGGGCGTTGATGTTCTCGAAGGCCAGCTGCACGCAGTAGTCCATGTCAAAACCGCGCTGGGACTGGCGGATCAGGCCCAGGTAGGCGTTGTTCACCACCACATGCAGGTAGGGCAGCTTGAACTGGGCGCCGACGGCCAGCTCTTCGATCATGAACTGGAAGTCGTAGTCGCCCGAGATGGCCACCACCTTGCGGGACGGATCGGCCGCACACACGCCGAGCGCCGCCGGGATGGTCCACCCGAGGGGGCCGGCCTGGCCGCAATTGACCCAGTGACGCGGCTTGTACACGTGCAGGAACTGGGCGGCGGCGATCTGCGACAGGCCGATGGTGCTGACGTAGGTCGTGTCCTTGCCGAAAGCCTTGTTCATCTCTTCATAGACCCGTTGCGGCTTCACCGGGCTGACTTCGAAGTGGGTCTTGCGCTGCAGCGTGCGCTTGCGCTCTTGGCACTCGGCCACCCAGGCGCTGCGGTCGGCGAGCTGGCCGGCGGCCTTCATGTCGCGGGCCACGGCGATCAGCTGGTCGAGGGCCGCACCGGCATCGGAAACAATCCCGTAGTCGGGCCCGAAAACGCGGCCGATCTGGGTCGGTTCGATGTCGATATGGACGAACTTGCGCCCTTCGGTATAGACCTCGACCGAGCCGGTGTGGCGGTTGGCCCAGCGGTTGCCGATGCCGATCACGAAGTCGGAGGCCAGCATCGTCGCGTTGCCGTAGCGGTGGGAGGTCTGCAGGCCAACCATGCCGGCCATCAGCGGATGGTCGTCGGGGATCGTGCCCCAGCCCATCAGGGTTGGAATCACCGGCACGCCGGTCAGCTCGGCGAATTCCTGCAGGCGGGCCGCTGCATCGGCGTTGATGACGCCACCGCCGGCGACGATCAACGGACGCTCAGCGGCGTTGAGCATGGCCAGCGCCTTCTCGGCCTGGGCACGGGTCGCCGCCGGCTTGTGCAGCGGCAAGGATTCGTAGGTCTCGATGTCGAACTCGATCTCGGCCATCTGCACGTCGAAGGGCAGGTCGATCAGCACCGGGCCGGGGCGGCCGGAGCGCATGACGTGGAAGGCCTGCTGGAAGACGCGCGGCACCAGAGCCGGCTCGCGCACGGTAACGGCCCACTTGGTGACCGGCTTGGCGATGGACTCGATGTCCACGGCCTGGAAGTCTTCCTTGTAGAGCCGCGCCCGCGGCGCCTGGCCGGTGATGCACAGGATGGGAATGGAATCGGCGGAGGCCGAGTAGAGGCCGGTGATCATGTCGGTGCCGGCCGGGCCGGAGGTGCCAATGCACACGCCGACATTGCCAGCGGTGGCACGGGTGAAGCCTTCGGCCATGTGGGACGCGCCTTCCACGTGGCGGGCCAGCACGTGCTTGAAGCCGCCGTCCTTCTTCATCGCCGAGTAAAGGGGGTTGATCGCTGCGCCGGGCACGCCGAAGACGGTCTCCACGCCTTCCTTGCGCATCACCGCCGCGGCGGCATCCACTGCTCTCATTCGGGCCATTTTTTCCTCCTTTGGGGTCTGTCCGATGAATCGATGGGGACAGCTTAGGGATAAAGGCATGCGGCTTGAATTGCCGCCGGGATCGGTTCTTTCGATACTTTTTATATCGATTAAGGCTAAAACTCTGCATCCCCCCGTGGGGGCGACTTCATTCGCCCGCCATCGGCCAAATGAAGTCCGAGGGCGAATGAATTCGCCCCCACAGAGGAATTACATCGCTCGCCAACTCAACGCAGGGCGCCGCTCAGCAACAGATAGCCGGGCACCCAGCCGGTCAGCACGCCCTGCCCGATGGCCACGCAGGCGGTCAGCCGGGTCAGCGGTTTGTTAAGCGCGAGCAACAGGAAGAACAGCATCCAGAGTATCGACCAGGCCACCCACGACAGCCCCAGCCACCACTCCCCCGGCGAGCTGGCCAGGCGCAGGCAGTCCGCCGCCACAGGTATCGCGGTGAGGGCCACGAACAGGCTGAACCAGCCCAGCCCGCGGCCATCGGCGCCGCTGTAGCGGTTGATCGCCACCCACAGGTAGGTGAAGGAGAACAGCAGCGACAGGGCCGCCGCCTTCACCGATGCCAGGTCGGCGCCGTCGCCGAAGGCCAGCTTGAGCGCGATCAACAGGGACAGGCCGCCGGCGAACAGGTTGATCACCGGGATCTCCCGGTCGCCAATGCGGCCGAGCATCCACAGCCCGTTGAGGATCAGCACGGCGCCCACGTAGAGCAGCGCCAGTCCGAGCAACATGGCTACGCCCTCAGCGCCGGGCCAGCGCCGCGCTGCCGGCGAAGCGGGCCGCCGGACCCAGCTCACGCTCGATGGCGAGCAGCCGGTTGTACTTCTCGACGCGATCCGAACGGCTCGCCGAACCGGTCTTGATCTGCCCGCAGGCGGTGCCCACCGCCAGATCGGCGATGGTCGTGTCACCGGTCTCGCCGGAGCGATGGGAGACGATCGCCCCGTAACCGTGCTGGCGTGCCAGCTCGATGGCGGCGAGGGTCTCGGTGAGGGTGCCGATCTGGTTGGGCTTGATCAGGATCGCGTTGGCGACCCCCCTGTGGATGCCGTCGGCCAGCAGGCGGGTGTCCGTCACGAAGAGATCGTCGCCGACCAGCTGGGTACGCCGGCCGAGGCGGTCGGTGAGCTGGCCCCAGCCGGCCCAGTCGTCCTCGGCCATGCCGTCCTCGATGCTGACGATGGGGTAGTCGGCGACCAGCTTGGCCAGGTAGTCGCAGAACTCGGCCCGCGACAGGTCGAGGGATTCGCCGGCCAGCACGTAGCGCTCGCCCTTGGCGAACTCCGACGAAGCGCAGTCGAGGGCCAGCGCCACCTGGCTGCCCGGCTCGTAGCCGGCCAGGCGGATCGCCTCGA
Organism: Zoogloea sp.; assembly: GCF_041914405.1. Taxonomy (NCBI): domain Bacteria; kingdom Pseudomonadati; phylum Pseudomonadota; class Betaproteobacteria; order Rhodocyclales; family Zoogloeaceae; genus Zoogloea; species Zoogloea sp. The sequence goes on from NZ_JAYSDK010000058.1 coordinate 6,046, forward strand.
GGATCAGGTCGAGGGCCTGGCGAGTGCCGTCCACATTGGGTGCAAAACCGCCCTCGTCGCCCACCGACGTGGGGAAACCGTAGCGGTCGAGCAGGCCGCGCAGCGCGTGGAAGACGCCGACACCAGCGCGCAGCGCGTCGCCGAAGCGCTCGAAGCCATGGGGCACGATCATGCATTCCTGGATGTCGAGGCTGTTGTTGGCGTGGGCGCCGCCGTTGAGCACGTTCATCAGCGGTACCGGCAGTACCGGCTCACGCCCGTCCGATAGGTGGCGGTACAGCGGCTGGCCAGCCGCCTCGGCAGCGGCGCGGGCGCTGGCCAGCGACACGGCGAGGAGCGCGTTGGCGCCGAGGCGGGACTTGTCGGCGGTGCCGTCCAGATCGCACAGGATGCCGTCGATGTCCGCCTGGCGAGCCGCGTCGTGGCCCTTCAGCGCAGCGGCGATGGGGCCTTCGACATGGGCCAGGGCCTTCTGCACGCCCTTGCCACCGAAACGCGCCGGGTCGCCATCGCGCAGTTCGAGGGCTTCGCGCTTGCCGGTGGAGGCGCCAGAAGGCACCGCGGCGGTCCCGCGGTGGCCGGACTGCAGCGTGACGGTGGCCTGCAGCGTCGGGTTGCCGCGGGAGTCGAGGATTTCGAGGCCTTCTATTTGGGTGATTTCATGCATCGAGACATGTCTCCGGTGAGAGGAGCGAAAGAACTCCGCAGGGGCTCCCTGTAGGGGCGAATTCATTCGCCCGCGGACGTTGATCAACCACCGAGGGCGAATGAATTCGCCCCTACGGGTCAGCTCATCGAAATTTCAGAAGTGCCATTCCAGTTGCAGCGTCGGGGCGCGGGTGTTGATGCCGGGCTTGGTGACGCCGGCGGCGTTGGCGTGGTTGCCGAACTTGTTAAGCCACAGCTCGTAGCCGACGCCAGCCCAGACGGTGTTCTTGCGGCTGCCGGCGAGCTGGCCCAGGTCGGCCATCAGGGAGGTGCGCATCAGGGTTTCCGCCTCGGTCTTCACGCCGGCGTAGTCCTTGCCCTTGTCGCCGATGTAGTTGATGAAGCCCTGGAACTTGAGCGGCAGCGGACCGGCCTGGAAGGGAATGCCCCAGGCCGCGCTAAGCATCCACTGGGTATCGAAGGAAATCTCGGCCTGCGGACAGGCCGGCGCGCCAAGGCCGCAGTGGTTCCATTCGCGGGCGGCCAGCAGGCTCACGTCCAGGAAGCCGGGCACGTCGAACTTGAGGGTCGGGCCGACCACCAGCAGGCGCTTGCGCGGGGCGAAGCGGGTGTCCTTGGTGTTGAGGTCGAAGCCGCCGGTCAGCGCCACCTCCTTCACCGGGCCGAAGGACAGGTCCTTGTCGAGGGCCTTGCCCAGGTGCAGCTGATGACGATAGGTCAGGTAGAACTCGGTGGCACCCGAACCGCCGCCATTCACCGGATCATTTTTGTCGGACTGCAACACGTCCAGGTTCAGGAAGTTCTGGCCGACCGCGTAGCCGCTGCTGTGGGTGAATTGCAGCACGTGCTTGCGAACGTCCTGGGTATTGCTCGGCTCATGGAACTGGGTGCCGTAGCGGTAGCCGAGGAAAGTGTCGGTCCAGGTGGCAGCGGAAGCGAGGGGCGCGGCAATCGACAGGCAAAGGGAGGCCACACCGGCCAGCGGCCGGCAAAAAATCTTCTTCATGATTGTCTTTCTGTGAGGAGTGGTCCGGGCGCGGATCAGTGGGCTTCGTGGGGGATGGCCTCGCAGGCTTCGCCGCTGGCGTTGCGGCGGCCGGTGCCGTTGAGGAACACGTTGAGCACGACGGCCGACAGGGCGGCGAGCAGGATGCCACTGTGCAGCAGCGGGCCAAGGGCCTTCGGCATGCTGTGGAAGAAGGTCGGGGCGACCAGCGGGATCATGCCCAGGCCGATGCTGACCGCCACCACGTAGAGGTTGTTGCGGTTGGTACGCAAGTCGGCCCCGACCAGGATCTTGATACCCGTCGCGGCGACCATGCCGAACATCACGACGCCAGCGCCGCCAAGCACGAACTGGGGCACGGAGGCGATCACCACCGCCATCTTCGGGAACAGGCCGAAGGCCATCAGGATGACCCCGCCGACGATGCACACCCAGCGGCTCTTCACGCCGGTGACACCCACCAGGCCGACGTTCTGGGAGAAGGAGGTGTGCGGGAAAGTGTTGAGGAAACCGCCGATCAGCGTGCCGAGGCCGTCGGTGCGCAGCCCGCGGGTCAGGTCGTCACGGCTCAGGCGGCGCCCGGTGAGATCGCCGAGGGCCAGGAACATGCCGAGGGATTCGACCATCACCACCACCATCACCAGGCACATGGTCGCCACCGACACCAGGTCGAAGGTCGGCATGCCGAACTGCAGCGGGGTGACCAGGGCGATCACCGGTGCTTCGTTGATGCCGGCGAAGCTGACCTTGCCGAGGGCCATCGAAATCAGGAAACCGACCACCATGCCCAGCAGCACCGACACGTTGGACAAGAAGCCACGGCCGTACTTGGTGATCAGCAGCACCGAGACCAGCACGATGGTGGCAATGGCGATGTGCTCCGGCGCGCCGTAGGCCGGGTTGTCGATCATCTTGCCAGTCGCCGCGTCCTTGATCATGGGATTGCCGCCGGCCGCCCAGTTGACCGCCACGCGCATCAGCGAAATGCCGATCACCGAGATGATGGTGCCGGTGACGACGGGCGGAAACAGCGGCAGACAGCGGGACACCAGCGGGGCGAAGAAGATGCCGAAGATGCCCGCCGCGATGCCGGCACCGAGAATGGCGTTGATGCCCAGCTCGGGGTTACCGGCCATCGCCACCATCGGGCCGACGGCAGCGAAGGTGACGCCCATCATCACCGGCAGGCGGATACCGAACTTGCCGATGCCGAAGGCCTGGATGATGGTGACGAGGCCACAGCACAGCAGATCGGAATTGATCAGCAGCGCGATCTGGTCTTTCGGAAAACGGAGGGCGCCGCCGACGATCAGCGGCACCGCGATGGCACCGGCGTACATCACCAGCACGTGCTGCAAGCCCAGCGCGATGAGGCGGCCGGCGGGCAGGCGCTCGTCGACCGCATCGACCGGTTGGGCACTTCTTTCCTGCGAATACTCCGACATGGAGGTCTCCTTCGTTATCAGCATGAGCGCCTCTGCGGGCGCTGGTGGCGAATGCTCCGGACGAGGAATCGACCGGACTCAGGCCCAGTTTAGGTGCCGGCCCGCGGCGCGGCAGAGCTCAGTCTTGATAAGCGGAATAAGCACTTCGATATTGTCGCAATGCAGCATTTTTCATTCCCTTCAAACACTGGCCTACCACCCCATACATCTTGCAGCGCAACACAGATTGCCGGCCTGCACGGTGTGGTCGGCAAGTTCATTCGCGGCACCTTCTGGGTATTCTGCAGACCAAGCGATACCCACCATTATTCGAAATCCCATAAGCCGATGAAGTCGTCCCCCTCCTTTCCCCGTCCCGCCGCCGCCGCGCTGCTGCTGATGTCGCTGATCTGGGGCTACAACTGGGTGGTGATGAAGCAGGTGATCCGCTATGCCGATCCCTTCGACTTTTCGGCGATCCGCACGCTGTTCGGCGCCCTGTCCCTGTTCGCGCTGCTGCTCCTGCGCCGCCGCCCGCTGAAACTGGTGGCCGCACGGCAGACGATCCTGCTCGGCCTCTTGCAGACCGCCGCCTTCACGGCACTGATCCAGTGGGCGCTGGTCGCCGGCGGCGCCGGCAAGACCGCGGTGCTGGTCTACACCATGCCCTTCTGGCTGGTGCCACTGGCGGCCTGGCGCCTCGGCGAACGCATCAGCCCGATCCAGCAGGCCGGCACCGCCGTGGCGGCTGGCGGCCTGCTGCTGATCCTCGAACCCTGGGCCGCCCATGGCAGCCTGGCCAGCAACCTGCTCGCGCTGGCTGGCAGCCTGGCCTGGGCGCTGGCGACCATCGTCGCCAAGCGCCTGCGCCAACAGCACGAGGTGGATGTACTGACGCTGACCGCCTGGCAGATGCTGTTCGGCGCGCTGGCCCTGTGCGTCGTCGCCGCGCTGCATCCGTCGCGGCCCATCGACCCGACGCCCTATTTCTTCGGCGCCCTCGCCTTCAACGCCGTGCTCGCCACCGGCCTCGCCTGGCTGCTGTGGCTCTACGTGCTGGAACACCTGCCCGCCGCCATCGCCGGCCTGTCGGCCCTCGGCATTCCGGCCATCGGCGTGCTCGCCGGCTGGCTGGAGCTGGGCGAACGCCCCAGCAACGCCGAGCTCGGCGGCATGCTGCTGATCGCCACCGCGCTGCTGCTCGTCAATCTCGTCCCGGTACTCCGCCGCTCCGGCCCACCCCGTTCCTGAACAGGTTTGCCATGACCACGCCCCGACCCTGCATCCACTGCATCGACGACACCCCGGCCACCCGCCGCGCCCTCGCCGCCTGCGCCGCCAGCCTGGATCTTCCGCTGCACACCTGGGACAGCCCGGACGAGTTGCGCGCGGCCCTCGACGGCGACGCCTGCGGCGTGATCCTGGTGGACATCCGCCACACCGACGACGACTGCGCAGATTTCATCGTCAGCCTGGCCGCCGACGGCATCGACCTGCCAATAATCGTGCTGGCCGCCGATGCCGACGCAGCCCAATGCCGGCAGGCCTTCCGCGCCGGCGCCGCCGACTTCCTGGAGAAGCCGCTGCAACGCGACGAACTGCGCCTAGCCCTGCGTCACACCATCGGCCAGCACGTACTGCAGCACGCCCGCCTCGACGCGGAACGCCAGGCCCGCCAGCGCTACGCGCAGCTATCGGAACGGGAACGGGAAGTCCTGGCGATGATCGTCGCCGGCCTCACCAACAAGGAAGTCGCCCGCGCCCTGGATGTCTCGCCGCGCACCATCGAGGTCCACCGCTCCCGCCTGGGGCGCAAGCTCGGGACGGATTCGTTCGCGCAGATGGTGAGGTGTTATGCGGGGCTGGTGGAGGGGGATTCTGCGGCTGACGCGGCCAGCGTCGTGCGAACTTGCGGGCGGGACCGCATGCCTGTGGGGTCGAATTCATTCGACCTGCGGGTGTGACGACCTGACAACTTGGTTGCCTGGCTGTCCTTGCGGGGCGGCTTCCTGTTTATTGGCTTGGATTGGCCGGGACTCGCCCGGGGCAATGCAAGACCAAACAAAGGAAAGCCGCCCAGAAAACAGCACCCCAAACCAAAAAACAAAAAAACGGCCCACCACCAGCCGGGAGGGGGAGAAAACCGGCAGTGGGCCCAGGGCAAAAAAGAAACCCGATTAACCCACCCTCTCCGACCACAACACCCCGCCGGTCGCCCAGTTCTCCCGCTTCACATCCACAAACAGGATATCCACCGCCGACGGCTCGCAGCCGAGCACGCGGCAGGTTTCACGGGTCAAGACCTCGACGAGCTCGCGCTTTTCGGCCGGCGTGCGGCCATCAAAGAGTTCGATGTGCAGGGTCGGCATGGAAGTGCCCTTTCAGGTTTGGACTGCGGGATTGCTTATGGGAGGCACCCCGTAGGGGCGAATTTTTGTGGGGGCGAATGAATTCGCCCCCACGGGATGTCATGCCTTCACGCCGCAAACGACGGCTCGTCCCGCATCAAGCGACGCAGCAGCATCGGCCATTCGAGGGCACCTTCCGGCGCCGGGTCGGCGGTGAGCTGGCGGTGGCTGCGGGCCAGCACGGCTTCCGGCGGCATCACCCGCCGGGTGGCGTCGGGGGCGGCGGCCAGCGCGGCGAGCTGGATCTCGCAGGCCTGCTCCAGGGTGTGCATCAGCACGTAGGCCTCGGCCACCGTGCGGCCGCAGGTCAGGGTGCCGTGGTTGCGCAGCAGCAGCGCCGGATGCAGCCCGAGGGCGGCGATCAGGCGGGCCAGCTCGGGCTCATCGAAAACAAGGCCGCCGTAATCGTGGATGCCGATGTCGCGCCAGAAGCGCAGCGCCGGCTGGGACAACGGCAGGAGGCCGTCGACCAGCGTGGACACGGCGATGCCGGCGCGGGTGTGGAGGTGCAACACGCAATGGGCGTCCGGCCGGGCACGGTGCACTGCGGAGTGGATCGCGAAGCCCGCCGGACTGGCGATGCCCTTCCCGGCCAGCACCTGGCCGGCGAAATCCACCACCAGCAGGTTGGAGGCGGTGACCTCCTCGAAGCCCAGCCCGAAGCGGTTGATCAGGAAGGCATCGGCGCGCCCGGGCAGGCGCCGGGAGATGTGCGTATAGACCAGGTCGTCCCAACCGTTACGGGCCACCAGGCGGTAGCAGGCGGCCACGTCCACCCGCGCCCGCCACTCCGCCTCGCCGAAGGCCGGGGGCCGCCGGGCGTAGGCTTCACCGACATCGTCGCTGGACATGGCCGTCTCCTCACAGGGCCGGGATCACCGCACCGGGGTCGAGGCTCACCTCGTCGCAGTTGGGCGTGTTGCCGCTGCGATCCACGACGAGGAAATCGCACACCGTCTCCAGCGCCAGCAGCGGGTGGTGCCACACGCCGGTGGCGTAGTTGACGCCCTGGTCGCCGCGGGCCAGGAAGACGCGCAGGTCTTCCGCCTTCGGCGCCGCACCTGCCGGCGCCACCACCACCAGGTAGGGCTTGCCGGACATCGGGATGAAGGCCTGGCTGGCCAAGGGGTGGCGCTCCATCATCTCGACGCGGAAGGGCAGCGTGCGCGGCTGGCCGCGGAAGATGGAGACGATCACCTTGCCGTCCGGGCCCGCCTCGATCTGGGCGAGGTCGTGGTAGCGCTCGGTGTTGCCGGCGTTGATGGTGAAATGGCGCACCGCGTCGCTCGCCTCGATGACGTCGCCAAAGGGGGCGAAGGCTTCACGGGTGAGCGGCTGCGGGGTCAGGCTGAGGCTGTTCATCGCCACTCCTTACTTGGCCACCTTGCCCCACAGGCGCAGGCGCGACACACCGCCGTCGGGGAAGATGTTGAAGCGCACGTGGGTGATCGGCCCGAGCTTGGCGATCTGTTCGGTGAAGGTATGCACCGCGTCCATCGTCAGCTTCTGCTCGGGCAGCAGGGTCTGCCAGAACATGCTCTGGGTGGTGATGGAACGGTCGGTGCCGCCGCTCACGAAGGCCGCCTGGATCGAGCAGCGGTCCGGGAAGTTGCCCTTAAAGAAGGCGGTGTCCACTTCGATCCTTTCGACCGTGCCGGCGGCGCCCAGTTCGAGCACACACCAGTCGTTACCGGGTTCGCGACGGCGGCGGGTTTCCCAGCCGTCGCCCATGTTCTGGCCGCGGCCGGGCAGCAGCAGCGCGGCGACGGTGGAGCCGAAGCTGGCGTCGTTCCAGGACACCGCGCGGCCGCCGTTCTCCATCGCCACGAGGTCGATGGTCTCGTCGCCGGTCAGGCTCTCCAGCGCACCGACCGGGCGGCCATAGACGCGCAGGCGGGCGATGCCGCCGTCCGGGTAGATGTTGACGCGCAAGTGGGTCCACGCCGCGTCACTGGCGCATTCGAGGATGTGGTGGCTGTTGGGGCCGAGGGGCGTGGCCGGCAGGATCTCGGTCCAGCTGGCGGCTTTCAGGGTCTCCACGTCGTCAGTGCCCGACACGGTGGCTTCGATGGACACCGCCGGCGGGTAGTTGCCGGTGAAGTGGCTGGTGTCCACGTCGAAGCCGCGGATCACGCCCTTCACGCCAAGCTTGACCAGCGCCCAGTCGTGGCCGGCGACACGCTTGCGGCGGGACTCCCAGCCGTCCATCCACTTGCCGTTGGTGTCGAACTTGCCCGGCACGAACTGGGCCGGTTCCGGGTTGAGCATGCGCGACACTTCGGCAAAGAAGTCGTCGGAGGCGTAGAGCGCCTGCGCGCCGAGGCGCGGGTTGGCGAGATCCACCGAACGCAGCGCCCAGTCGGGCAGGTCGGCGGGAGCGGCGAAAACGGGGGCGCCGGGAGTGTGGCTGGCCATGGATGAGTCTCCTTGTATGTTCTCTGTCAGGCTTGGGGGCGGTGGGGGTGCTTGGCGATCCAGTGGCGGGCGACATCCACCCGCCGGCACACCCACACCCGGTCGTGTTTTTCAATATGGTCGAGGAAACGCTGCAGCGCGCGGAAACGCCCGGGCCGGCCAAGCAGGCGGCAGTGCATGCCGACGCTGAGCATCGCCGGCCGCTCGTCCCCTTCCTCGTACATCACGTCGAAGGCGTCGCGCAGGTATTCGAAGAACTCGTCCCCGTGGGAAAAGCCTTGCGGCAGCGAGAAGCGCATGTCATTGGTGTCGAGGGTGTAGGGCACGATCAGGTGCGGTGCGGTGCTACCGTCGCTCTTCCGCACCTCGGACCAGAACGGCAGGTCGTCGCCGTAGTAGTCCGAGTCGTACAGGAAGCCACCGTAGTCGGCGACCAGGCGCCGCGTGTTGGGAGAGTCCCGCCCGGTGTACCAGCCCAACGGCCGCTCGCCGGTGAGCTCTTCGATGATCTGCATGCCGATCCGCATGTGCTCGCGCTCGGTGGCCTCGTCCACGTTCTGGTAGTGGATCCAGCGCCAGCCGTGGCAGGCGATCTCGTGGCCGAGCTCCTTGAA
>NZ_JAYSDK010000059.1:0-13078 GCF_041914405.1 Zoogloea sp.
TGGTGGACCGAATGAGGATCGAACTCACGACCTCCGCATTGCGAACGCGGCGCTCTCCCAGCTGAGCTATCGGCCCACGCGAAGCGCGCATTATAGCGAACTTGAGCGCAGATGCAACTGCTTCGCGTGCGTTCAGGTCTCGTCGTCTTCGCCCGACCCCACTGCCGCACGCCCCAAGCGATCGGCCACGGCGCCCCATTCGGGCGCATCCGGCAGGGCTTCCACCAGGATGCGTACAGCCGGGGACTCGTCGAGGCGACGCAGTACGGCGTAGAGATCATGGCCATAGCCGGCCGGATCGGCCGGTGCCGCGATCCAGATCACGCCAGCAGGCAGATCGGCCGGTGCCGGCTGACGGGCCAGGACCGCATCGCCGGCTTGCATGCGGGCGGGAATGTCTTCAACCGCAACGAGTTCCAGCGGCGTCCGCGGCGCGTAGTGCGCCGCAAGAGCGCCGGAAACACGCGGCGCCGCGTCGGGCTGGGTCTCCTCGCCACGCAGACGCGGACGGCGACCGATGACGCGGGCGATGTCGTCCACGCCGATAGCGCCCGGACGCAGGATCACCGGCACGTCCCGCGACAGGTCGAGAATGGTGGACTCCAGGCCGACCTCGCAGGGTCCGCCGTCGAGGATCAGTGCGACGCGATCGCCCAGTTCCTGCCGTACGTGCTCGGCGGTGGTCGGGCTGATCCGTCCGAAACGATTGGCCGACGGCGCCGCGATGCCGGAGCCGAAGGCCCGCAGCAGTTCCAGCGCCACCGGATGGTTGGGCACCCGCAGGCCGACGGTGTCCTGGCCGCCGGTGACCACATCGGGCACGTCCTCCTCCTTCTTCAGGATCAGGGTCAGCGGACCGGGCCAGAAAGCGCGGGCCAGTGCGATGGCTTCCTTCGGAATGTCCCGCGCCCAGATGGTGAGTTGTTCCGCGTCGGGCAGATGGACGATCAGCGGGTGATCGGCCGGACGCCCCTTGGCGGCGAAGATCCGTGCCGCTGCATCGGGGTTCAGCGCGTCGGCTCCGAGGCCATAGACCGTCTCGGTCGGCAGGGCGACCAGCTCGCCCTGGCGCAGCAGTTCGACTGCGCGCCGGATATCGTCGCCCATCGCCATTGCCGATTACTCGTCGCGGATGCCGATGGCCGCGCGGGCTGCCATGGCCTTGGCCAGCACCTCGGCGGGATCGTCGCCGATCACCGTGAAGTGGCCCATCTTGCGGCCGTGGCGGGCGTGGTGCTTGGCGTACAGGTGCAGGCGCAGGCCGGGCACAGTGTGCAGCAGGGTCCAGTCTGGCTCCCGGTAGCGGCCTTGCGGCGAACCGCCTTCGTACCACAGCTCGCCGAGCAGGTTCACCATCACCGATGCGCTGTGCTGGCGCGCCTCGCCGAGGGGCAGGCCGCACAGGGCACGGACCTGCTGCTCGTACTGGCTGGTTACGCAGGCGTCGATGGTGTGGTGACCGCTGTTGTGGGGACGCGGCGCCATTTCGTTTACATAGAGTTCACCACGGGACACGAAGAACTCCACCGCCAGCGTACCGATGAAGCCCAGCCGCTCGGCGATGCGCTCGGCGTACTCCTGGGCCGAATCCCGCTGGCAGGCGTAAGTCCGCGCCGGCGCGATGGACACGTCGAGGATGCCGCGGCTGTGCTGGTTCTCGACGGTCGGGAAGCATTTGACCTTGCCGTTCTCGTCGCGGGCCAGCACCACCGAAACTTCGTAGTCGAGGCTCAGCATGCGCTCCAGCACGCAGGGCTCGCCCTTGAACTGGCGGAAGGCGGCCAGCGCCTCGGCGGCATTGGCGACGCGGGCCTGGCCCTTGCCGTCGTAGCCGAAGCGCGCCACCTTGAGGATTGCCGGATAGAGGCCGGCATCCGCCGCGGCGATGTCGGCTTCCGCCTGGATCACCGCGAACGGCCCATGGGGCAGCCCGTTGTCGCGCAGGAAGGATTTTTCCGCGATGCGGTTCTGGCACACCGCCACCGCCGCCGCACCGGGACGCACCGGCACGAACTTGGCCAGGTAGTCGAGGGTGGCCGCGGGCACGTTCTCGAACTCGGTGGTCACCGCGGCACAGGCTTCGGCGAGCTGGTCGAGGGCGGTGAAATCGTCGTAACCGGCCTGCAGGTGGCGGTCGGCGATCAGGCCGGCCGGGCTGTGGGGATCCGGGTCAAGGACCCACACCTTATAGCCCATCTCGTGGGCCGCAGCAACGAAGAAGCGGCCGAGCTGGCCGCCGCCGAGCATGCCGAGGGTGGCGGGCGGAAGAATCATCGTTTCAATCCTGCGAAATCAGACCGGGTCGAGGGTCATCGCCAGCACGCTGGCGGTCTGCTCTGCGCGGAAGGCTTCGAGCTTGTCGGCCAGCGCCGCATCGGTACCGGCCAGCAGCGCCACCGCGAACAGGCCCGCGTTGGCGGCACCGGCTTCGCCGATGGCGAAGGTGGCGACCGGAATGCCCTTCGGCATCTGCACGATGGACAGCAGCGAATCCTTGCCGGACAGCGCCTTGGACTGTACCGGCACGCCCAGCACGGGCAGCGTCGTCTTCGCGGCGATCATGCCCGGCAGGTGAGCCGCACCGCCGGCACCGGCGATGATCGCCCGCAGGCCACGCGCGCGGGCCTGCTCCGCGTACTCGAACATCAGGTCGGGGGTGCGGTGTGCGGAGACCACGCGGGCCTCGAAGGGCACGCCGAAATCCTTCAGCACCTTGGCGGCGGCCTGCATGGTGGGCCAATCAGAATTGGAGCCCATGACGATGCCGATGACGGGTTGTTGCTCGCTCATTGTTCAGGCCTTCCGGGCTGCACGGGTTGCAGACTCGACGGTATTGACGAGCAGCATGGTGATGGTCATGGGACCGACGCCGCCGGGCACCGGGGTGATCGCGCCGGCCACTTCCCTGGCGGATTCGAAATCCACGTCGCCGCACAACTTGCCCGCATCGGGTCCGTCCTGCAGGCGGTTGATGCCCACATCGATGACAACCGCGCCGGGCTTGACCATGTCGCCGGTGACGAACTTCGGCTTGCCGATGGCGGCCACCAGGATGTCGGCGCGGCGGGTGTGGAAGTTGAGGTCGCGGGTGCCCGAGTGGCATACGGTAACGGTCGCACCGGCCGCGGTGAGCAGCATCGCCATCGGCTTGCCAACGATGTTGGAACGACCGATGACGACGGCTTCGGCGCCGCGCAGCGGCACGTCGATGCTCTTCAGCATTTCCATCACGCCATTCGGCGTGCAGGGCACGAAGGCTTCCTGGCCCTGGGACAGACGACCGACGTTCTCGGCGTGGAAACCGTCCACGTCCTTCTCGACGGAGATCGCCTCGAGGATGGCCTTCTCGTCGAACTGCTTGGGCAGCGGCAGTTGCACCAGGATGCCATGCACGGACGGGTCGGCATTCAGCTCGGCGATCTTGCCGAGCACGTCAGCCGGGGCCGCATCCTGCGGGTATTCGAACTTGAGGGACTTGATACCAGCCTTCTCGCAGCCGGCCACCTTGTTGCGGACGTAAACGGCGGAGGCCGGATCGCCCCCCACCAGGATTACCGCGAGACAGGGCTGGGTGCCCTGGGCGGTCAGTTCAGCCGCCTTCGCGGCGAGTTCTCCGCGCAGTTTCGCGGAAAGCGCGTTGCCATCGATAATGCGAGCCGTCATGCCGCTGCCCCTCAGGAAAAACCCGTGAGTTTACCATGGCTTGCGCCGGGGGCGAATTCGGGTTTTGAATGGCTGCGTAAGGCGTCACAAGGGCCAAAGGCATAACAAAGGCCCAGTGGGGGCGAGCCCATTCGTCTGCGGACTTCGTTCAATGGACTGAGGGCGAATGAATTCGCCCTCACAGTTCGCTCCTATACAAGCACGGCTCCCCGCTCTGCGCCGAGGCTCAGGCCCGGTTCACCTCGATGGCCATCACGTTCTGCACCAGCTCCGCCAGAGACTGGGCAGCCATCTTTTCCATGACCCGGGCGCGATGGACTTCGACGGTCTTGATGCTGATCCCCAGTACGTCGGCGATCTGCTTGTTGAGTTTGCCGGCGATGATCAGCTCGAGCACCTCGCGCTCCCGCTGGGTGAGCTGGTCGAGACGGCGCGCCACCTCCGCGTCCTGGCGACGGCGGGCACGGCTTTCCTGCTCTTTGGCCAGGCACTGGGTGACGAGGCGCAGCAGCTCGGCATCGTTGAACGGCTTCTCGATGAAATCCACCGCCCCCTTCTTGAGGGCAGCCACGGCCATCGGTACATCGCCGTGGCCGGTGATGAAGATGATCGGCAGCGTGCAGTACTGGGCGCGCAGTCGCTCGTGCAACTCAAGGCCGCTCATGCCGGGCATGCGTACGTCGAGCAGCAGGCAGCCGTTGAACTCCTGCCGCCAGGCGCGCAGGAAATCCTCGGCGGACGCAAAGGCCTCGACCTTGAAGCCCTGCGATTCGAGCAGCCAGACCAGGGAATCGCGCAGGGCTTCGTCGTCATCCACCAGGTAGATGATCTGTTCAGGCGTCGAGGCTGGCGGTTTCACGGGTGGTCTCCAGAGGCAAGGTGAAGCGGAAGATACATCCTCCCGCGGGGTTGGCGTCTACCCATAGACGCCCTTCATGAAATTCAACGATGGAGCGGCAGATGTTGAGCCCCATGCCCATGCCTTCCGACTTGGTCGTGTAGAAGGGCGTAAACAGCCGCTCCAGCGCCTCGTCCGAAAGCCCCGGGCCGTGGTCGGCAATCTCCACTTCCACCTGTTCGTGCTCGGCGAGGTGGGCCGAGACGGTCAACACCCGCTCCTCGGCCGGCGTATCGCGCATCGCCTCGATGCCGTTCTTGACCAGGTTAAGCACCACCTGCTCGACCATCACCGCATCGACGAACACCGGCGGCAGGTCGTGGGGCAGCTGGTTCAGGACCTGTGCGCCATGACGGCGGGCGTCCACTTCGAGAAAACCGATCGCGTCGTCCACGATGCCAGCCAGGGACACCGGCGCGCGGCGCGGCTCACTCTTGCGCACGAACTCGCGCACCCGGCGGATGATCTTGCCGGCCCGCTCGGCCTGGGCGCTGGCCTTTTGCATCGCGGTGAGGATGTCCTCACGCCGGTATTCGCCGGACTGCAGCCGATTGACGCAGCCCATCGAGTAATTGGCGATAGCCGCCAACGGCTGGTTGAGTTCGTGGGCCAGCGTGGACGCCATCTCACCCATCGTGATCAGGCGCGAGGTGCGCTGCAGGCGCTCCTGCTGGGCGCGGTTTTCCTCATCCACCCGCTTGCGGTCGGTGACGTCGGTGGCGATCGCCATGCGCACCACGCGGGCGTCCACCCAGCGGATGGCGCGCTCGCGGATGTGATACCAGCGGCCCGACAACGCGTTGCGCAACTCGCCGTCGTACAGCTCGCGGGGCACGTGGTCCAGCGTCAGGCGGCGCGGATCGACGTCGTACCACTGGGTATCGGGCGGCGTCGGCAGGCCGTAGCGCCCAACCCGCTGGCCGACCGCGTCGAAGCCGTAGATGCTCTTGAAGGCCCGATTGGCAAAGAGGATCTCGTCGGTGGCCGCGTCGGCCACATACACCGCCGCATCGAGGCCGTCGAGCACCGCGACGAAACGCTCGTGGGCCGCCTCCAGTTCGGCGCGCACTCGCTTGGGCTCGGTGATGTCGGTGATCGAGGCCATCCAGCCGGTCTGCCGCCCTTCCCCGTCAATCAGCGGCGACAGGTAGAAGCGGGTATCCAGGCGCTGCCCGTTCTTGCGCCGGATGCGCATTTCGAAGCCAGTATTCGGCGCGTTGCCGGCGAGGGTCAGCTCCAGATTGCGTTGCAGCGGATCGTAGCTGTCCTGCGGCCAGTAGGGGAAAGGCGCCCGCGAACCGACCAGTTCCTCCCGCGACCAGCCGGTCATGCGGCAGAAAGCCGGGTTCACGTAAATAATCTCGCCATTCAGATCGATGGCACGCAGGCCGGTGACCAGGGACTCCTCCATCGCCTGGCGGAAGGCGTACTCGGCGCGCAGCGCCTCCTCGGCCGCCTTGCGCCCGGTGATGTCGTGAGCGACGGCATACATCAGCTTCTCTTCCGGCACCGAATTGACGCTCCAGGCCAGCCACTTGTAGCTGCCGTCGGCGCAGCGGCAACGGTTCTCGAAGGCTCCCGGCGTCCCCGAGGCGAGGCTGCGCAGGTGCTCGATGGTCTCGGCCACGTCCTCGGCATGGATGAAGTCGAGGAAGGAACGCCCGGGCAGCTCGTCGGGACGATGGCCGAGAACCCGCTCGAAAGCTGGATTACAGCGCCGGAACTCACCGTCGAGGCTGAGGACTGCCAGCATGTCGAGGGACAGATTGAACAGCCGGTCCCGCTCCTTCTCGACGCGCACCCGGCGGCGCATGTGGGCGCGCAGCAGCCAAAGGCTCCACAGCACGAACACCGACAGGCCGACGATGACGATGATCGGAAAGCCCTTCGGCAGATCGCTGGCAACGTGATAAGCCGTCGCCTGCAGCGACAAGCCGTTACCCGGCGGATCGAGCTCCACCGAAAAAGCCAGGCTCTCGTCGAGGGGATGGACCGCCGAGTTCATGCCCAGCACCTCCCCCTCCGGCCCAGTGAAGGAGAGGCGGTATTTCTCGCCGAACCAACTCGGCACCAGGTGAGTCACCATGCGCTCGATGGAATACACGGCGACGATCGCCCCCAACGGGGTACGCCCCTGCTGCACCGGCACATAGACTTCCAGCACGGCCATGTTGCGCCCGTTTACGTAGGCATCGGCATACACCGGCCGCCCTACCTCCCAGGACCGCGCAAGCGCCGCAGCCTGGGTGCCAGACAGCGCATCACCGACCAACCAGTCGGTGGTATCGAAGGGAGCTGTCCATTTGACACGCTGCCCGCCGGCCACCCACACCACATTGACCAACTCCGGGTTGTTGGCGATGTGCTGGTTGGCCCGTACCTGAAAGGCATCGGCATCCAGGCTCCCCGCAGCCAGTTCGCGGGCCAGCTGGGACAGGAACTCCTCGGTGCCCTGCATGTGCAGGCGCATGGTCTGCTCGGCCCATTGCACGTCGCGCGCCAATGCATTGCGCTGGGTTTCGCGCTCCTGGTGCTGCAGCGTCCACACGATGACCAACATGGCCAGCGCGAATATCAGCACCGCAATGTAAGGCGCCGTCCAGTACCAGTCGGCACGGGGCAGCGCGGAAGATCGAGACTTGTTCGGCATTTGCCTTTCATCCTGCTTGGGTCCGCCAGGACCGGGCATCCGGGCTTACCCTAACCGGGCAGCCTTGCCCCCCCAGCAGCGCCCGCCCGATGCTACGGGTTTTCACCAATACCCGCCCCGCAGGCGACGGCATAGCTTGCGGCGTTCATCCGCAGCGACTCGCAACAACACCTACAACGACAGGCGGAGACCTCCTTGCTTCGAATCGTGCGCCTGGCCGGCATCGTCGCCTTCAGCCTGACCGCGCTGTGCGCCAGCGCCGTCGAGCCGATCAAGGTCGGCGTATCCGGCCCCTTCACCGGTGGCTCGAGCCCGATGGGCATTGCGATGCGCGACGGCATCCGCCTGGCCGCGCAAGAGATCAACGAAGCTGGCGGAATCCTCGGCCGGCCCTTGCAGCTGATCGAACGGGATGACGAGGCCCTCCCCGAGCGCGGCGCCCAGGTTGTCCAGGAGATGATCAACCGGGAACGCGTGATCGCCGGCCTCGGCATCGTCAATACTGGCGTCGCGCTGGCCAGCCAGCGCTTCTACCAGCAGGCTCATATCCCAATGATCACGTCGGTGGCCACCGGCTCGATCATCACCAAGCAGTTCCTGCCGCCCCAGTACCCGGACAACTACATCTTCCGCGTGTCGGCACCGGACGCCATCCAGGCCGCGATGATCGTAGAGGAGGCGGTCGAACGGCGCCGCCTGCACAAGCTGGCGATCTTCCACGACAGCACCAACTACGGCCAGCTCGGCCGCGAAGACCTGGAACGAGCCCTCGAACGCCACGGCATCAAGCCGGTGGTCATCGAGCGCTTCAACATCCGCGACGTGGACATGACACCGCAACTGGCCCGGGCACGCGCCGCCGGAGCGGAAGGCATCCTCACCTACGGCCTCGGCCCGGAGCTCGCGCACCTTGCCAATGGCATGGTACGGATCGGCTGGAAAGTGCCGCTGGTCGGCAGCTGGGCGCTGGCCATGTCGAACTTCATCGACAACGCAGGCCCCAACGCGGAAGGCACCCGCATGCCGCAGACCTTCATCCAGGAAGGCGAGACGCCCCGGCGTAAGCGTTTCATCGAACGCTACCGCAAGGCCTTCGGCGTGGAGCGTATTCCTGTAGCGCCAGCCGCCGCCCAGGGTTATGACTCCATGCTGCTCCTCGCCGCCGCCATCCGCCAGGCGCGCAGCACCGAAGGCCATCGCCTGAGGGAGGCGCTGGAATCGCTGAAGGAACATGTGGAGGGCATCATCATGGTATATGATCGCCCCTTCTCCAAGACCGACCACGAGTCCATCGACTCGACGCGCATCCCGGTCATGGGGGAAGTACGTAACAGACAAGTGGTCTTCGCCTACGACGAAGACCGGAAGCGGGACGCGTTTCACAAATGATCCCGCCACGCGGAACACCTATTTCCGCAAGCGGCCGGGGGTTTTCTCCCTCCCTCCCTCGCCCCCGGCCGTTTTTTTTCCCTGCCCCGTCGAACGAAGCTTCGCCGGCCGCAGCCCTCGGGCGCGGCCGGCAGTAAGCCTTGCGGACACCCGTTGATGTCCGCGTTTCCGCTCTTCGCCAATTCACACCACCGCCGTTCCGCACGGGCGCAGCCGCGCCCGGAGTCCGTCCACCGTGCCCCCGCTGCGTGCGGGAAAAACAAAAATTTACTCAGAGTAGAAGTTCGTCCTTATTGCACATTGCGATAGATCGTTTTATATTGCGAAAAATCAGGACCGCGATCCGGTCCGCGCAGGTTTGCAGTGAAGCCCCGCTGTCGCCACCCGCGGCAGCTATCCACAACCCGCAAGTCATGAGGAGACAAGACCATGGCCGCGAATACGCAAAACATCCTGGCTGACATCGATGCCCAGGAAACCAAGGAATGGCTGGACGCGCTTGAAGCAGTCGTCGCGCAGGAGGGCTCCGAGCGGGCTCACTTCCTGATCGAGAAGCTGATCGAAGCTGGGCGTGAGGAAGGGATCGACATCCCCTACTCCGCCAACACCCAGTACATCAACACCATTCCGGCCGACCAGCAGCCCAAGTACCCGGGCGATCCGGACATGGAGATCAAGCTCCATTCCTACATCCGCTGGAATGCCATGGCCATGGTCGTGCGCGCCAACAAGCACACCAACGTGGGCGGTCACATCGCCTCGTTCGCTTCGGCCGCAGCCCTCTACGACGTCGGTTTCTCCCACTTCTGGAAGAGCGTCGACCACGAAAGCGGTGGCGACCTGATCTTCTTCCAGGGTCACTCGGTGCCGGGGGTCTACTCCCGCGCCTACATGCTCGGCCGCCTCACCGACGAGCAGATGGACAACTTCCGCCAGGAAACCGACGGCAAGGGCATCTCGTCCTACCCGCATCCCTGGCTGATGCCGGATTTCTGGCAGTTCCCCACCGTCTCCATGGGCCTCGGCCCCCTGTGTGCAATCTACTCCGCGCGCTTCATGAAGTACCTCGCCAGCCGCGGCCTGATCGACGCCGCCAAGGCAGAGCAGCGCAAGGTATGGGCCTTCCTGGGTGACGGTGAGACCGACGAAGTCGAGTCCCTCGGCGCCATCGGCATGGCCGCCCGCGAGAAGCTGGACAACCTGATCTTCGTGATCAACTGCAACCTGCAGCGCCTGGACGGCCCGGTGCGTGGCAACGGCAAGATCATCCAGGAGCTGGAAGCCGAATTCCGCGGTGCCGGCTGGAACGTCATCAAACTGATCTGGGGCACCCACTGGGACGCCCTGCTGCAGCGCGACACGAAGGGCATCCTCAAGAAGCGCATGATGGAATGCGTGGATGGCGAATATCAGACCTTCAAGGCCAAGAACGGCGCCTACGTCCGCGAGCACTTCTTCAACACGCCCGAGCTGAAGGAACTGGTCGCCGACTGGACCGACGACGACATCTGGCAACTGAACCGCGGCGGCCACGATCTGTTCAAGATCTTCTCCGCCTACAAGGCCGCCTCCGAGCACAAGGGCCAACCGACCCTGATCCTCGCCAAGACTATCAAGGGCTTCGGCATGGGCCAGTCCGGTGAGGCGATGAACATCTCCCACCAGCAGAAGAAGCTCGACATCGAGTCGATCAAGCGCTTCCGCGACCGCTTCGGCCTGCCGGTGCCCGACGACCAGCTCGCCGAGCTGCCCTACCTGAAGTTCCCGGAAGACTCCGCCGAGTACAAGTACATGCGCGACCGCCGCATGGAACTGGGCGGCTTCCTGCCCAGCCGCCGCCGCAAGGCCGACGCGCTGCCCGTGCCGGCTCTCGACACCTTCGGCGCGCTGCTGAAGGCCTCCGGCGAAGGCCGCGAGCTGTCCACCACGATGGCCATCGTGCGCATCATGAACACCCTGCTGAAGGACAAGCAGATCGGCAAGAACATCGTCCCGATCGTGCCTGACGAGTCCCGCACCTTCGGCATGGAAGGCATGTTCCGCCAGTACGGCATCTGGAACCAGCAAGGTCAGAACTACGTTCCGGAAGACCATGACCAGCTCATGTTCTACAAGGAAAGCGTCACCGGCCAGGTTCTGCAGGAAGGCATCAACGAAGCCGGCTCGATGGCCGACTGGATCGCCGCCGGCACCGCCTACAGCGTGCATGGCGTGCAGACGATCCCGTTCTACATCTTCTATTCGATGTTCGGCCTGCAGCGCACCATGGATCTGTGCTGGGCGGCTGCCGACCAACGCACCCGCGGCTTCTTGATCGGTGGTACCGCCGGCCGCACCACGCTGAACGGCGAAGGCCTGCAGCACGAGGACGGCCACAGCCAGCTCCTCGCCAACATGATCCCCAACTGCATCAGCTACGACCCGACCTTCCAGTACGAAGTCGCCGTGATCGTGCAGGACGGCATGCGCCGCATGTTCGCCGAGCAGGAAGATGTCTACTACTACATCACCGTGATGAACGAGAACTACGAGCACCCGGAAATGCCCGCCGGTGCCGAGGCCGACATCATCAAGGGGATGTACGCCTTCCGTAAGGGTGGCGAAGGCGCCCTGCGCGTCCAGCTGCTGGGCTCCGGCACGATCTTCAACGAAGTCATCGCCGCCGCCGACCTGCTGAAGAACGACTGGGGCGTCGAGGCCGACATCTGGGGCTGCCCGAGCTTCAACGAACTGGCCCGCGACGGCCAGGACGCCAGCCGCTGGAACCTGCTGCACCCGCTCGAGGCACCGCGCAAGTCCCACGTCGAGCAGAAGCTCGAAGGCGCCGTCGGCCCGGTCATCGCCGCCACCGACTACGTCAAGCTGTTCGCCGAGCAGATCCGTCCCTTCGTCAAGAACCCCTACATCACGCTGGGCACCGACGGTTTCGGCCGCTCCGACACCCGCGAGAAGCTGCGCCACTTCTTCGAAGTGGACCGCCACTGGGTCACCCTGGCCGCCCTCAAAGGCCTGGCCGACGAAGGCAAGATCGACCGCGACAAGGTTGCCGCCGCACTGGTCAAGTACAACCTTGACCCGTCCAAGCCGAACCCCCTGTCCGTCTGATCGCCGAGGAGTACAAACATGAGCCAACTCATCGAAGTCAAAGTCCCCGACATCGGCGATTTCTCCGACGTGCCGGTGATAGAACTGTTCGTCAAGGTCGGTGACACCATCAAGGTGGACGACGCCATCGCCACGCTGGAGTCCGACAAGGCCACGATGGACGTCCCGTCCTCCGCTGCCGGCGTCGTCAAGGAAGTGCTGGTCGGCCTCGGCGACCGCGTCTCCGAAGGCGCCGTGCTGATCAAGATCGAAGCAGCCGGCGCTGCCGCTGCGGTGGCCGCTCCGGCCCCTGCAGCCGCAGCCCCGGCTCCGGCGCCCGCTCCTGCAGCGGCTCCCGCCGCCGCAGCAGCCCCAGCTGCCGCCCCAGCCGCCGGTGGCGGCGTGGTCGAGGTGAAGGTGCCGGACATCGGCGACTTCTCCGACGTGCCCGTCATCGAGCTGTTCGTGAAGGTCGGCGATAGCATCAAGGCAGAAGACGCCATCGCCACGCTGGAATCCGACAAGGCCACGATGGACGTGCCCTCCTCCGCCACCGGCGTGGTGAAGGAAGTGCTGGTCCAGCTCGGCAGCCGGGTGTCCGAAGGCGCCGTGCTGATCAAGGTCGAAACCGGTGCCGGCGCAGCCGCTCCGGCTGCGGCTCCGTCCCCTGCCGCCGTCGCCGCGGCCGCCACGCCGGCCGCCGCCCTGCTGGTCGATGGCGCCCCGGCGCTGGCCGCCCCGGTTGCTGCCGCCGCAGCCGCTGCTGCCGCCGCCCCGTCCGCCGTCAAGCTCGGCGGCAAAGTGCACGCCAGCCCGTCCGTCCGCGCCTTCGCCCGCGAGCTGGGCGTGGATCTGGCTCAGGTCAAGGCTACCGGTCCGAAGAACCGCATCCTGCAGGCCGACGTCACCGCCTTCGTGAAGGGCGCCATGAGCACTGGCGTCGTCCCGGGCAAGACCGTCGCCGCCGCTGCCGTCGGCAGCCTGGGTGGCGGGCTCGACCTGCTGCCGTGGCCGAAGGTCGATTTCGCCAAGTTCGGCGAGATCGAGGTCAAGCCGCTGTCGCGCATCAAGAAGATCTCCGGCCAGAATCTCGCCCGCAACTGGGCGATGATCCCGGCCGTGACCTATCACGAAGACGCCGACATCACTGACCTGGAAGCCTTCCGCGTCCTGATGAACAAGGAGTACGAGAAGTCAGGCAAGAAGCTGACCATGCTCGCCTTCATCATCAAGGCGTCGGTGCGCGCGCTGCAGGAGTTCCCCGAGTTCAACACTTCGCTCGACGGCGACAACCTGGTCTACAAGAAGTACTTCAACATCGCCTTCGCGGCTGACACCCCCAACGGCCTGGTCGTGCCGGTGGTGAAGGACGCCGACAAGAAGAGCGTGTTCGA
>NZ_JAYSDK010000060.1:0-12651 GCF_041914405.1 Zoogloea sp.
CCCGGGGGGGGTCTATTTCCTGCCCCCGGGGCCTGCCTCGGCCCCCCGGGGGGATAATCATCCCCCCCCCACAGGGACATGGGTCGCGCGTGCCCGCTGAAGGGACTGATCGTGGATTCCGCCCGCCAACCCGTTCGCAAGTCGACCGTTGCCGAATCGCCGGCATCGGCGGCGCGGCGCCGTTTCATCAACGGCGTGGCCGCTGCCGCCGGTGGCGGCTGCCTGCTGGCGCTCGGCGCGGGGCTGTATTCGCGTAGCGCGTCGGCGCTGCCAGCCCAGGCCCTGCGGCCGCCGGGGGCGCTGGCGGAAGACGATTTCCTGGCTGCCTGCGTGCGCTGCGGGTTGTGCGTGCGCGACTGTCCGTACCACATCCTCAAGCTGGCCGATCTCGGTGAGCCGGTGCCGACCGGCACGCCGTATTTCACGGCCCGCCAGCTTCCTTGCGAGATGTGCGATGACATCCCGTGCGTGAAGGCCTGCCCGACCGGCGCGCTGGACAGGGAGCTGACCGACATCAACCAGGCCCGCATGGGCCTTGCAGCCCTGGTGGACCACGAGAGCTGTCTGAACTTTCTCGGCCTGCGCTGCGACGTGTGCTACCGGGTATGCCCGGTGATCGACAAGGCGATCACCCTGGAGACCCAGCACAACCCGCGCTCGGACCGCCACGCGATGCTGTTGCCGACGGTGCATTCCGACGCCTGCACCGGCTGTGGCAAGTGCGAGAAATCCTGCGTGCTGCCCGAGCCCGCAATCAAGGTCTTTCCGCGCAAGCTGGCCCAGGGGGCATTGCCGTCCCATTACCGCAAGGGTTGGGAGGAAAAGGCGCGCCATGGCGGCTCGCTGATCGGCGAGCAGGTGGAGTTGCCGGTACGTGGCTTCGAAGGCTCGACGGCCGGGCGCAGCGCCACCGAGACGGTGGTGGCACCCGTGGCGCCGGCGCCTTCCTCCGCGCCGTCTGCGGCACCCGTGCCGTCGCCGAAAGAGGCGTCCGGCGGGCTCCGCCGCGGTCTGGATTCCCACTGGAAGCCCTGATCATGGCAAGCGTGCCCGTGTCTTCGAGCGATTCCTCCGTGCCGCGCAGCCTGTGGCAGCGTCAGCGCTGGCTGGTGCTGCGCCGGTTGAGCCAGGCGCTGGTGCTGCTGGCTTTCCTGTCCGGGCCGTGGTTCGGGCTGTGGATCGCCAAGGGCAACCTGTCCTCGTCGTTGACGCTGGGCGTGCTGCCGCTGACCGATCCCCTGCTGGCGCTGCAGACCCTGCTGACCGGACATCTGCCGTATGTGGCGGCGCTGACCGGCGCGGCCATCGTGCTGGTTTTCTACCTGCTGGTCGGCGGGCGGGTGTTCTGCGGCTGGGTGTGCCCGGTGAACGTGGTGACCGACGCTGCCGCATGGACACGCCGCCGGCTGGGCATCAAGACCGGCCGGGTGCCCGACGCGGCAACGCGCTACTGGCTGCTCGGCGGCATCCTCGTGGCCGCCGCCGTTACCGGCCGGCTGGCCTGGGAATGGGTCAATCCGGTGTCCCTGCTGCACCGTGGGCTGATTTTCGGGATGGGCGGTGGGCTGTTCGTGATCGCCGGCATCTTTGTTTACGACGTACTGGTGGCCAGCCGCGGCTGGTGTGGCCACCTGTGCCCGATGGGCGCTTTTTACGGTCTGCTTGGCCGGACCGCGCTGCTACGGGTTTCTGCGGCGAAGCGCAGCGCCTGCGACGACTGCATGGACTGCTTCGCCGTGTGCCCCGAGCCGCAGGTGATCCGCCCGGCCCTCAAGGCGGTCGGGCAGGCCGGGCCGCTGATTCTTTCGTCCGATTGCACCACCTGCGGGCGCTGCATCGATGTATGTGACAAACAGGTTTTCAAAATGACTCATAGGTTCGACCAAAGGAGCGAGTGATGAACAAGCCGACCTTCAATTCCGCCCGTCTGCGGGCTGCCGCACTGGCCCTGACCCTGTCTGCGGCACTCGCCCAGACCTTCTTCGCTCCCGCCGCGGTGGCCGCCACCGAGGCGCCCGTCAAGCTGCAAACTCTGCGTGGCGCTGAAATCAACGCCAGCGATCCGGAAGGCGACGGCACCCGCTATGGGCGCGACCAGCCGCCGCTGCCGCGTGACTTCGTGCAGCAGCCGCCGCTGATTCCGCACCAGATCAAGGGTTACAACATCACCAAGAACTTCAACAAGTGCCTGGACTGCCATGCCTGGAGCCGCGCCAAGGAAACCGGTGCGACCAAGATCTCGGTGACCCACTTCAAGACCCGTGAGGGCGAAGAGTTGTCCAGCGTGTCGCCGCGCCGGTATTTCTGCAACCAGTGTCACGTACCGCAGAGTGACGCCCGTCCGCTGGTGGGGAATACCTTCAAGCCCGGCACCGGCATGCGCTGAGCGCCAGACTAGGGAGTTGCACAAATGGATACCAACAATAAGGGCTTCATCGGCCGCATCCGCTCAGTGGGTTGGGGTTTTGCCGCCATGCTGTTCATCGGCGGCATCCTGTTCTGGGGTGCCTTCAACACCGCGATGGAATTCACCAACCGGGAAGAGTTCTGCATCTCGTGCCACGAGATGAAGGACAACGTCTACCAGGAGTATCGCAACACCATCCACGCCTCGAACCGCTCGGGCGTGCGCGCAACCTGTCCGGATTGCCACGTGCCGAAGGACTGGACGCACAAGATGATCCGCAAGATCCAGGCGTCCAACGAGGTGTTGCACAAGATCCTCGGTTCCATCGATACGCCGGAGAAGTTCAACGCCAAGCGCCTGGAGTTGGCCAAGCATGAATGGGAGCGGATGAAGAAGACCGATTCCCGCGAATGCCGCAATTGCCACAACTTCGAGGGCTTCGACTACGCCGAGCAGGGGCGCCGTTCGTCGCGCATGCACCAGACCGGCCTCAACGAAGGGAAGACCTGCATCGACTGCCACAAGGGCATTGCCCATACGCTGCCGGCCGTCGAGCAGTCCATCGGCGCGCCGAAGGACGGTGCGACGCCGGAGGAATTCCATCCGCCGCTGAAGCCTGAAGAGGCCAAGCCGGAGGCCGCCGACAAGGCGCCGAAGAGCTAGAACCTTTAGAAGGGGGAGAAGACTCCGGGCTCTCGGGCCCGGACCCTGGGGAGTAGGCGGGCCGCATTTGCGGCCCGTCTGCTTTTGGGGGCTGAAGGTTGGTAGAGAGGAAATTTGCGGGGATCCGTGTAGGGGCGAATTCATTCGCCCTCGGTCGTATGGGCAAGCTCTGCGGGCGAATGAATTCGCCCCCACAGGCGCTCTCGCCGCGGCTTGCTCAGGAGTTCGGTGCCCGTCGCCGGAAACCGTCCATGAAATCCACCAGCTTTTCGACGGCGGCCAGTTGCAGGCCGTTGTAGATAGAGGCGCGGATGCCGCCGATGCTGCGGTGGCCATTCAGGCCCGAGAAGCCGGCGGCACGGGCTTCGGTGAGGAAGGCGGCTTCCAGCTCGGGGGTTGGCAGGCGGAACACCACGTTCATCTTCGAGCGGTCGGTGGGGGCCGCGTGACCGGCATAAAAACCGTGGCTGGCATCCAGCGTGCCGTACAGCAGCGCGGCTTTGGCAGTGTTGCGGCGGTCCATCTCGGCGAGCCCGCCGATGTCCTGCAGCAGCCACCGGGTCACCAGCAGCACGACGTAGATGGCGAACACCGGAGGGGTGTTGAGGATGGAGTGGGCGGCGATCTGCGCCCGGTAGTCGAGGAATGCCGGCAGGTTGTCCGGCGCGTTGGCGAGCAGTTCGTCGCGCAGCACCACTACCGTCACGCCGGCCGGGCCGATGTTCTTCTGCGCGTGGGCGTAGATCATCGCGAAGCGGCTGTAGTCACCGGGCGCCGACAGGAAGTCGGAGGACATGTCGCAGATACGCGGTACATCATCACGCCCGAGCACCCGGTGGAACTGCAGCCCCTCGACGGTCTCGTTGGAGACGTAATGGAGATAGGGCGCCCGCGGGTTGAAGTCGAGCTCGTTGTCGGTCGGCAGCTGCCGGAAGCGACCGGATTCGCCGCTCCACAGCACGCGCACTGGCCCGACCTTGCGTGCCTCGGGTAGCGCCTTGCCGCTCCAGTAGCCGGTGTGCAGGTAGTCGGCGGGCTCCGTGCTGCCAGCCAGCAGGCTCATCGGCAGCATAGAGAACTGCTGGGTCGCACCGCCCTGCAGGAACAGCACGCGGTAGTCCGCCGACAGGCCCAGCAGCGTGCGGATATTGTTCTCCAGTTCGTCCACGACGGCGGCGAACCAGTCGGAGCGGTGGCTGATGCCGAGGATGGACAGGCCGACGCCTGGCACGGCCTGGATGGCTTCCTGCACCTGTTGCAGCACGACGTCTGGCAGTGCGCCGGGGCCGCCGGAGAAGTTGAGCGCGTTCAGCGGGTTGGGGCCTGAAGTGGTCATCGGCGGACGCTCGCAGCGGATTGGACCTGAAGGCGGTAGAGATAGTCCTCGAAAGCCTGTTTCACCTTCAGCATGTGCACCTGCTTGTAGGGGAAGAGCTCTTCCGGGTCCATCGCGTGGACGACCATCGCGTGGTCGATCTCGAAGATCAGCAGTTCGCCGTCGCGGGTCTCGGCACAGTCGATGCAGAGGTAGTCCAGCCCCGAGCGGCGGTGGATCGCATCTAGCGCGGTGGCGTGGCGGGCGGCGAAGCCGGCGAAGCCTTCCATGAACGCCAGTTCTGCGGCGCGCTTGGCGGCGTCCTCGTACATGCCGGCGTTGAGGTAATGAATCATCCAGTGGGATGACACGCCCATGTGACAGGGGAGGGGCTGACCGTCGATCAGCGCTACGCGCAGCTTGCGGAACAGCCCATCGGAGCCGCTGTAGTCGATGAAGTTTGACAGGTAGAAGCTGTTTTCGGGCTCGGCAGCCAGATAGGCGTCGATCTCCGCCGCACTGTCGATGCGCGCCAGGCCGTGGCCGCCGTGGGAGCCGGTCGGGCGCAGGATCACCGGGAAGCGGCCGCCGGGGAAGCTGTCCTCGATGGACCGGCTGCCGTCGGCGAAGGCAGCCAGGGCGGACCGATCCACCGGCCAGGTGGCCGGGATCAGCAGGCCGGGGACGCCTTGCAGCAGTGCGCTGGCGGCCTCGCGTTCCACGTTGGGGATGTGTTGCGGGGCGTTGATGACCGGCTTGGGCCAGTGGGCAAGCAGGGGCACGAGGGCGTCGAGGATGGGTTGGCTGGTGTCGGTGACAGACAGGCCCACGAGAACGGCGTCGTGCTCCGGCAGGTCGGCGGGCAGCGGCTCGGCGGCGCTGATGTATTGGTAGATCAGCTCCACGTCGCTGTCTTCGAGCAGACAGTCGATCGGCGTGTTCTCGGCCAGGTCGCCGGCATTCAGCAGCACCAGCAGGCGGCTGCGGGCCGGCTGCCGCCGCGCCGGCAGGGTGTAGCGGCGTTGCATCTGGAGAGCCTGGCTCTGGATGGTCAGGCCGAGGTCCCGCTCGCCCAGGGTGAAGAACGCTGTGGCCAGGTTCATCCACAGGTTCGGGTTGTCCTGGTCCTGCCGGGCCTGCTCCAGCAGCACCTGGGCCACCTGGCGCAGGTCGCCGCCGGCGATGCTGAGGCGCAGGAATGGGGCGAGGCCGATGAAGTCGTGTTCGGGGTGGAGCGTCATGGCGGGGCGCAGGGCGTGGGGATCGTTCGGACGGTCGCGATTATCGGGCCTTGCCGCTGGGCTGACTACCGTCGTGTTTCACGGGGGCGCCGGGGGCCGCCGCCGGCCCTCCCATCCGGCATTCATCAGGGGCTGGCTGGGGGACAACTGCATATCCTTCTGGCGTGCATGATGGTGCGGGGCGGAGCACCATCCGGCGCGCTTGACCCGAGTCAAGGACGTTACCCCCCGCGATCCGGAACATCCGGGCCAAGCTGCGCCGTGCAGCGAAGCCATCCAGGGAGGTTCCATGAGCGGGACATTCACAAAATCCATGGCGCGTAACATCTTTTACGGGGGCACCGTGTTTTTTGCGCTCCTGTTCCTCGCGCTGACCTTCGATTCGATGCAGACCATCCCCAAGCGGGACAACCACGCCAACCTGACGCCGGCTGTCGTCGCGGGCAAGAAGGTGTGGGAGACCAACAACTGCATCGGCTGCCACACCCTGATGGGTGAGGGCGCCTACTTTGCACCGGAGCTGGGCAACGTTTACAAGCGTCGCGGCCCCGAGTTCATCAAGGCGTGGATCCAGTCCCAGCCCACCGGCGCACCGGGCCGTCGCCAGATGCCCAATTTCCACCTGACGGAACAGCAGCTGAATGACCTCGTTGAATTCCTGAAGTATTCGTCGGAAATCAACACCGCCAACTGGCCGCCCAACATCGAAGGCTGATCGCCGATCTGAAAGGAGCCATCACCATGCAATATTCCTCCCAGTCGGTCGCGAAGCCCTACTTCATCGCGGCCATCGGGTTGTTCCTCGGTCAGGTGCTGTTCGGCCTGATCATGGGCCTGCAGTACGTCATCGGGGACTTCCTGTTCCCCGCCATCCCGTTCAACGTGGCCCGCATGGTCCACACCAACCTGCTGATCGTCTGGCTGCTGTTCGGCTTCATGGGCGCGGCTTATTACATGATCCCGGAGGAAACCGAGACCGAGCTCTATTCGCCGAAGCTGGCGATCGCGATGTTCTGGGTCTTCCTCGTCGCCGGTGCGGCCACCATCCTTGGCTACCTGCTGGTGCCCTACGCCACGCTGGCTCACCTGACCGGTAACGACATCCTCGAGACGATGGGGCGGGAGTTCCTTGAACAGCCGCTGATCACCAAGGTCGGCATCGTGGTCGTCGCGCTGGTGTTCCTGTTCAACCTCACCATGACCATGCTGAAGGGCCGCAAGACCTCGATCAGCCTGGTGCTGATGATGGGTCTGTGGGGCCTGGCGGTGTTCTTCCTGTTCTCCTTCTACAACCCGTCCAACCTGGTGCTCGACAAGTACTTCTGGTGGTGGGTCGTGCACCTGTGGGTCGAAGGCGTCTGGGAACTGATCCTCGGCTCCCTGCTGGCCTTCGTGCTGATCAAGGTGACCGGCGTCGACCGCGAAGTGATCGAGAAGTGGCTGTACGTGATCATCACCCTGACCCTGGTCACCGGCATCATCGGTACCGGCCACCACTACTTCTGGATCGGTACGCCGGAATACTGGCAGTGGTGGGGTTCCGTGTTCTCCGCGCTGGAGCCGATTCCGTTCTTCGCGATGACCGTGTTCGCCTTCAACATGGTGAACCGCCGCCGCCGCGAGCACCCGAACAAGGCCGCCACCCTGTGGGCCCTGGGTACTGGCGTGATGTCCTTCCTCGGCGCCGGCGTGTGGGGCTTCCTGCACACCCTGGCTCCGGTGAACTACTACACCCACGGCACGCAGATCACCGCCGCCCACGGTCACATGGCCTTCTACGGCGCCTATGCGATGGTCGTTCTCACCATCATCAGCTACGCGATGCCGATCCTGCGTGGTCGCGCCGCCAACAGCGAGCGTTCCCAGGTGCTGGAGATGTGGGCCTTCTGGCTGATGACCGTGGCGATGGTGTTCATCACCCTGTTCCTCACCGCGGCGGGCATCCTGCAGGTGTGGCTGCAGCGTTACAGCAGCACCCCGATCCCGTTCATGGCGGCCCAGGACCAGATCTCGATCTTCTACTGGCTGCGTGAAGGCACCGGCGTGATGTTCCTGATCGGTCTGCTGCTTTACATCGTCAGCTTCTTCGTGGGTGGTAACGAGAAGGCCAAGGCAGCCTGATCGTTCCTTCCTCCGCAGTCGCGAAGCAAAGCCCGGCCCTGGCCGGGCTTTGTGCTTTTTGGGGCCAGCCGCCAAGGTATCCCGTGGGGGCGCCGCAAGCGGAGGTGGGCAGGGCGATGCCAGTGGTCTGCACCGGGCTGGTGCTTCATGTCGGATGGATGATCCATCGGGGGGCGCGAGGGGCGCGGAAACACGGGCTTTCCAGCCGAATCGGTCGGCACGGGATTTGCTGCATGTGCACATGCGTCACCTGCGCCCTTGGTGGACAGGTGGCGCCGGCATCCGGCTACGTCACGCCTGATCAACTGATATTTCAACGGAACCGGAAAGGAGAGCCGCGATGGAATCCGATACCGTCATCTACGGCCTGCTCGGCCGCATCCACCTGCTGATGCGCCGGGTGAACAATCGCATCACCGACGTGGAGTACATGCGGGTGAACAAGGACTACGCGCGGGAGATCGTGCGTCTGGCCGTGGACACCGGCCATGCCGAGCTGACCGAGCTGGCCACCCGCCTGCGGGCCGCGATGGAGCTGGAGGCGCCGCCCGCTGAAGGCCACGTCACCAACGACCGGATGGCCCGCGGGCTGCTTGATCGTCTGCGGGCGTCCCGGCCCAACGCCACTCACCCGACCGAGCGTTACGTCGGCTCCCTGCGCTGAGGTGGCGGGATGACGCGGGTACATTCGTCCGCGCCTAGTGCCTCGATCCATTCCAGCTGGCGCTCGAGCACCTCTACCGTCGCCTCCGACGGGTCGTTGCGGCGGTCCAGCAGGCGGCGGCGCAGTTCGTCCAGCGGGGCCCCGCAGGCGAGGATCGCGAAGTCGGCGCCGTGCTGCTGCGCTAGCGCGGCGAAGCTGTCGCGCTCGCTGCGCTTGAGAAATGCCGCATCGACGATCACCGACCAGCCGGCGTCGAGCATCTGGCCTGCCAGTTCGGTAAGGCGCGCATAGGTGCGGCGGGTTGCTTCCGGCGTGTAGATGCCGCCGGCCACGCAGGAGCGGCTGCTGGCTAGCGGGGCCAGGCCGAACAGGCGCTTGCGCTCCACGTCGGAACGCAGGCGCAGCGTGGCGGCGCCAGGGTCGGCGCGCAGCAACTCGGCACTGAGACTGCTCTTGCCGGAGCCGGACAGGCCGTGGGTGATCACCAGCTGCGGGCGCGGCGGCATGGTCAGGCGTTCTGCCTGGGCCAGATAGTCGTTGGTGGTGTCCGGCTGGCCGGCGAAGGCGGCGACTTTGGCGCGCACCATCGCCTTGTACACGGCGTAGAAGCGCAGCACAGGCACTGCATCGAAATCACCGGACTCGATCAGCCACTCATTCAGCAGCCAGGCGGCCAGGCCGGGCCGCTGGTGGTCGAGCAGGTCCACGTAGGTGAAGGCCAGCTCGGAGGCTACGTCGATCCAACGGAAGTCGTCGTTGAACTCGATGCAGTCGAAAGGGACCACGTCGCCGTGCAGCAGCACCATGTTGCCCAGATGCAGATCGCCGTGGCATTCGCGAACGTGGCCAGCCGCCTTGCGGGCCGCGAGTCGCGGCGCGATGCGCGCGAACTCGGTTTCGGTCCACGCTTCCAGCCGGTCAAGGCATGTGGTGGCATCTGGCCGCAAGCTGCGGATTGCGGTGAAGTTGTCGATGGCCGGCGCGCGGATCTGCTCTGGTTCGCCAAAGCGGCTGCCGGTGGGGGCCGTTGCCGCTGCACGGTGGAAGGCATGCACGACACGGGCAAGGGCCGACAGGTGCTCGGGCGTCAGCGCCCCGCGGGCGCAAACGTGGTCGAGGCGCTGGCTCTCCGCGAAGCGGCGCATCTTCACCGCCCATTCCCCGCTGTCGCCGATCGCCTCCAGGCCCAGGTAGAGTTCGGGTGCGAAACGCCGGTTGAGACGCAATTCTTCCTGGCAGAAGAACTGCCGGCGGGTTGCAGAACCGTAGTCGAGGAAGGGGAGGGTGATCGGCTTCTTCAGCTTCCAGGCGAAACCGTCGGCCAGCAGCAGCCAGGAAATATGGGTTTCGATGACTTCGGCACCAAGTTGTGCGCGGAAGGCCTCGAGCCAGGGTGGGAGTGGTGAGGACATGACAGGATTATCCCCCGCCCGTGCTATCGTCGCGACCCTCGCCGGAGTTGCCGCCATGACTGCGTTTGCCGATCCCTTCACCCATCGCTCCACCAACCTCGCCGAGGCCGAGGCACAGATCGCGGCGATCCGCGGCCTGCTGGACGCGGCCGGACTGGCGCACCGCAATCCACCGCCGGCGCCGACCGCCTGCTGCGGGCGTGGTTGCAACGGCTGCGTGTGGGAGGGCTTTTACGCCGCCCTCGGCTGGTGGCGGGATGACGCCCGAGAATTGCTTGCCGCTGTCGGCGCCTGAACGCTGCCCGATCTTGGCAGATGGACTGAAAACCCCGTAAAATCCGGCTCTTGCCGAGGAGCGTTGCGACCTGCGAAACACGTGGGCCAGGCTCGGCAATCATCAACGGCGCTCGCAAA
Source organism: Zoogloea sp. (assembly GCF_041914405.1). Taxonomy (NCBI): domain Bacteria; kingdom Pseudomonadati; phylum Pseudomonadota; class Betaproteobacteria; order Rhodocyclales; family Zoogloeaceae; genus Zoogloea; species Zoogloea sp. Next base: position 10,238 of record NZ_JAYSDK010000060.1, read on the forward strand.
CCTTCCAGCCGGGTTTGCCGCGCCGTTCGCTTTTGCGTCGCTGCAGCGCATTTCTCCCGGCTGACAAATCCGTACCGAGGTAGATCCATGCAAGCCGACCGCACCGCCGAACTCCAGTCCGCCCTGACCCACCGCATCCTGATCCTCGACGGGGCGATGGGCACGATGATCCAGCAGCACAAGCTCGGTGAGGCCGACTACCGCGGCCAGCGCTTCGCCGATCATCCCAAGGACCTGAAGGGCAACAACGACCTGCTGGTGCTGACCCGCCCGGATGTAGTGGGCGGCATCCATCGGGCCTACCTGGACGCCGGTGCGGACATCATCGAGACCTGCACCTTCAACGCGACCCGCGTCTCCCAGGCCGAATACGGCCTCGCCGACGTGGCCTACGAGCTGAACGTGGAGGGCGCCCGCCTGGTGCGTCAGCTGTGCGACGAATTCACCGCGGCCAACCCGGCCAAGCCGCGTTTCTGCGCCGGCGTGCTCGGCCCCACGTCGCGCACCCTGTCGATCTCGCCGGATGTGAACGATCCGGGTTTCCGCAACATCAGCTTCGATGCGCTGGTCGATGACTACTATGACTCGGCCAAAGGTCTGCTGGAGGGCGGTGCCGACATCCTGCTGATCGAGACGATCTTCGATACGCTGAACGCCAAGGCGGCCGTCTTCGCCGTCGAGAAGCTGTTCGCCGACATCAAGCAGCGCGTGCCGGTGATGATCTCCGGCACCATCACCGACGCCTCCGGCCGCACCCTGTCTGGCCAGACCGCCGAGGCCTTCTGGAACTCCCTCAGCCACGCGCAGCCGATCAGCTTCGGCCTGAACTGTGCGCTGGGTGCCAAGGAGCTGCGCCAGTACGTGGAGGAGCTCTCCAACGTCTGCGACACCTTCGTGTCCGCCCACCCCAACGCTGGCCTGCCCAATCCGCTGTCGCCCACCGGCTACGACGAGACGCCTGAGCAGCTGGCCACCGAGATCGTCGAATGGGCGCGCTCCGGCCTGGTGAACATCGTCGGCGGCTGCTGCGGCACCTCGCCGGCGCACATCAAGGCGATTGCCGAGGCGGTGGCGTTGGTCACCCCGCGCAGCATCCCGCACATCGAGAAGAAGCTGCGCCTGTCCGGCCTGGAGCCCTTCAACGTCGGTCCGGAATCGCTGTTCGTGAACGTCGGCGAGCGCACCAACGTCACCGGTTCGCGCGCCTTCGCTCGCATGATCCTCGAAGGCCGTTTCGACGACGCGCTGGCGGTGGCCCGCCAGCAGGTGGAAAACGGCGCCCAGGTCATCGACATCAACATGGACGAGGCGATGCTCGATTCGCTGGCCGCGATGGATAAGTTCCTCAAGCTGATCGCCTCCGAGCCGGACATCTCCCGCGTGCCGATCATGCTCGACTCCTCCAAGTGGAGCGTCATCGAGGCCGGCCTCAAGTGCATCCAGGGCAAGGGCGTCGTCAACTCCATCTCCATGAAGGAGGGCGAGGCCGAGTTCCTGCGCCAGGCGCGCCTATGCCGCCAGTACGGCGCGGCGGTGATCGTGATGGCCTTCGACGAGAAGGGCCAGGCCGACACCTTCGCCCGCAAGACCGAGATCTGCGCCAAGGCTTACGAGCTGCTGACCGGCATTGGTTTCCCGCCGGAAGACATCATCTTCGACCCGAACATCTTCGCGATTGCCACCGGCATCGAGGAGCACGACAACTACGCGGTGGACTTCATCCAGGCCGTCGCGTGGATCCGCGAGAATCTGCCCTACGCCAAGATCAGCGGCGGAGTGTCCAACGTGAGCTTCAGCTTCCGCGGCAACGACCCGGTGCGCGAGGCGATCCACACGGTGTTCCTGTACCACGCCATCAAGGCTGGCATGAGCATGGGCATCGTCAATGCCGGCATGCTCGGCGTCTACGACGACCTGGAGCCGGAGCTGCGCGCCAAGGTCGAGGACGTGGTGCTCAACCGCCACCCGGGTGCCGGCGAGGCGCTGGTGGAGTTCGCGCAGACCGTCAAGGAAGGCAAGGCCAAGGATTCCGGCCCCGATCTGTCCTGGCGCGAGCAACCCGTCGAGGCCCGCCTGTCCCACGCGCTGGTGAAAGGCATTACCGACTTCGTCGTCGCCGACACCGAGGAAGTGCGAGCCAAGTTGGCCGCCGAAGGCAAGCCGCCCCTCGCGGTGATCGAAGGCCCGCTGATGGCCGGCATGAACGTGGTTGGCGACCTGTTCGGCGCTGGCAAGATGTTCCTGCCCCAGGTGGTCAAGTCGGCCCGCGTGATGAAGCAGGCCGTGGCCCACCTGATTCCCTTCATCGAAGAGGAAAAGGCCCGCACCGGCGCCACCAGCAAGGGCAAGATCGTCATCGCCACCGTGAAGGGCGATGTGCACGACATCGGCAAGAACATCGTCGGCGTGGTGCT
>NZ_JAYSDK010000061.1:0-12273 GCF_041914405.1 Zoogloea sp.
GGCCCAGGGAGATGGTGCCGCTGTCCTTGATCTTTTTCAGCGTCGGCGATTCCTGGGCGAGGGCGGACTGCGCCAGTCCGCCGGCAAGCAGGCAGGGCAGGACTAACTTCGGCGTGATGCGCATGGTTGGTGTCTCCGGAGTCTTGGTTTTATTGGCGCGGCAGCGTCGCGCAGTCCTTTCTTTGCACGGCCTGTGCCAGCCGGCCGGCCATGCGCCAGGCGCTGCAAGTTACTGATTTGAAAAGGCGTGGAGATGCCGCGCTGAGGAGATGCGTTCGGTTTTCCGGATGAACTGCGAATTGGCGATCGGAAAGCCGGATGAGCCGCGCGCGGACGCGGCTGGGGATCTGCACATTCTTGCTATTGAGAACTATTCTCGTTGATGCTAATGTCCCCGTCGTTCCCTCAAACCCCGGCTGTCGCCGGCTCACGAAAGGTCGTCATCATGCGTTCGTCCCTGCTTGCCCTCAGCATCGCCCTGTTGCCCACCGCCGCCTTTGCCGGCGCCAAGTGTGAGCCCCATCCCAAGTCCGAATGGATTCCCGAGGCCGAGGCGAAGGCGCGCCTGGAGGCACAGTACGAGGTCCGCAAGTTCAAGATCGACGGCTCGTGCTACGAGATCTATGGCAAGAACAAGGAAGGCAAGAAGGTCGAGATCTACTTCGACACCAAGACCCTGGCCATCGTGAAGGCCGAGATCGAGAAGTAATCCGTGGGGAGCGAAGCTCGCCAGCGCCCGGTGTGGGATCGCCTCGTCCGCCTGACCCACTGGGGCGTGGCGGGGCTGGTGCTGTTCAATTCCTTCAACGAGAGTGGCGAACTTCACCGGATGGCTGGTTACATGGCCGTGGCGCTGGTGCTGGTGCGCCTCGTGCATGGGCTGTTGGCGCGGGGCGGCTCGACCGCGGCGCTGCCGCTGCCCGGCTGGCCCTTGATCCGCGCGCATCTGGCTGATCTCATGCGAGGCAAAGGCCATGCCGGCCTGGGCCACAATCCGCTCGGACAGTGGATGGCCTACCTACTGTGGACGCTGATCATCGCGCTCGGCGTGACCGGCTGGATGGCCCGTCTCGACGCCTTCTGGGGTGATGACTGGCTGATCGATCTCCACCAGGGGCTGGCCAACGTGCTGCTCGGCTGCGTCACCGTGCATCTGGCCGGTGTGGTGGTGATGAGTCGCCTGCAGCAAGAGAACCTCGTGCGGGCCATGCTCACCGGGCGCAAGCGCGGCTGAAACCGGCAGGCGGCCGGGGCGGGCTGCTAAAATGGTGAATTAGTCATCTGCCGACGGAAATTCGCCATGCCGAACCTGACCCTCACCCGCCCCGACGACTGGCATCTGCACGTGCGCGACGGCGCCGCCCTGGCCGCGGTGGTGCCCGACACCGCCCGCCGCTTCGGCCGTGCGTTGATCATGCCCAACCTGAAGCCGCCGGTGACCAGCGTGGAGCAGGCGGCGGCCTACCGGGAGCGCATCCTCGCCGCTGTGCCGGCCGGCCTCAAGTTCGCGCCGCTGATGACGTTGTACCTCACTGACAGCCTCAAGCCCGAAGAGATCGACAAGGCCGCCGCCAGCGGCTTCATTCCCGCCGCCAAGCTCTACCCGGCTGGCGCGACGACCAACTCGGACGCGGGCGTTACCGACATCGCCAAGGTCTATCCGGTGCTCGAACGGATGGCCGAGGCGGGCATCGTTCTCTGTGTTCATGGCGAGGTGACCCATGCTGACGTTGATATCTTTGATCGCGAGCGCGTCTTTATCGATCGCGTACTGGCGCCGCTTGCAGCGCGCTACCCGACCCTGCGCATCGTCTTCGAGCACATCACGACGGCCGACGCGGCGCAGTTTGTAAGCGAAGCGGGGGCCAACGTGGGCGCGACGATCACCGCCCACCACCTGCTGCTCAACCGCAATGCGATCTTTGCCGGTGGCATCCGGCCGCATCACTATTGCCTGCCGGTTCTCAAGCGTGAGACCCACCGCGAGGCGCTGGTGAAGGTCGCCACGTCCGGCAGCACCAAGTTCTTCCTCGGTACCGACTCGGCGCCCCACGCCAAGACGACCAAGGAGTCTGCCTGTGGCTGCGCCGGCTGCTACACCGCCCACGCCGGCATCGAGTTGTACGCGGAAGCCTTCGAGCAGGCCGGTGCGCTGGACAAGCTGGAAGCCTTCGCCAGCTTCAACGGCCCGGACTTCTACCGACTGCCGCGCAACACCGACACGATCACGCTGGCCAAGGAAAGCTGGGACGTGCCGGCCGGCCTCGACTACCTGCCGGGCGACCCGCTGGTGCCGCTGCGCGGTGGCGAGCAGATCCACTGGAAACTGATCTGAGTCCTTTCCCGACACGACGATGCGCGCGACCTCTGCCCTCAAGACGCTGCTGATCCTCGCCGCCGTTCCGCTGCTCTCCGCCTGCGAGAACGACGGCATCGCCTTCCTCATCGACGGCAAGGATCACTCCATCTCTCTGCTGCGCGAGCAGCGCTGGTTCTGGAGCGATGAGGTGGCCCAGTCCATCGTCGTGTCGCGCATGCCCACCTGCATGCGTCGCTACGAGATCAAGCCGGGCGTCGCCGGCACCGTGAAGATGGAGGTCTACGAGGCTGGCGACTACCTGTGGGCCCTGAAGCAGGGCAAGAACTGGTATCTCGCCGGTACCGAGAAGTGCCAGTTCCAGCGCTGGGAGGATCCCCCGGAGGAGCCGCCCGGGCGGCTGGTCGGCACCTTCACGCGCAAGAACGACACGCTGACCTTCGTCGAGGCGGAGGCCGCGTCCAAGCCGATCAAGCCTGCCACCGAATGAGTGCCGGTGACGTACCGGCGGCTCTCGCCCGGTGCCCACTGTTCGACGGCATCGCTCCTCTGCTGGCACGCTTCACGGCGCCGGGCTTGCCCCGGCTGGCCGAACTCGATGCCCTCTACGCCGAAGCCACCGCGAACGCGGGGCTGCGTCCGCTGCGCTTCATTGCGGCCCCGGATGGTGTGGCCTACGAGGACTACGTGGCCCGTCACGACGCGGTGCCGACCCGTCCCGACGACTGGCACGATTTCTTCAATGCGCTGGCCTGGTGCGTCTGGCCCCGCAGCAAGTCCGCCTGCAACCGGCTGCACCTGCAGGCCGCCGAGGCCCGCGCGGCGGAAGGGCTGGTGGGGCGCGGGCCCTTGCGCGACGCCTTGACCCAGTTCGACGAGTGCGGCGTGCTGGTGGTCGGTTCCGATGCTGAAATCCTGCAACTGCTGGCCGACCATGAGTGGGAAGAGGCGTTCTGGCGCCGTCGCCGGCACCTCGCGGAGAGCACCCGCTTCCTGGTCTTCGGCCACGCCAGCTGGGATCAATTGCGCGCGCCCTTTACCGGCCTGTGCGCAAAGGTCATCTACCGGCAGGTGGATGAAGGCTGGCTGGCGCTTCCGGCGGCGCAGCGCCAGGCCGAGGCGGACGTCTGGCTGGCCGCGCATCTCACCGCAGTTGCTGGCGCCCTGACGCCCCGCTTGCTGCGGCCGCTGCCCCTGCTTGGCATCCCGGGTGTCACACCGGACAGTGAACGCGAGGATTACTATCGTGACCGGCGGCAGTTTCGCCCCCGGCCCGACGGGCAGGTGGCGGCAAAATCCCGCACCGTGACGTGATGGCTTGACCGGCGCTCCGGCGGCGCCGAATATTCGCGCTCGATTTTCTCCGCGCCCCGGCCCGGAGCCCTGTTGACCACTTGTGGGTGATCCCATTATGCAGATCGTGTCGGCCCTGCGCTCCTTCCTTGAACTCGACATCACGCCGGATGGCGACGGCGTGCAGGCGACCCGGCGCAGCAACCTGCGCCGCCTGCGGGTCTTTTCTCTGGTCTTCCTGCTGGTGCTGGTGCCTGGCCTGATCTGGAATTTCACGCGGGCGCCGGAGTACCGGGCTACCGCCCGCGTGCAGTTCACCGCCGGCACCGATGTGCCGCGGGCAGCCTCCGCGCCGGCAGGCGCCGATGCTGGCCAGACGGACCTGTTGACCCAGGTGCAGGTGCTGACCAGCCGTCCGCTGCTCGATAAGGTCGCCCACGCGCTGGCCGACAACGGGCGCCCGCTGGCCGCCGGCGACCCGGCCGCTCAGCTGCAGAGCATGATCGGCGTCGAGCCGGTGGAGGGCACGGGTGTCATCGAACTGCAGGCCATCGGCCCCAAGCCCGACCTGCTGGCGGCCGTGCTGAACACCCTCATCGAGCAGTACAAGGATGAGATGAAGGCGTCCTTCGGCGCCGCCGCCAGCGAAGGACTCACCCGGGCGCGGGAGGAGGCCGCCGCGCTGTCGAAGGCCGCCATCGACCGGCGCTCCCGACTGGACGCCTTCCGGGCGAAGAACGGGGTGGTGTCCCCCGAGCGCGACGAGAACGAGGCGGTTGCCAAGATGAAGGGCCTGAGCACCTCCCTCAGCGTCGCCACGGAAAAGGTCGCGATTGCCGAAGCCCGCCTGAGGGCCCTGAAGGAGCGCATCGAGTCCGGCCAGTGGGGAAGCAATTCAAAGGATGATGCGGCGCTGGCCGGGATGGAGACCCGCCTCTCCCAGCTGCGCGAGGAATACCGGGAGCTCGAGCGTACATATACGGCGAATTTCCTGAGCATGGACCCCCGCGCCCGCGCACTGCGCTCGCGGATCTCCGAGTTGGAGCGGCAGATCGAGAGCCAGCGGGGCAGCAGCCAGCAGACGGCGTTGGCGACTGCCCAGGAGGACGTGGCGAGTGCCCGCGCCACCGCCGAGCGCCTGCAGGCGCAGATCAATACCCAGCGTGGCTCGATCCAGAATTTCTCGGAGCGTTTCGTGCAAGTCAAAGCCCTGGAGGACGACCTGGCGCAGATCGAGAAGGCCGGCCGGGAGGCGCTGGAGCGGTTGGCCAGGATGGAGGCCAGCGAGCGCAGCCGCCTGCCGTCCCTGAACCTGGTCGAGGCCGCTAACGTGCCCCAGTCGCCCTTCCGCCCCGATTACCTGCGTGATGGCCTGATCGTTCTCGGGCTGGCTTTTGGCCTGGGCTTGCTGGCGATCTGGTTCGTCGAACTGTTCAACCGCCAGCCGCCGGCCAAGACTGGGCAGAACACCACGGTCATCATCCCCCAGCCGTGGGGGCTACCGGGTGGCGTTCTGCCGGGTGGCGTGTCGCCGGGCATGCTGCCACCGAACCAGATCGCCAGCCTGCCGCCGGCCGGTGCCGCGGCCGCCGCCGGTCTGTTGCCCGCAGCCGCAGCGGCGAGCCTGCGTGAGCTGCGCCAGGACGAACTGGCCGCGCTGCTGGCGGCGGCGCCCGGCGAGGCCCGCAGCGCCGTGGCGGTGCTGCTGCTCGGCCTGAGCACCGAGGAGGCGCTGGCTCTGCGGGTGGCTGACCTGGATGCCGTTGCCGGAACCTTGAACGTTGGTGGTGCCGCTGCCCGCAGCGTCCCCGCGCCAGCCTGGCTGCTGCGCGAGCTGTCGGCGGGGGGGCGGGCCGCCGACGCACCGCTGCTGCAGGGGGCGGGCGGGGCGGCCCTGGCGGCCGCGGACATCCAGTCGATGCTTGCCTGCGCCGCCTTCGATGGTGGTCTGGCGAATGCCGCAAGCATCACCCCGGAGGCTTTGCGGCATACTTGCACCGCCTGGCTGGTACGTCAGGGTCTGCGGTTCTCCGAGCTGGCGGCACTGGTGGGACGTCCCAACACCGAGGATCTGTCTGTCTATGCCGACCTGGCGCCCGCTGGCCCCAAGAAAAGTGCCGCCGAGATTGATGTGCTGATGCCCGTCCTGCACAGTGACGGGGCTTGACGCAGTCCCAGAATTTTCATCAAGGAAGTGAACATGCTGCAGAAATTCCCCACCTTCCCCGGTGTGGCCGGGCCGGTCGTCGTGATCGTCATGGACGGTTACGGACTGCCCAAGAACGATGCGGGCAGCGCCATTGCCGCTGCCCGCAAGCCGACCCTCGACCGCCTGTTCGCCGAGTATCCGAACATCTCCCTGCGCGCCCACGGCACCGCGGTTGGCATGCCGTCCGATGACGACATGGGCAACTCCGAGGTCGGTCACAACGCCATCGGCGCCGGCCAGGTGTATGCGCAGGGGGCTGCGCTGGTGGCCAACGCGATCGCCGACGGTGCGATCTGGGCGGGTGACGCGTGGAAGGAAATCGTTGCCGGGGCGAAGAGCGGGCGTGGCGTGATCCACTTCATCGGCCTGTTCTCCGACGGCAACGTGCACAGCCACATCGACCACCTGAAGGCGATGGTCGTGCAGGCCAAGGCCGAAGGCGTGAAGACCGTGCGCATCCACGCCCTCATCGACGGCCGCGACGTGCCCGAGACCAGCGCGCTGGAATACGTGGTGCCCTTTGAAGCCTTCCTGGCCGAAATCAGCACTGACGGCTTCGACGCCCGCATCGCCTCCGGCGGCGGCCGCCAGTACATCACCATGGACCGCTACGACGCCAACTGGCCGATGGTGGCCAAGGGCTGGAAGACCCATGTGCTCGGGGAAGGCGCCCAATTCGCCAACGCCACCGAGGCCATCCACGGCCTGCGGGCCGCCAATCCCGGCACCATCGACCAGGATCTGCCGGAGTTCGTCATTGCTGACGGTGGCAAGCCCATCGGCACCATCGAGGACGGTGATTCCGTCGTCTTCTACAACTTCCGCGGCGACCGGGCCATCGAGATCACCCGCGCCTTCGTCGAGGACGACTTCGACAAGTTCGACCGCGTGCGCCACCCCAAGGTTACCTATGCCGGCATGCTCCAGTACGACGGCGACCTGCAGCTGCCGAAGCGCTTCCTGGTGGCCCCGCCGGCCATCAAGGACACCTCCGGCGAGTGGTTCAGCAAGGCTGGCCTGGCCCAGTTCGCGTGCTCCGAGACGCAGAAGTTCGGCCACGTGACCTACTTCTGGAACGGTAACCGCTCCGGCAAGTTCGACGGCGAAACCTGGCAGGAAGTCCCCAGCGACGTGGTGCCCTTCGAGCAGCGTCCGTGGATGAAGGCCGCCGAGATCACCGATGCGCTGATCGCCGCGCTGCAGTCCGGCCAGTACAAGATCCTGCGCTGCAACTATGCCAACGGCGATATGGTCGGCCACACCGGCAACTTCCAGGCCGCGGCGATCGCCATCGAGGCCGTCGATCTGGCCTTGTCGCGCCTGCTGCCGGCCATCGACGCTGCGGGTGGTGTGGCGCTGATCACCGCCGACCACGGCAATGCGGACGAGATGTTCGAGCTGGACAAGAAGACCAAGCAGCCCGCCCTCAATAAGGACGGCTCCTTCAAGGCCAAGACCGCCCATACCCTCAATCCGGTACCGCTGATCCTCTACGACAACGTCAGCGGCGGCAAACTGGGCCTCAAGCAGACCCCGACCGCCGGCCTGTCCAGCATCGCGGCCACGGTCGCCAACCTGCTCGGGCTGGAAAAGCATGACAAGTGGGACGACAGTGTGCTGGAGGTGAAGTAAGGCACCGTCCGCCTCATGAATCGTGAGGGCGAATTCATTCGCCCTCAGCCAGTTCAATCAAGCCCGCGGGGGAATGAATTCGCCCCCACAAGGCCAGCAGCACCACAGTGCAGGGTGGCAGGCCGTGCGTGATCAGCGCACGAATTGGTCTGCGTATAAACCCTGAAGATCCACGGACGATCGCCGCCCCCTGTTTCCAGTGGGCGGCTGATCTCCGTGAACGGCTGGACGATTGAGTCAGCCGGGCCGTGTTACGCCAGCGCGCGCTCGAAGTCGGCGATCAGGTCGGCTTCGTCCTCGAGACCGACCGACAGGCGGATCAGGCCTTCGGCAATCCCCATCGCGGCGCGCGCTTCCTGGCCGGCTTCCCAGAAGATGGTGGGGGCGACCGGGATGATCAGGGTGCGTGTGTCGCCCAGGCCCGTGGCCTTGATCGGCAGGCTGAGGCGGTTGAGTACCTCGACCAGCGTCGTCGGGTCGCTCAGCTCGAAGCTGAGCAGCCACGAGCCCGCCGCAAAGAGAGACTTGGCGCGTTCGTGCTGGGCGTGCGACGGCAGGAAGGGATAGTGGACCGCATCGATCTTCGGGTGGCGTTCGAGCCACTGGGCCAGCGCCAGCGCCGTGCTGCTGGCGCGCTGCACGCGTAGCGAGAGGGTTTCGCTGCCGACGCTGATGCGGTGCGCCTGCTCCGACGATAGGGTCGCGCCGGTGTCGCGCAGGCCCTTCTTGCGGATCTGCACCAGTCCCCAGGCTTTCGGATCGCCCTTGCGGTAGGGGGGGAAGATGTTCGGGTAGGGTGTCCAGTCGAACAGGCCGGTATCGGTGACGGCACCGCCGAGCGCTTCGCCGTGGCCGGCGATGGTCTTGGTCAGCGAGTTGATCACCAGGCTGGCGCCGATGGCGGCGGGCCGGAACAGTGCCGGGGAGGTGATGGTGTTGTCGACCACATAGATGAGCCCGCGCTCGCGGCACAGCTCGCCGATGCGCTCCAGATCGGCGATCTGGGTGCGCGGATTGGCGACCGTCTCGACGAAGACCATGCGTGTCTCCGGCCGGATGGCGGCAGCGACGGCCTCGACGGAGCAGGCATCGACCTTGTCCACCGCGACGCCCAGGCCTTCCATCGTGCCGAGGAGGCTGTTGGTGTTGCCGAAGATGTAGCGGCTTGCCACGAGGTGGTCGCCGGCGCGCAGGAGCGTGAGGAAGACCGCAGAGATGGCGCCCATGCCGGTCGCGAAGCACACCGTGCCGACGCCACCTTCCAAGGCGGTGATCTTGGCTTCGAGGGCGGCCGTGGTCGGCGTACCCTGGCGGGCGTACTGGTAGCCGCCCTTGTAGGTGCCCTGGAAGGCGCCGATCAGATCCTCGACCCGATCGAAGCCGTATTGCACTGAGGTGTGGATCGGCTTGTGGATGCCACCGTGCTCGACGCCGAAGCGGCGGTCGGAGTGAACGTTGTCGGTGCTCAGCGCACGCTTGTCAGGAAACGATTTCATTCATCAAACCTATATCTGTGTGGTCCCGGGCGTCCGTGCGGTCGGTGACCAAGGAGTTACTGAACAACTTGCCTGAAACGGGCAATAGGGCAATTCTGTCGGCGCGACGATGACGCGAGAAGCCATCAGGGCGACGTCAATCCCGATCAGGGTACCAAAGCTGGGCGAAATCGAGGCAGGTTTGCTGGGGCGTAGGCGGCGCTTGCACGGCCACTAAGGTGCCGAACAAACCTCTTGTGGGGGCGAATTCATTCGCCCGCAGAGCTCATTCAAGCTGCGATGGGCGAATGAATTCGTCCCCACGGGGCCGTCCCACCAGGACGTTCTTGCCGCGTGGAAGCTGGAAAAGGAAAAGGGGCCGTGAGGCCCCTTTTCCTTTCATGCCGTGCAGCCAGCGTTTACTGGTTCTTGAATTCCGGCTTGCGCTTCTCGACGAAGGCGGCCATGCCTTCCTTCTGGTCGTCCAGCGCGAAGGCGGAATGGAACACGCGGCGTTCGAACAGCAGGCCTTCGTTGAGGCTGCTCTCGAAGGAGCGGTTCACCGATTCCTTGATCATCATGACCACCGGCAGGGAGTAGCCGGCGATGGTCTCGGCCGCCTTGAGGGCTTCGTCCAGCAGCTGGTCAGCGGGGATCACGCGGGCGACGAGGCCGGACTTCTCGGCTTCGGCGGCGTCCATCATGCGGGCGGTCAGGCACAGGTCCATGGCCTTGCCCTTGCCGACGGCGCGGGGCAGACGCTGGGTGCCGCCGGCGCCGGGCAGGATGCCCAGCTTGACTTCGGGCTGGCCGAACTTGGCGGTGTCGGCGGCGAAGATCATGTCGCAGCTCATCGCCAGTTCGCAGCCGCCGCCGAGGGCGAAGCCGGCCACCGCGGCGATGATCGGCTTGCGGCAGGTCTTCACGCGTTCCCAGTTGCGGGTGATGTAGTCGCCCTTGTAGGCGTCCATGTAGCTGAAGTTGGCCATCATCGTGATGTCGGCGCCGGCGGCGAAGGCCTTTTCGGAACCGGTGATGACGATACAGCCGATGTTCTCGTCGGACTCGAAGCCGTTGAGGGCCACGCCCAGTTCGTCCACCAGCGCGTCATTGAGGGCGTTGAGGGCCTTCGGACGGTTGAGGGTGATCAGGCCGACCTTGCCGCGGGTCTCGACGAGAATGTTCTGATATTCCACTTGGTTCTCCTGTTGTCGCTGTTTTATTAGAGTGCCCCCGCCGTGCGCAGCCCGTCGATCTCCGCCGGGGTGAAACCCCAGTCGGCGAGCACGTCCTCGCCGGCGCCATCGACGACCGGCGGACGGGGCTGCGCGGGAATGCTGCGGCTGAAGCGTGGGGCCGGGGCCGGCTGCACGACGCCGCCGACCTCGATGAAAGTGCCGCGAGCCCGATTGTGCGGGTGTTCGGGCGCTTCGTCCATGTCCAGCACCGGAGCCACGCAGGCGTCGCTGCCTTCCAGCAGCGCGCACCAGGCGTCGCGACTGCGGGTTTCAAGGTGGGCGGCGAGGCGCGTCTTGAGCTCCGGCCAGCGGCTGCGCTCCCATTGCTGGTTGAAGTCCGGGTCGTCGATGCCGGCCTTGTGCAGGAACAGTGCGTAGAACTGGGGTTCGATGGGGCCGATGGAAATGTACTTGCCGTCGGCGCAGCGGTAGGTGTCGTAGAAAGGGGCGCCGCCGTCGAGCAGGTTGGTGCCGCGCTGCTGCGACCATTGGCCCATGGCCTTGAGCGTGTACATCATGCTCATCAGCAACGCGGAGCCGTCGGTCATCGCGGCGTCCACCACCTGGCCGTGGCCGGAGCTGCGTGCCTCGGTCAAGGCGGCGAGCACGCCAACGACCAGCAGCATGGCGCCGCCGCCGCAGTCGGCCACCAGATTGAGGGGCACGACCGGCTTGCCACCGGCTTCGCCAATCGCATGCAGCGCACCGGACAGGGACAGGTAGTTGATGTCATGGCCGGCGCTCTGGGACAGGGGCCCGTATTGGCCCCAGCCGGTCATGCGTCCATAGACGAGCCGCGGATTGGCGGCCAGGCTCTCAAGGGGGCCGAGGCCGAGGCGCTCCATCACGCCGGGGCGGAAGCCCTCGATCAGGATGTCGGCGCCGGCGACGAGTCGCCGCGCGGCGTCGAGGCCCTCGGGCTTCTTGAGGTCGAGGCGCACCACGCGGCGGCTGCGGTTGAGGATGTCCAGCTTTGGATCGAAGATCTCGAAGCCGGGCTTGGCGTTGGGGGGCGGCTTGCGTTCGATGCGCACCACTTCGGCGCCAAGGTCGGCGAGGATCATGGCGCCCATCGGGGCGGGGCCGAGGGCGGCGAATTCGACGATTTTTACGCCGTGGAGAGGACCCATGTTGTCTCCTTCCTGATTGGTTCTTGTGCGGGTATACGCAGCAGTCGCAACGCGGCCCCCGAAATCGAGAGGCGGAACGCAGCCGTAATTGAGTACGGTGCGCTCCGGCCGCGCGAGATCGGGGGCCGTCGCGGGTTGATGCCGGGCTTTATTCGGCGGCGATGGAGCGGCCGATGACCAGACGCTGGATGTCGTTGGCGCCTTCGTAGATCTGGCAGATGCGCACGTCACGGTAGATGCGCTCGACCGGGAAGTCGCTGGTGTAGCCAACGCCGCCGTGGATCTGGATGGCGTCGGAGGCGATCTTCTCGGCGGCTTCGGAGGCGAACATCTTGGCCATCGAGGCTTCCTTCAGGCAGGGCTTGCCGGCGTCCTTGAGGGGGGCGGCGCGCCAGACCATCAGGCGGGCGGCGTCGAGCAGGGTGTTCATGTCGGCCAGCTTGAAGTTGACCGCCTGGTGCTCGATGATCGGCACGCCGAAGGTGACGCGCTCCTTGGCGTAGCGAATGGCAGCCTCGAAGGCGGCGCGGGCCATGCCGATGCTCTGGGCTGCGATGCCGATGCGGCCGGCTTCCAGGTTGGAGAGGGCGATCTTGTAGCCTTCGCCTTCCTTGCCGAGCAGGGCGCTGGCCGGCACGCGGCAGTTCTCGAGGATGATCTGCACGGTGTCGGAGGCGTGCTGGCCCATCTTGTCTTCGGTACGGCCGACGATGAAGCCCGGCGTGGCGGTCGGCACCAGGAAGCAGGAGATGCCCTTCTTGCCGGCAGCCTTGTCGGTGACGGCGAAGACGATGGCCATGTGGGCGTGCTTGCCGGTGGTGATGAACTGCTTGACGCCGTTCAGCACGAAATGGTCGCCGTCGCGGTCGGCGCGGGTGGTGATGGCCGCCGCGTCGGAGCCGGTGTGGGGCTCGGTGAGGCAGAAGCAGCCGAGCTTCTCGCCGCGGGCCAGCGGCTTCAGCCATTCTTCCTTCTGCGC
>NZ_JAYSDK010000062.1:0-10605 GCF_041914405.1 Zoogloea sp.
CCGGCCTTCTCGAGCAGCGGTTCGGCCTTGCGGGCCAGGCGCACGAAGGAGTGGGTGGACACGTCCATGGCCAGCGCGAAGCCGTCGGCGGAGGTGTCCACCACACGGCCATGCAGGTCGTCGCGCTTGGCGAAGGCCATCGAGTGGATTGCGAAGTCGAGCTTGCCGTACTTGGCGTCGATCTGGGCGAACACATCATCGACGATCTCCGGCTTGGTCACGTCGAGCAGCATCACGTCCTCGACGCCGAGGCGGCTGACGATGGGCTCGATGAAGGCCAGGGTCTTCTCGTTCTGGTAGGTGATGATGACCTTGGCGCCCGCGTCGATGCAGGCCTCGGCGACCCCGGTGGAGATGGATTTTTCGTTGGCGATGCCGGTGATCAGGCCAACCTTGCCTTCGAGGTTGATGATGGGTTTCATAAAGGGGCTCCATAGGGATAAGAAAATTTACCGCACTGCAACAATCGCTGACTTTAGAATAGTCTAGCGTGTCTGTTACACGGCTGTTTTTCATTAACGCTTAGTTTCCAGCTTTCTGGGTCGTCATTGTTGCGATGCGTCAAATCCTGATCGAAAACTCACTGGCTCGGCGGCTAGGGCGATGAACCCGGTTTACGTCTTCCTCGACTTCGACGGCGTCACCCATCCCTGGGGCGAGGTGGAAGATTTCCGTTGCCTGCCGGAGCTGGAGACAGTGCTGCGTGACTACCCGGAGACGCGGGTCGTCATTGCATCCGACTGGCGCACGCTGTTCTCGCTGCCCAAGCTGGCGGCGCGCTTTTCGGAGGACATCCGGCCGCGGGTCATCGACACCACGCCGACGATCTTCCCGCGCAAGCCCGATGAACTGTACGGCCTGCGCGAGCGGGAGGCGCACCAGTGGCTGGCCCGTAAGGGCGGCGACGCGCAATGGCTGGCCATCGACGACGCGCCCGGCAACTGGCCGACCCGCGCCCGGCTGGTGCTGACCGACTTTAAGCGCGGCTTCACCGATGAGGACGCCGGACGCATGCGGCGCATGCTCGACGCCTTTCGGTCCGGTGAGTTCAAGGCGCCGGAGACGACCGCGCCGGCCTGACTTCTTTCCCGCTCAGAACTGCCGCACTAGCGGCGATTCGTCCATCAGCGCCACCTGCTCCCGCAGCGCCAGGATCTGGTCCTGCCAGTAGCGCGGCGTGTCGAACCAGCTGAAGGCGGCCGGGAAGGCCGGGTCGTCCCAACGCCTGGCGATCCAGCCGGCGTAGTGGATCAAGCGCAGGGTGCGCAGGGCTTCCACCAGGTTGAGGCTGCGCGGCTCGAAGTGGGCGAACTGCTCGTAGCCTTCGAGGACCGCGTCGAGCTGGCGCGCCATCGCCGGGGCGTCGCCGGACAACAGCATCCACAGGTCCTGGATCGCCGGGCCGTTGCGGGCGTCGTCGAAATCCACGAAATGTGGGCCGTCGTCGGTCCACAGCACGTTGCCGCTGTGTACGTCGCCATGCAGCCGGATCTGCGTTAGCTCGCCGGCCCGATCGAAGCAGCGGCGTACGCCGTCAAGGGCCTGGTTCACCACCGACAGCCAGGTGTCGCGCAGTTCCGGCGGAAGGAAGGGCGAGGCCAGTAGTGCGTCGCGCGGTTCCTCGCCGAAGCTGCGGATGTCCAGCGTCGGCCGGTGGGCGAAAGGCTGGCGGGCGCCGATGGCATGGATGCGCCCGAGGAAGCGCCCCAGCCAGGTGAGTACTTCGGGGTCGTCCAGCTCCGGCGCGCGGCCGCCGCGGCGCGGGAACAGGGCCAGGCGGAAGCCGTCCGTGTGGTGCAGCGTGCGTCCGCCGATCGCCAGCGCCGGCACGGCAGGGATCTCCGCCTCGGCCAGTTCGGCCAGGAAGGCGTGTTCTTCGAGGATCGCCTCGTCGCTCCAGCGTGCCGGACGGTAGAACTTGGCGACCAGTGGCGCGCTGTCCTCGATGCCGACCTGGTAGACGCGGTTCTCGTAGCTGTTCAGGGTCAGCAGCCGGCCGTCGCAGAAAAGGCCGGTGGCCTCTACCGCCGACAGCACGAAGTCGGGAGTCAGCGGCCCGAAGGGGGCCGTCATTGCTTCTCCTCCCGCGCATAGGCGGCGTGCAGCTTGACCGGCTCGGTCTTGGCGGCCTGGCGGCTGCGCATGCGCAGGTTGAGGGTTTCGACCATCACCGAGAAGGCCATCGCCGAGTAGATGTAGCCCTTGGGTACGTGGTGGCCGAAGGCGTCGGCCATCAGCACCACGCCGATCACCAGCAGGAAGGACAGGGCCAGCATCTTGACGGTGGGGTGGCGCGACACGAAGTCGCCTATCGGGCCGGAGGCAAGCATCATCAGGCCTACGGAGGCGACCACCGCGGCGATCATCACCTGCAGGTGATTGACCATGCCGATGGCGGTGATGATGGAGTCCAGCGAGAACACGATGTCGATCAGGATGATTTGCACGAGCACCGCGCCGAAGGTGGCCTGCACGGCGCTGGAGGCTTCGCCTTCCTCGCCTTCCATCAGCTGGTGCACCTCCTGGGTGCTCTTCCAGACCAGGAACAGGCCGCCGGCCAGCAGGATCAGGTCGCGCCCGGAGAAGCCATGCTCGAGCACCGTGACGAGGGGTTCGGTCAGGCCAGCCAGCCACGACAGCAGCATCAACAGACCGATCCGCATGAACATGGCCAGGAACAGCCCCAGCCGGCGGGCGGTGCCGCGCTGGGCGGGCGGCAGCTTGTCCACCAGGATGGAGATGAAGATCACGTTGTCGATGCCCAGCACCAGTTCGAGCGCGGTGAGGGTGAAGAAGGCGATCAGCAGTTGCGGGTCGGTCAGGAATTCCATGTCGATAGCGCGGTTGTTTCGGGACACGCGGGCGGCATGTCAGCCGCCCGCGCTCGCGCATGGTCGCATGAAAATGGTGTGCTTCGCTGCCTCGCAGCAAAACGGAGATCGCAGGGGCTAGCCCGGCTTGCCGTCGGCGCGCCGGCTCAGGTAGATCGGCACCAGGCGGGCGACCCAGGGGGTGAATACGATCAGCCAGCCAATCGCAGCAGCCGCCGCCAGCACGGTCTGGGCGCCGGGCAGCACATCGGCCAGCACTCGTGTCGCGGCGACGGCGTGGAGGCCGAGGGCCAGCCGCCAGGTCAGTTCGTCGGCCACCAGCGGCCGTCCGGAGTGGCCGAGGGTGACGCGGGACACCATCGCCAGCGTCATCGTCGCGAAGAAGCCGACCGCCATGGCGTGCAGCGGCGCCAGGCCTAGCGTCGTGATGCCAAAGGCGTGCAGCAGACCTTGCACGCCGGCCAGCAGCCAGGCGATGCCCAGCCACAGGAAGCCGATGTGCAGCATGGCCAGCAGGCGCACCGCGAAGCTGCGCCGGAACTGCCATTTCCAGCTCAGCCACAGGGCCGTGCCGGCGGCGGCCAGGTCGGCGGGCCAGGCCCAGGCTTCGTGCTCGGCCATGGCCAGTAGGCCGTGGATCAGGCTGGCACCGACCAGCACCAGCAGCGCCCAGTCGGGGCGGACGAGTTCGTACTTGGGCAGTACCGACGACGAGAAGAAAGGAATCATGCGGTGGCTGACCACCATGAACAGCGGAGCGAGCAGCCACCAGACGCCGATGGAGATGCCGATGCGGGCCGTCAGCGGGGCGCCGCCGGCCGCGAAAGCCAGCCAGGCGACGAGGCCGAGCGCGCCGGCGGCGAGGGCGAACCAGGCTGTACCCGCGTGCTTGCGCTGGGCTTCCGGCTTGAAGGCCACCGGCCAAAGGGCACGCAGGACCAACAGCCAGCCGGCCAGCACCAGCGCCAGCCCGGCAACCCGCAGCGCTGGAGTGGCGACGAACAGGCCGGCGTCGAACAGCAGCCAGCCGGCAACCAGCAGCCGCCACGGCAGGCGCGCCACCGCGCCGGGCGTGTCGGGCATGCCCTGCCAGCGCGGCATGGCGGTCAGCAGGAAGCCGAACACGAAGAACGGGAAGATGCCGTAGGCGGCCCACAGGCCGTGTACCCAAGCCGGCGGCCACGGCCAGGCGGGGGGCGGTAGAAGGCCGTTGCGGGCCAGTAGTTCCCACGCCCACGGTGCGAAGGCCAGCAGGGTCTGCACGGCGCCGGCCAGGAACATCGACCGGTGGGGGGCGGCGAAGAGGACCGCGGTACCCGACGTGGGGGGCTCGGCGGTGGGTTGAGGTGCGGCACCCGTGGGGCGCGCCTGCAATGAAATGGGCTTATCCATAAAGGGGTAAGGACTCCGTACAGAGGTTTCCGGGCGGACAGAGAGGGTTAGAATCTGGTGTTGTACTTCGCCCAACACGAGAATCCGCGCCATGTCCACCGACAAGATCGATATTCCCGGCCTGCTCAGCCGGATGCCCCTGTTCAGCGCACTGGCGCCGGAGGATCTGGCCCAGCTGGCGGCGGCGACGCGGGAGAAGCGCCTGCAGAAGGGCGACCGCCTGTTCCAGCGCGGCGATCTGCCGAAAGGCTTCTTCCTGGTGGTGTGGGGACAGATCAAGCTGGCCTTCACGTCCGCCCAGGGCAACGAGAAGGTCGTCGAGATCCTCGGGCCGCTGCAGAGCTTCGGCGAGGCGGTGATGTTCCTCGACCAGCCCTATCCGGTGCTCGGTGAGGCGCTGGCCGACACGCTGGTGCTGCACATCGGCGCGTCGGCGGTGTTCGAGCAGATCGAGCAGGACCCGCGCTTTGCGCGCAAGCTGCTGGCCGGCATGTCGATCCGCCTGCACACCATGGTGCGGGACGTCGAGTCCTACGCGCTGCGCTCGTCCACCCAGCGGGTCATCGGCTACCTGCTGCAGCTGGCTGAAAGCGCGCCCTGCGCGCCGAAGGACGGCACCCACAACGTCGAGTTGCCGACCAGCAAGCAGGTCATCGCGTCGCGCCTGAGCCTGACGCCGGAGACGCTGTCGCGGATCTTCCATGAGCTGTCCGACGCCGGTCTGATCTCGGTGCAGGGCAAGCACATCGTGATTCACGACGCCGCCCGCCTGGCCGAACACGACTGAGGCCGCCGCCCGCCGCTCAGGCCGCGGCGTGGCGGATGTGGATCGCGAATTCGCCATCGCTGTTCATCTCGGTGCGATGGGTGTAGCCGTTGCGCCGCAGAATGTCGTATAGCGGCGTCGGTTCCCGGTAGATCAGCAGGATCACCTCGCCGCCCGGTGGCAGGGTGTCGAGGGCTTCGAGGGTCAGGTTGAGGGGCTCCGGCGGCATCAGGCCGCGGGCGTCGACGATGACGGGGGGCAGGGCATCGGTCATGGTGTTTCTCCGCTTGGGGGCAGCTCAGGGGGCATGACAGATTGGCCCCTGCTGGAAACGCAAGCCTTGACCGCGCTCAAGCGGCAGATCGCTCGCGTGGCGGAGCGCACGGGCGGTGGTGTGCCCAGAATGGTACATTCCGCGCCTTGTGCAGCGAGAGCCGACGATGAGGGAAGGTAGCGTAGTGGTCGCCGCGGTGCTGATTACGGGCGTGGTGGCGTATTGGTCCACGCATGGTGGCGTGGACAACTGGCGGGAGGCCGAGCCCCGCGAAGAGGCGCCGGTGGCCGCAGAGGCGGTCCGGCGAGCCGCGCAGCCCGAGCCCGCGGCACCGGTCACCGGGAGCCCTGACATTCCGGAGAATCTGGATGCCGCCGGAAAGGCGGCGGTGTGCGCTGAACTGCTGGAAGTCATCCGCGGCGCGGATGCCGCGCTGCGTGATCCCCGCTCAAAGGCGGCCATCGAGCAACTGACGGCGCAGCGGCAGGCCCATCAGGCCAAGCGTGCGGGTCTGGGCTGTTGAGGAGGCCGGCACGGCTCTGGACTAGTGGCTGGTGCCTTCCGAGCGCTGGATCTTGTTGAACAGGTTGTACTTGCCGATCGGCTTCGAGGCCGGCAGCCGCTTGATCTCCTTGAAAGTCTTGGCGTCGAGGAAGATCAGCGCACCCTCCTTCTCCATCAGGCTGGCGATCACGTAGCGGCCGTTGCGGTCGAATTCCACGTGGGCAAAGGTCTTGCCCGGTTCGGGGCGGACTTGGGCGACGACCTGCAGGCTCTGCTTGTCGATGACCTGCAAGGTGTCTCTTGCGGTTGGGCTCATCATCGAGTCGACCCATGCGTAGGGGCTGTTCTCATGGCTGCGCAGGAAGAAGCCGGGCCCCAGCGTGGGGATGGTGGCGACGGTCTGCCAATTCTGCATGTCGATGACGCTGACCCGTGCGTCCTTCAGGTTGGTGCTGGCCACGACGCGATGGCCGTCCCGTAGCCAGGAAATGCCGGAACCCAGGTGCGGCATGCCGGGCAGATCCAGGTTGCTGATTGGTCGGCGCACATCGAGATTGACCACCTTGCCGTGTCCGTCCCGGCTGGCACCGACCACGTTGGTGTAGTCCTGGGTGAAGAAGAAGTCGTCGAGGGGCTCTTCCAGCAGCGTGCGGCGCGGGTTGAGGTAGCCGGGCGTGGCGATCGCCTCGCCCATCTTGTAGTCGTGCACGTAGCCATCGTGGAAAGGCTTGGCGGCCGGGTCGTAGGAGATTTCCCAGATCTCCGGCAAGTCTTTCAGGCCGACCACGAAGCTCTTGCGCGGCGCGGCGTCGTATACCGCGGAGATGCGTGAAGCGGCGTCGCCCTTCAGGTTGCGGCCGTCGATGAGCTTGAGCAGCTTGAGGTCGGCGTCGAAGATGGCCAGGTTGCCGGGTAGGTAGTTGGCCACCGCCACGTAGCGCCCGTCGCTGGATACGGCTGCGTTGCGGGTGTTGAGGCCGGCGCGCACTTCGGCGACGACCTTCAGGTTCCAGATGTCGAACTTGCTGACCCAACCGTCGCGGGACGCGAAGAACACGTAGCGCCCATCTGGCGTGAACTTGGGGCCGCCGTGCAGCGCGTAGCGGGACGGGAATCGAAAGATGCGCTCCATGCGGTCGCCGTCGAGCACGCTCACGTGGTGGTCGCCGGCCTCGACGACGATGAACAGGTTCATCGGATCGGCCTTCGCCACATCACCCTGGCGGGCGTCCGGCAGGCTGCCGGGCGGGAAGGGCTCAACGCGTGAGGCCCGGATGTCGGCGGCGCTCCAGGTGGGCGCGGGGCTGACCGGCGAGTAGATCCAGTCGGCGAGGGCGTCGATCTCGGCGGCGGACAGCACCGCCGAGAAGGGCGGCATCTGCGTCGCGGTGCGTCCGTCGCGGATCGTTGCGACGGCGTCCTTGCGTTTCAGGCGCTCAAGGCTCTCCGGTAACAGGGCTGGCCCCATCGCGCCCAGTCGGCTGGTGCCATGGCAGCTGGCGCAGTGCTGGGCGAAGAGTTCCGGTGCGCCGGCCCGGGCCGGCAGGGTGGTGAAGGCCAGCGCGGCGAGGGCGATGGTGGGGATGAGACGCTTGATCATGGTGCTACGGTCCCTTGTGGGGGCGAATTCATTCGCCCGCGGACTTCGTTCAGCCGACTCTGGGCGAATGAATTCGCCCCTACGGCTTACAGTGTCAGGCCACGGACTGCAGCCGGACCCATGGCTTCACTTCCAGGCGCTCGCCGTCGGCGACGCCGATCTCGGCATTGTCGAGATAGCAGCCGGGGTCTTCCTGCCATGGGTCGCCGGTCAGTTGCTGGGCCCGCACGCGGGTATTGCCGTTGCAGATGGACAGGTAGCGGCAGTCGGCGCAGCGCCCCTTGACCGGCCGCGGCGACTGCTTGAGGCCAGCCAGCAACGGGTCGGACAGGTCGGTCCAGATGTCGCCGAAGCTGCGCTCGCGGACGTTGCCGAGGGTGTGGTGCCACCACATGGTGTCCGGATGGACGTTGCCCAGGTTGTCGATGTTGGCCACGTTGACGCCGCTGGAGTTCCCGCCCCATTGCCGCAGCTTGGCTTCCACATGGGCCGCGTGCTGCGGGAAGCGCCGTTGCACCCAGTGCAGGAAGAAGGGGCCGTCGGCGTCGTTGTTGCCGGTGGTGAAGTCCTTGTCGAGGCCGCGCCGTTCGCAGTCCCAGGCCGTGTCGAACAGCAGATCCATCGCCTTGCGGGTGAGGATGTGGTGGGCATCGTCGGCGCGGTTCTTGTTACCGCGCCCGGCGTAGTTGAGGTGCGAGAAGTAGAAGCGGTCGATGCCTTCATCCTCCACCAGTTGCAGCACGGCGGGCAGGTCGGTGGCGTTGTCCTGGGTCATCGTGAAGCGCACGCCGATTTTCACGCCGAGCTCGCGGCACAGGCGCAGGCCGGCCAGCGAACGCTCGAAGGCGCCGTCGAGGCGACGGAACTTGTCGTGGGTCGCGCGGATGCCGTCCAGGCTGACGCCGACGTAGTCGAAGTCCACGGCGGCGATCGCATCGATATTGTCTTTGTCGATCAGCGTGCCGTTGGACGACAGGCCGACGTAGAAGCCCATCGCTTTGGCACGGCCCGCGATCTCGAAGATGTCCGGCCGCAGCAGGGGCTCGCCACCGGAGAGGATCAGCACCGGCACGCGGAAGGCTTTCAGGTCGTCCATCACGTGGAAGACCTCCTGCGTGTCGAGTTCGCCGGCGAAGTCCTTGTCGGCGGAAATCGAGTAGCAGTGCTTGCAGGTCAGATTGCAGCGGCGAATCAGGTTCCAGATGACCACCGGCCCCGGTGGCGAGCGGCGCGGGCCGAGGGGCGTGGGGGTGGCGATCTCGCGGATATAGCTCGAAATGCGGAACATGGCCTCACCTTCCGAAGGGTTTTGGGCATTGTCCCCGTGGGGAGGGGCCCCCGGCCTTGATGGGTATCAACCGGGCATCTGCATGTGAGGCGGATCTACGTTTGCCACTGCTTCTATATGTATAGGAGCTGCATCTGGTGTGGCGAGCCGCATGATAATCACCGGGCAGGGCTGACAGAATGGCTCGACTGCAATCCGCTCCGAATCGATTGAGAGAATCCCCTATATGGCTGTCATTCATCCCGAAGGCTGGCGCGAGTTGAAGGCCAGTGGCGCCGCCCAGCGCGAAATCGAAACCCTGGCGATTCTTGCCGCGGAGTTGGACGACACTTACACCGTTTATCACGGCGTGCACTGGACGCGGGTCCAGCAGGGTAATTACGCCATCGTTGGCGAGATCGATTTCGCGATCGTCGGGCCGACCGGCAAGCTGCTGCTGATCGAGCAGAAATCCGGCTTCCTGGCCGAGACGCCGGAAGGCCTGGTGAAGCGCTACGCCCAGAAGGACAAGAGCGTGCCGCTGCAGCTCGCCCGGACCGTTGATGCGCTGACCCAGCGTCTGAGGGCGATCTGCGGGACGGAGTCGCCGCAGGTCGATACGCTGCTGTTCTGCCCGGACTACACTGTGAAACAGCCCGGCATCGCGGGTATCGATCCGGCGCGCATCATCGATGCGAGCAAGCGGGATTACCTGGCGCACACCGTGCGTTCCATCCTGCCGGCGCGGGGCGAATCGGTTCTCTATAAGGACAAGCTGCACCGCTTCCTGGGTGACGTGCTGCAACTGGTGCCGGAAGTGCATGCGGTCGTTGGCGAGGCGCATGCACTATATACCCGGCTGGCCGGCGGTTTAGCGGAGTGGGCGCGGCGCATCGAGTGCGAGCCCTTCCGCCTGCGTGTGATCGGCACCGCCGGCTCGGGCAAGACCCAGCTGGCGATGGCGGTCTATCGGGATGCGCTCGCTGCCGGGCGCAAGCCGCTCTATATCTGTTACAACCGGCCGCTGGCCGACCACATCGCGCTGATCGCTCCGCCGGGCGGTCAGGTTCTCACTTATCACCAGCTGGCGGATCGTGTCTGTCAGGCGGCCGGCGAAGTGCCGGATTTCAGCCGTGAGGGCGCGTTCACCCGGCTGGAAGGCTTCCTGGACAAGTATGTTCCGGATGAGGCCGATTGTTTCGACGAGATCATCATCGACGAAGGGCAGGACTTCCATGCCCGCTGGGCCGACAATCTGCTGCGCTTCCTGCGCCCTGGTGGTCGCGCCTGGTGGCTGGAAGATCCGATGCAAAACCTCTACGGCCTGCCGCAGGTCCGGCTGCCGGGCTGGGTGACCCTGCGTTCGGACATCAATTACCGCAGCCCGAAAGACATCCTCGCGTCCCTCAATCTATTGCTGCCGCTGGAACATCCGGTCGAGGCTGGTAGTCCGCTGAGTGGGTCGGACATCGAGATCCTGATCTACACGACGCCCGACGAACTGGTGGCCCGCTCGGTCAGCGCAGTCACCCGTGCCATCGGTCTGGGCTTCAAGCGTTCACACATCGCGCTTATCAGCTATCGCGGGCGTGAGCATTCGGCACTGACGCCATTCACGCGACTCGGCCCCTATTCGCTGAAGGCTCCGACGGGGCGCTACGACCTGCTGGGCAATCCGATTCTGACCGAGGGCGACATCCTCACGGACTCCGTATTGCGCTTCAAGGGGCGGGCGGCACCTTGCGTGATCCTGACCGAGGTAGACTTTGAGGCGCTCGATGAAAAGGCTGTGCGGCGGCTGTTTGTCGGCGCTACCCGGGCGACGATGAAGTTGACGCTCGTGGTATCTGAGCGCGTGGCGTCACTTCTTCAGTCGCGGCTGAATAGCGCAGACCAAGAGCGGTTGTAGCCTGTCAGCAATCGTCTGCTGGGCACTGGGCACCTGCTCGAGAATTATTTTGTCGAATGGTG
>NZ_JAYSDK010000063.1:0-9627 GCF_041914405.1 Zoogloea sp.
ACGCCGGCGGCCTGCGGCGCGGTGTCGCCGACGTGGATGGTCCAGGCGCGCACTTCTTTCACGCCGGCAGTGAAGTAGGTCTGCAGGCCGAGCAGCTTGTAGCCGGCGCGGATCAGGCGGTTGAGGCCGGGTTCCTCGAGGCCCAGGTCGGCCAGGAAGGCCATCTTGTCTTCGTCGTCCAGGTCGGCCAGCTCGGCTTCGATCTTGGCGCACAGGGCGACGACCGGAGCGCCCTCCTTGGCGGCGTGCTCGCGCAGGCGGTCGAGGTAGGGGTTGTTCTCGAAGCCGTCTTCCATCACGTTGCCGACGTACATTGCAGGCTTGAGGGTCATCAGGCACAGGGGCTTGAGAATCAGTTTCTCGTCGTCGCTGAGCTGCATGGTGCGCGCCGGCTGGCCTTCGTTGAGGTGCGGCAGCAGCTTCTCGAGGATGGCGACCAGCTTCTGGGCATCCTTGTCGCCGGAGCGGGCCTTCTTGTTCTCGCGGTGGATGGCCTTCTCGACGGCGGCCATGTCTGCCAGTGCTAGTTCGGTGACGATGGTCTCGATGTCGGCGAGCGGGTCCACCTTGCCATTCACGTGGATGACGTTCTCGTCATCGAAGCAGCGCACCACGTTGACGATGGCGTCGGTCTCGCGGATGTTGGCGAGGAACTGGTTGCCGAGGCCTTCGCCCTTGGAGGCGCCGGCGACCAGGCCGGCGATGTCGACGAATTCGACGATGGCGGGCTGGACCTTCTGCGGCTTGACGATTTCGGACAGGGCATCGAGGCGCGGATCGGGCACTTCAACGATGCCCACGTTGGGCTCGATGGTACAGAAGGGGTAGTTCTCGGCGGCGATGCCGGCCTTGGTGAGGGCGTTGAAGAGGGTCGATTTGCCGACGTTGGGCAAGCCGACGATGCCGCATTGGAGAGCCATGGAATTCCTTTGAAAAACAGGGCGCTTCGGAGCCTGGGGTAGGCGTCGTCGAAGCACGCGACCCGCGCCGGGGGCGAAGCCGGGGCGGGGGTGGGTTCAGGACAAGACAGTAGGACCGGGGCCGCGGCTCAACGGTTCTGGACTGCTTTGTGCCGGAAAATCAGCATTGTACCGCTGTTGCCCAGCCCCTTCCAAAGGCATGTTCACGTGTCGATGTGGAGCCGGACGACCTCGCAAGAGGCCGTCCGGAGACGGGGCGCGTGCTGTCAGGCCTTGCGGGTGGCGTGCAGCAGGGTGTCGAGAACGCCGATCATCTCGTCGATCTCGGCGATGCTGACGGTCAGTGAGGGCATGAAACGAAGCAGGTTGGGGCGCGGCGAGTTGAGCAGCAGGCCCTTGGGCGAATGCTCAAGGGCGCCCTTCACCAGCGCGGGGCCGCGCTCGTCGTCGAGGATCAGCGCGCGCAGCAGGCCCTGGCCCCGTTCGCCTACTAGACCGTGGCGGGTAACCAGTTCGTTGAGGGCCGCGGCCAGGTAACGGCCGGTTTCCTCGACCTGATCCAGGAAGCCAGGGCTGGTCAGGCGGCGCATTACCGCCGCGCCGACCGCTGACATCAGCGGGTTACCGTTGTAGGTGCCGCCCTGGTCGCCAGGCTCGAAGCAGCACACCGCTTCACGCGCCAGCAGGGCCGACAGGGGCACGCCGCCGCCGATGCCCTTGCCGAGGGTCATGATGTCTGGCTCGATGCCAGCGTGTTCGTGGGCGAACAGGCGGCCCGTTCGGCCCATGCCGGTCTGCACTTCGTCGACGATCAGCAGCAGGCCGTGTTCGCGGGTGAGTTCGCGCAGGGCTTGCAGGAAATCGGGCTCGGCGGGGATCACGCCGCCTTCGCCCTGCACGGGTTCGAGCATCACCGCGACGGTCTTGGGGCCGATCAGGGCCTTCACCGAGTCGAGGTCGTTCAGCTTGGCCTTAGGGAAACCCGGCACCTGTGGGGCGAAGAGGGTGTCCCAGCCCGGCTTGCCGGAGGCCGACATGGTAGCCAGCGTGCGGCCATGGAAGGCGTGTTCGAAGGTGATGATCTCGTAGGCGCCGTCGCGGTTGAGGCGACCCCACTTGCGCGCCAGCTTGATCGCCCCCTCGTTGGCCTCGGCGCCGGTGTTGGCGAAGAACACCCGGTCGAAGACGGAGTGGCGGGTCAGCAGGCCGGCCAGTTCGATGGCCGGGCCGTTGTAGAAGGCTGGGCTCGGGTTGATCAACTGGGCGCCCTGGGTGGCGAGGGCTTCGCTGATTTCCGGCGGACAGTGGCCCAGGCAGTTCACCGCCCAGCCCTGCACGAAGTCTAGATAGGCCTTGCCCTGTTCGTCGTAAAGCCAGGAACCACTGCCTCGGACGAAGACGAGCTCGGGCCGGTTTGTGATGTACATCAACGAATTGGCATCGAATTCGCCGTATTGCATGGCGCTATCTCCTTGCGTAAAGCGATAAATGGTAGCGCGCTGGGCGCCCAGGCGCGACCTTTCACGGAAAATTCATGGTGTGCGTTGGACTATTAGCGCACCAGCAGCAAGTAGATCAGCAAGACGTTGAGCACCAGCGACGTTGCGGCCAATAGCTTGAGGCCGAGTTGCGGATCCCGCTCCAGCAGCGGTGACTTGCGTGGCACGACCAGCGGGCGGCGGGCGCCGCGTTCGAGGGCCAGCAGGAATTCCTCGGCGGTTTCGAAACGTGCCTTTGGTTCACGGGCGACGGCTTTCAGCAGTACGGCCTCCAGCCAGTCGGGAATGTCGGGGCGGTAGCGGGTCGGTGGCACCGGGTCACCGAACTTGGGGTTTTGGAAGGGCTCGATCTCGCCATAGGGATACTTGCGAGTCAGCAGCTGGTAGAGGGTCACGCCGACCGCGTAGAGGTCGGTCTGCTCGCTGGCGGCCACGCTCTTGCCGCCGTAGAGCTCCGGCGCCATGTAGCTGGGCGTGCCGGGATTGTTGATCTCCTCGAACTTCTGGCCTTCAGCGGTGGCGTCGGAGGCGGCCACGCCCAGGTCGAGGATGCGCAGGCGGCCTTCGGCGTCCAGGTGCAGGTTGTCCGGCTTGATGTCCCGGTGCACGATGGACAAGCGGTGCAGGCTGGCCACGCCTTTCAGGATGCGCTCGCCGAGGTCGACCACCTCACCGGAGCCGAAACGGTGGCCGCTATCCAGCCGGGCTTTGAGGGTGGCGCCCTCGTGCCAACTCATCAGGTAGTAGAGGTGGTTGCGCTGCGGGTAGGGGATGACCTGCGGGAACCAGCTGTCGTTGACGCGTCGGGCCAGCCATTCCTCGTGGGCCAGCGCGGCGGCGGCCTCTGGATCGTCGTGCTCCGGGCGCAGGGTCTTGAGCACGCGGTGCTGGCCCTGTTCGTCACTGACCCGGTAGAGCAGCGTGGCGATGGATTCATGTAGCAGCGTGTCCACGGTCAGGCCGTCCAGTGTCTGGCCGATCTTCAGGCGCGGTGGCAGCGGCAGGGTCTGCAGGCGGGCGATGTTGTCGCGCAGCTTGTCGGCCGGCAGCGTATCCACGCGCAGCACCAGCGCCGTGCAGTTGTCCTGGCTGCCACCGTCCTCGGCGCCCATCGCGAGGCGCGCGGCGGCGTCCTGCGGGTCCTGTTCGGCGCGCAGGATGTCGCCAATCTTGCGGTCGCCGAGTTGGCCCCACACGCCATCGCTCATCAGCGCGAAGACGTCGCCGGCTTCCAGTTCGCCGTCGGCGTAATCCACCGACAGGTGCGCGTCGAGGCCGACCGCACGCGACAGCACGTTCTTGAGTTCCGGGTGCTCCCACACGTGGTCGGTGGAGAGTTGCTCCAGCTTGCCGGCGCGTAGCCGGTAGATCCGCGAGTCGCCCACATGGGCCAGGTAGTACCGGCGCCCGCGCAGCACCACGGCGGACAGCGTGGTGGCCATGCCGGCAGCCTCCCGCGTGCGCGCCGCGTGGGAGACCAGCCAGCGGTTGAGGGAGGCTAGTACGGTGTCGAGGGACTTGTTGACGGCCCAGGTGTCGGGCGTCGCGTAGTAGTCGGAGAGTAAGCCGCGCACGGTGTATTCCGAGGCTTCGCGGCCATTGGCGTGGCCGCCGACGCCGTCCGCCACCACAGCCAGGATGCCCTTGGCGTCGAGCTCCGGGCCTTCCGGCGTGACGGCGCCGCAGAAATCTTCGTTGCGCGGTCGGGGGCCGGTGAGGGACGAATAGCCGAGGGAGGCGAGGAGGCGGGGCGCGGTCATGGTCGTCAACGGCGCGGATCGGAAGCCGGGAGTATGCCCCGGTTCCGATCCGTTCAAGTGAGTGGCAGGGAGAGGGCGCTCAGATCTTGGCGCTGGTCAGGTGCGAGGCGCCCCAGGTGGTGCGCCAGCGACTCTTGACGGCAGTGAGGCCTGCCAGCGCGACGAGGGCCAGGCTGGCGAAGATCAGGAAGCCGGACTGATAGCTGCCGGTGACCTGCTTGCTGTAGCCGAGGCTGGAGGCCAGGTAGAAGCCGCCGACACCACCGGCCATGCCGACCAGACCGGTCATCACGCCGATCTCCTTGCGGAAGCGCTGGGGTACCAGCTGGAACACCGCGCCGTTGCCCATGCCGAGGGACAGCATGGCGCAGACGAAGACGGCAAGGGCCATCCAGGCCGCTGGCAGGTCGAAGCTGACGATGGCCAGGAAAATGGCGGCCAGCGCGTACATGGTGGTGAGCATCTTGATGCCGCCGATGCGGTCGGCCACGTTGCCGCCGATCGGGCGCACCAGGCTGCCGGCGAACACGCATGCGGCGGTGAAGAAGCCGGCCATCTTCGGGTCGAGCCCGTACTGGGTGTTGAAGTAGATGGTCAGGGACGAGGCCAGGCCGACGAAGCCGCCGAAGGTCACCGAGTAGAAGAACATGAACCACCAGGAATCCTTGTCCTTGAGCACCTTCAGGTACTCGGAGAAGGACTTGGCCGGCGGGCACTCGGGGGCGTCCTTGGCCAGCACCAGGTAGAGCACGAAGACGATGGACAGCGGGATCAGTGCCAGGCCGAAGACGTTGGTCCACCCGTAGGCGGCAGCCAGGCCGGGGCCGAACAGCGCGGCCATCGCGGTACCGGAGTTGCCGGCACCGGCGATGCCCAGCGCGGTGCCCTGGTGTTCCGGCGGATACCAGCGGGAGGCCAGCGGCAGCGCGACGGCGAAGGAAGCGCCCGCTACGCCGAGGAAGAGGCCCAGCACCAGCGTCTCTTCATAGCTGTGGATGCCGAAGTGCCAGGCGAAGGCCAGCGCGCACAGCACGATGACCTGGCCGATGGCGCCGGCCATCTTGGGTTTGAGGTGATCCACCAGCACGCCCATCACCAGGCGCAGCAGTGCGCCAGCAAGCACCGGCGTGGCCACCATCAGGCCCTTCTGGGCGTGGGTCAGGCCGAGATCCTTGGCGATCTGTACGCCCAGCGGGCCGAGCAGCACCCACACCATGAAGGCGAGGTCGAAGTAGAGGAAGGCCGCCAGCAGGGTGGGGGTGTGGCCGGCCTTGAGAAAGGATTTCTTGTCCATGATCGTCGGCTTTCTGAGTGTGGTCGATGCATGTGCGGCGTCCATGTAGGGGCGAATTCATTCGCCCATGGACGTCGATGTATGGGGGGAGGGCGAATGAATTCGCCCCTACTGTCTGTTCTTGGTGAGGCTAGATCTGGAGGAAGACCTCGCCGTTTTCGACCTTGACCGGGAAGGGCTTCACGCAGCCCACGTCCGGCGGTACGACCTGACCGTCGTCGAGCTGGATCTTCCAGCTGTGCAGCGGACAGGTGACCGTGGTGCCATGCACCAGCCCCTGGGACAGGGGGCCGCCCTTGTGGGGGCAGCGGTCGCGTACGGCGAAGATTTGGTCGGCCGAGTTGCGGAACAGCGCGATGCGCCCTTCGTCCTCGCTATGCACCACGCGGGAGCCCAGGACCGGCACGTCGCTGACGGTGCAGATTCGTTTCCATTCGCTCATTTGCGGGCGCTCCTCAAACCTTGATGATCTCGAATTGACGCTTGTGGATGCCGCCGCTCTTGTCTTCGAAGATCTCGGCCCACGGGTCTTTGTAGTTCTGCAGTGCGAAGAGGAGCTTCTCGTAGAGTGCCTTGCGGTTGCCTTCGTCCTCGAGGACCTGCTTCTTGATGTGCTCCATGCCGACCCGTTCCAGGTAATGGCAGGTGCGTTCCAGGTAAAAGCCTTCCTCCCGGTAGAGCTGGATGAAGGCGCCGCCGTATTCCATGACCTCGGCGTCGTCCCTTACCTTGCAGAAGAACTGCGCCACTTCGGTCTTGATGCCGCCGTTGCCGCCGATGTACAGCTCATAGCCGGAATCCACGCCGATCACGCCCACGTCCTTGATGCCCGACTCGGCGCAGTTGCGCGGGCAGCCGGACACGGCCAGCTTGACCTTGTGGGGGCTCCACATGCCGAACAGCATCTTCTCCAGCTTGACGCCCAGGTCCATGGAGCGCTGGGTGCCGAAGCGGCAGTGCTCGGCCCCGACGCAGGTCTTCACAGTGCGCAGGCTCTTGCCGTAGGCGTGGCCGGAGCACATGCCGGCCTTGGCGAAGTCCTCCCACATGGCGGGCAGGTCTTCCTTCTTCACGCCGAGCAGGTCGATGCGCTGGCCGCCGGTCACCTTGACGGTCGGTACCTTGTACTTCTCGGCGGCGTCGGCAATGGCGCGCAGCTCGTCGGGAGTGGTCAGGCCGCCCCACATGCGCGGCACCACCGAGTAGGTGCCGTCCTTCTGGATGTTGGCGTGGGCGCGCTCATTGATGAAGCGGCTCTGAGGGTCGTCGATGGCTTCGTGAGGCCAGGTGGACAGGCAGTAGTAGTTGAGCGCCGGGCGGCAGGTCGCGCAGCCGTTGGGCGTCTTCCAGTTGAGGAATTTCTGCGCTTCGGTGACCGACAGCAGTTTGTGGTCCTTGATGGCCTTGCGTACCTCGCCGTGGGAGTGGTCGGTACAGCCGCACACTGCCTTGTTGTTGGAGTCGGCAGGCTGATAGGCGCCGCCGATCGTTGAGGCGAGGATCTGCTCGACCAGGCCGGTACAGGAGCCACAGGAGCTGGAGGCCTTGGTGTGCTTGCGTACGTCTTCCAGCGTGAAGAGGCCTTGTTCCTTGATGGCCTTGACGATGGTGCCCTTGCAAACGCCGTTGCAGCCGCACACCTCGGCGGTGTCGGGCATGCTGGCGGCCAGGCTGTTGCCCTTGTGGCCGACGTCGCCCAGGTGGGAATTGCCGAACACCAGGTTGTCGCGGATGTCGTGGATGTCCTGCTCGTCCTTCAGCAACTGGAAGTACCAGGCGCCGTCCTTGGTGTCGCCATACAGCACTGCGCCGACCAGCTTGTCGTCCTTCAACACCAGACGCTTGTAGACGCCCATGCCGGGATCGTGGAGGACGATGTCCTCGGTGCCTTCGGCGCCCGAGAAGTCACCGGCGGAGAACACGTCGATGCCGGTGACCTTGAGCTTGGTGCTGGTCACCGAGCCCTGGTAGCGGCCAATGCCATACATGGCCAGGTGGTTGGCGGCCACCTTGGCCTGCTCGAACAGCGGCGCCACCAGGCCGTAGGCGGTGCCCCGGTGGTTGGCACATTCGCCGACGGCGTAGATGCGTGGGTCGTAGGTCTGCAGCGTGTCATTGACGACGATGCCGCGGTTGCAGTGGATGCCGGCCTTCTCGGCCAGTTCGACGTTGGGGCGGATGCCGGCGGCCATGCACACCAGGTCTGCCGGGATGCTGCTGCCGTCCTTGAACTTCACCGCGCAGACGCGGCCGGATTCGCCCTGAACCAGCTCGGCGGTCTGGGCGCTCATCTTGAACTTGAGACCCTTGGCTTCGAGGGCGGCCTGCAGCATCTTGCCGGCGGTGCGGTCGAGCTGGCGCTCCATGATCCAGTCGGAGATATGCACTACGGTCACGTCCATGCCGCGCAGGGCCAGGCCGTTGGCGGCTTCCAGGCCCAGCAGGCCGGCGCCGATGACCACCGCGTGCTGGTACTTGGACGCCGCGTCGATCATCTCGTCGGTGTCCTTGATGTCCCGGTAGGAGATCACACCCGGCAGGTCCTTGCCCGGAATCGGCGGCATGAAGGGGGTCGAGCCGGTGGCCAGCAGCAGGCGGTCGTAATCGACGGTGATCGGCTGGCCGTCCTTGCCGGTAGCGATGATGGAGCGGTTGCGGCGGTCAATCTGGGTGACCCGCGCGCCCAGGTGCAGCGTGATTTCGTTATCCGCGTACCACTGCAGGTCGTTGAGGATGATGTCCTGGATGGTCATCTCGCCGGCCAGCACTGGGGAGAGCAGGATGCGGTTGTAATTGGGATGCGGCTCGGCGCCGAAGACCGTGATGTCGTACATGTCCGGGGCGATCTTCCGCAGCTCTTCCAGCGTGCGGACACCCGCCATACCGTTGCCGACCATGACCAGTTTCTGTTTGCGCATGATTCCTCCGACATTGATTCTCCCCGGATCGGGCACACAGGACCGATGCGGGCGGGTAAGCCTTGAGCAGGAGAGAGATCGTCGTTGATCGCGGCGGGGCCGTCGTTGGCCGAACCGCGTCGCCAGCCTCGGGGGCGGCGCGCAAGCACCTGGATTCAGGTAGTGCGCAGTGCGGCAAAGTCTTTATTGCCTCATGCGCACATTTGTCGGATGGCTATTAGCAATGGCCGTGCCACTGCGCCCAGATCAGGCAAACACTGGGGATGAACGGGGGAGGGGCGTGCCGGAGGGGCGCGATGCGCACTTGGCTGGTGCGCATCGCCCTGCGCTGGGGCGCAGAATCAGGTGGCGGACTTGCGGTGCCGCAGCAGATGCACGGCGAGGCTGAGCAGGATGGTGACGAAGGCCAGGAAGGACCAGTTGGCGATGGACAGGCCGAGGAAGGTCCAGTCGACCACCGAGCAGTCGCCGGCGCCGCGGAAGATCATCGGCAGCGCGGAGGACAGCGGGAAGCTCTCCAGCATGTATTCCAGGCCGGGGCCACATTCGGAGACCTCCGGCGGATACCACTGGATCCACGACTGGCGCGCCGCGACGCCGGCGCCAGCCAGGGCGGCGACCGCCAGCAGGGCCGACCACACGTAGCGCCCCTTGGTGGCCGGATTGTGCAGCCCGGCGCCCAGGCCGATCAGCCCACAGGCCAGCAGGGCGTAGCGCTGCATGATGCACATCGGGCAGGGCTCAATGCCCTTCACGTGCTGGAGATAGAGACCGATGGCGAGCAGGCTGCTGCAGACGACGAAGAGAGCGAGGGCGAGAGGGCGTGTTTGGTGGGTGGGCATGGGGTGAGGTTCAAACGGAAACCGGGGCCAGGGGCATGTGAAGAGTGCCCGCTGTGCCCCGGAGTTCCGCAAAGGTGGGAGTTTTACTTGCTCTTGATCATCGTGCCGACGCCGTGGTCGGTGAGGATTTCCAGCAGCAGACAGTGTTCGACGCGGCCGTCGATGATATGCACGCTCTTCACGCCGTTGCGGGCGGCGTCGAGGGCGGAGCCGATCTTCGGCAGCATGCCGCCAGACAGGGTGCCGTCGGCCACCAGCTCGTCGATCTGGCGCGGGGTCAGGCCGGTCAGCAGCTTGCCGTCCTTGTCGAGAACACCCGGGGTGTTGGTCAGCAGCACCAGCTTCTCGGCCTTCAGCACCTCGGCCAGCTTGCCGGCCACCACGTCGGCGTTGA
>NZ_JAYSDK010000064.1:0-9622 GCF_041914405.1 Zoogloea sp.
GCGAGATCATGAAGGCCTACGACGTGGCCTTCAGCCTCGGCGACGGCCTGCGTCCCGGCTCCATCTACGACGCCAATGACGCGGCGCAGCTGGGCGAGCTGGAAACCCTGGGCGAACTCACCGACATCGCCTGGAAGCACGACGTGCAGACCATCATCGAAGGCCCGGGCCACGTGCCGATGCACCTGATCAAGGAGAACATGGACCTGCAGTTGAAGCACTGCAAGGAAGCCCCGTTCTACACCCTCGGCCCGCTGACCACCGACATCGCCCCCGGCTACGACCACATCACCAGCGGCATCGGCGCCGCGATGATCGGCTGGTACGGCACCGCCATGCTCTGTTATGTGACCCCCAAGGAGCACCTGGGCCTGCCGGACAAGAACGATGTGAAGGAAGGCATCATCACCTACAAGCTGGCCGCCCACGCCGCCGACCTCGCCAAGGGCCACCCGGGCGCGCAGATCCGCGACAACGCGCTGTCCAAGGCGCGTTACGAGTTCCGCTGGGACGACCAGTTCAACCTGGGTCTGGACCCGGACAAGGCCAAGAGCTTCCACGACGAGACCCTGCCGAAGGAATCGGCCAAGGTGGCCCACTTCTGCTCCATGTGCGGCCCGCACTTCTGCTCGATGAAGATCACCCAGGACGTGCGCGAC
Organism: Zoogloea sp.; assembly: GCF_041914405.1. Taxonomy (NCBI): domain Bacteria; kingdom Pseudomonadati; phylum Pseudomonadota; class Betaproteobacteria; order Rhodocyclales; family Zoogloeaceae; genus Zoogloea; species Zoogloea sp. The sequence continues at coordinate 660 of NZ_JAYSDK010000064.1, forward strand.
TTCGCCGCCAAGCAGGGCATCGGCGAAGACGAGGCCCTCAGCAAGGGTATGGAAACCAAGGCCGTCGAGTTCGTGAAGAGCGGCGCGGAGATTTACCGGAAGGTGTAAAAAACACAGGGTAAGGCTCTGTTCCTGTGGGGGCGAATGAATTCGCCCCCACAGGAATCCCCCACAGACAGGCCCCGACGCCCTGCCCCCATACCAACTTCAAGCCGGTGTAGCATCCTCTTTCATTCCCGTCCTGGACGCCTTCGATGAACCTGGAAAAAGTCATTTTCGGCTTCTTCATCGTCTTTGCCGCCACGCTGAACTTCGGCTTCTTCATCGGCGAGCTCGACAACCCGGTTCACCACGATCTCTACGAGCTGTTCGCGGCGATCGTCGTCAACCTGATTGCCACGGTGCTCAAGTTCGGCGACCGGACGCAGATCGGCGCCGTGCACCTGGCCACCAGCCTGGTGGCCGACCTGCAGTTGCTGGCCGCCGCCATGGTGTGGGGCTACGCGACCCATGTGGCCGGCACGGGGGTTACCGCCGCCAGCATGTCGAGCATCGTCTCCCTGTCGGGCGGAGCACTGTTCGCCAACGTGGTGTCGGTGATCATCCTCATCGCCGAGACAATCATGCAGCGGCGCTGAGCCCGGTGGACAACACGCCCACCAGCACGATCTTTCTGGTCCTGCGGCGCCTGCGCGCGCCGCTGCTCACGCTGATCGTGATCTTCGCGGTGTCGGTCCTCGGACTGACGCTGGTGCCCGGTCCGCAGGACGCCAATGGCGTGCCGCAGCGGATGAGCTTCTTCCACGCCACTTATTTCCTCAGCTACACGGCCACCACGATCGGCTTTGGCGAGATTCCCTACGCCTTTTCGGAACAGCAGCGGCTGTGGGTAACCATCTGCATCTACCTGTCCGTGATCGGCTGGGCCTACACCCTGGGCACCGTGTTCGCGATGCTGCAGGACAAGAACTTCCTCAGCGCCCTCGCCGTGCAGCGCTTCGCGCGCCAGGTGCGGCGCCTGCGGGAAGCCTTCTTTCTGGTCTGCGGCTACGGCGAAACCGGCCACATGATCTGCCAGGCTCTCGACGAACTGGGCTACCGGGCGGTCGTCATCGACAAGGACGAAGGCAAGATCGCCGACCTGGAACTGCAGAGCTACTCCGCCGACATGCCAGCCCTGTGCGCCGATGCCGGCGTGCCCGACACCCTGGTCTTCGCCGGCCTCGCCAAGCCCCAGTGCCGTGGCGTCATTGCGCTGACCGACCACGACCCGACCAACCTGGCGATCGCCATATCCTCCCGCCTGCTGGCTCCATCCATCCCGGCCCTGTGCCGCGCCGAGCACGCGGAAACCGCAGCTAACATGGCGTCCTTCGGCACCCGCCATATCATCAATCCCTTCGAAAAATTCGGCGAGTACATGTCCCTGGCCCTGCGCTCGCCGTCGGCCTACCACCTGCTGCTGTGGCTGACCGGCCTGCCCGGCACGACACTGACCCGCCACCGCGAGCCGCCGAAAGGCAAATGGGTGCTATGCGGCTACGGCAGTTTCGGCAAAGTCATGGCGACCACCCTCGAGAAGGCCGAGCTGCCGCTAACGATCATCGACAAGAAGGTCTTCGTCGCCCCACCGCGCGTCGGCGTGAAAGGTGACGGCGCCTGCGGCGACGCGCTGGACAATGCAGGCATCGCCGACGCCGTCGGCATCGTGGCCGCCACGGGCAACGACATCGACAACCTGGCCATCGTCGTCACCGCCCGGACGATGAATCCCCGGCTGTTCACCGTGGTGCGCCAGAACCAGGTGGCCAATCGCACCCTGTTCAATGCTGTGGCACCGGATTTCTCAGTGGTACCCAGCGAGATCATCGCCCACGAATGCCTGGCCACGCTGACGACGCCACTGCTGGCCACCTTCCTACAGGCTGTCCGGCAGGCTGACGACACCTGGGCCCGAACCGTACTGGAGAAACTCACCGGCAAGCTGGGATGGACGGTTCCCGCCGTATGGAGCGTCAAGCTGAACCTGTCCCAGGCGCCAGCGCTGCACCGCCTGCTGATGCGCGGCGACGCCGCACCCAGCCTGGCATCCGTACTCAAGGCCCCCCTCACCGACCGCCCAGAACTGGGCTGCATTCCACTCCTGCTGGCACGGGACGGACAGACAGCACAGCTGCTGCCCGAGCTGGATCAGACCCTTCAGCCGGGCGACCACCTGCTCTTCGCCGGGACTGAAAGCGCCCGCAAGGAACTCGGCCTGACCCTGTTCAACGAACACAGCCTTCGCTTTGTGCTGACCGGGCGGGACAGCCCTGGCGGACTCATCTGGGAATGGTTCTCCGGCCGGCGTCCGAATGCCGACACAACACGATAGAATGCGTGCCAGTTAGCACAACAGCATCATCCGTATGAGCAACGCAGCCATCCTCCCCCCCACCCTTTCCCGAGCCAGCTTCAGTGTCGCCCTGATCGCCATCTTCATCATGGCGATGATCCCGCTGCCGGAAGTGTTCAACGCCTTTTCCTGGCAGGACAAACTCGAGCACTGCGCCGCCTTTCTGGTGCTGATGCTGCTGGGCTGGAGTGGCTGGCCTGACCACACGCGCAGGATCGCCACCGGCCTGCTGATGTATGGCGTGCTCATCGAGCTGAGCCAGCACTTTTTCACGCTCAACCGGGTCGGTGATCCCTGGGACGTTATGGCCGACGCCAGCGGGCTACTCATCGGCAGCTGGCTCATCCACCTGCATGGCGCACGCGGCACCTCCACGGCCTGAACGGCGCTACGCAACATCCCGCCCGGCACGCGCCAGCGCATCTCGGCACCAAAGCTCCGCCCCGCGAAGTTCATGTCTTGTCCGGCTATTCCGCCAGACCGGCGGACTTGAATAGATCGATAGTCGCGTTCTCGGTGAGGGTCTGCGTCGCATCGGCGCAGTCAATGGCCACCATTCGGCCTTGTGGCAGGCTCACCAGGATCGAGGTGTCCCCTTTGATGTCCTCGGTGATCTCGTAGCGATAGGCGCCGCGTTCGAATGCCAAGCTCGCCCCATGGGCCAGCAGGCTGAAGGTGAAATGCCCGCGCGGGTGCGTCAGCCTCCCAGGAAACCGGAACGCCCCCCTCGACGGCCCGCCAGCCCGGTACTGGAGATAGCCCTCCTCCTCCCCCAGGTTCATGGACGCGCATAGCGCGTACAGCTTAGCGCCAGCCCGACAAGACCAGATCGTGCGCTCACTGCCATGGCACAGGGTCGTGACGTCAGCCATCGCCGCATCGCCCCATGCGGCCCCGAGCAAGCCCAGCAGGAAGAGTACCTTGTTCATGCCATTCTGCACCCCACGCAGCGGAAGCACCTCGCCCCCCAGTCCCGCATGTTATCAACCCCCAGACTCGTTACCGCAAGCCCAACGCGCCCGGCACGCGCTCTTGCAAACCCCGAAGTGAGGTCTATAACTGAGGGGCATTACGCTCGCAGCATTGACAGCCTCCGCACCTCCTGAAAACGCTGCGCAACAGCCCCAAGGAGCACCAATCATGCTAACTGCCGGCGCGCTGAAGAAGGTCTTTCCCCTGTGCCCCGATCCCGACGCCTGGGCCAAGGCACTCGCCCCCGCCCTCGACAAATACGAGATCAACACCCGTGACCGCATCTGCAGCTTTCTGGCCCAGACCGGGCACGAGTCAGGGCAGTTCCGCAATCTCGTCGAGTCCCTCAACTACAGCGCGGCACGGCTGGTAAAAGTCTGGCCCAAGCGCTTCCCCACCCTTACCGCCGCCATGCCTTACGCGCAGAACCAGGAAAAGCTGGGCAATTTCGTATATGCCAATCGGCTCGGCAATGGCGACGTGAGTAGTGGCGACGGCTTCCGCTACCGCGGCCGGGGCCTCATCCAGCTCACCGGCAAGAGCAACTACGCGGCGGCAGGCAAGGCCATAGGCGTCGATCTGGTCAGCCACCCGGAGTATCTTCAGCAGCCCGCGTATGCCGCCCTGAGTGCCGCCTGGTTCTGGCAAAGCCACGGGCTGAACGCCCTCGCCGACGACAAGACGGACGACGATGACCTGGAAGATTTCCGGGAAATCACCCGGCGTATCAACGGCGGCCTTGTCGGCGTGCAGGAACGGTTCGCGCTCTACAAGCAGATCGAAGGTCTCATTTAGCGCTGAAAGCCCAGGTAGGAAAGATGCACGGCGGCTGTCTATAGTGGGCTTGTAAGCCTTGCGGAGCCATAACGCGGCGCCAAGAGGTGTTTCCAGACCCGCGTCCAGGGAGGTGCATGATGGCCGCCGCAGACTTCGGCTTCCTGCGTATCAAGGTCATCGCCTTGGCGGTCGTCGACAAGCACCGCGCCCACCGCTTCTACAGTGAAACACTGGGACTCGAGCCCGCCTATGAAGGCATGCAGAAGGTCGGCTATTTCCTCGGCACGACGATCCTGATGCTTAAATCCGGTTGGTACGGTACCCCAACGGATCAGCCCAACCCCCGCATCACCATCGCCACCAAGCATGCGCCGGATACCGCCGCAGCCCTGGCTGCCCGCGGCGTCCGCATCTCCGACCCGGTCCAGACCTACGACGACGGCTTCAATGTCGGCAGCTTCCTGGACAGCGAAGGCAACAAGCTGTGGTTCTGCTCGCCGGTAGCAACGGGCGAACAGCTTCCGTCACCGTAAGCGGGCATCCCGAACACCACACCAGAGGCGACAAGCCAGTAGGCCATCGCCGGCATGAACGCAAAAACGCCGACCACATGGATCGGCGTCAGAAAAACGTCAGACGAGGCGCTGAAAAGTAAAAAGCCCAGCCGATTAAGGCTAGGCTTTTTACTTGAATTTTTTGGTGGCCAGTCGCGGAATCGAACCACGGACACGCGGATTTTCAATCCGCTGCTCTACCAACTGAGCTAACTGGCCCCGAAAGAGAGCGCATTATAGGAAGCCATCAGATGCGCGTCAAGCACTTTCTACTTTTATTTTCGATCAGCCCGGCGGAAAGTGTTCTGACGCCACCCGCGGCAAAGCCGGGCGTCCGGCCGAATCCTCATCCGAGAGCGGGCGGCTGCGCGGGAACACGACTTGGGCAATGGTCCCCTTGCCCGATGGATTGGGAATCAGGCTGACCTTGGCACGGTGCAGTTCGGCGATCTCCCGCACAATGGGGAGGCCCAGGCCCGAGCCGCTCTCGGCACTTCCAAGCACCCGGTAAAAGCGCTCGAACACCCGCTCCCGGTCGCCTTCGGGCACGCCGATGCCGGTATCCTCGACCTCGACGATGGCGCGCTCGGTGGCGATGGTGCGCACCGTGACACAGCCTCCGTCCGGGGTGTACTTGATCGCGTTGTCGATGAGGTTCTTCAGCAGCTCACCAAGAAGCACCGGATTGCCGTCGATGACCAGGGGCTCATCGGTAGTCTCGAGGCCGAAGTCGATATTCTTTTGGCGGGCCCGCGGCACGAAGTCGCTGAGCATGTTGCGCAACAACACCTCCAGATCAACCCGTTCGACAGCGTAGATCTTTTCGTAGCTGGCCTCGGCACGGGCCAGGGAGAGAAGCTGGTTGATCAGGTGGCTCGCGCGCTCCGCACTCTGGGAAATATGCAGCAGGGAGCGATGGATCTGCTGCGGGTCGGTTTCCATGAGAGCCAGATCGGTCTGCATGCGCAGGCCGGTCAGCGGCGTGCGCATCTGGTGGGCCGCGTCGGCGATGAAGCGCTGCTGGGCCTGCAGGTTCTCTTCGAGACGCGCCATCATCTCGTTGAAAGCGACGATCAGCGGCCGCACTTCTTCAGGCACGCCGGAAACCGAAATCGGCGACAGATCGGATGGCCGGCGACGGCGGATCAGGCGCTGCAACTGGTTGAGCGGCGCGATGCCACGGGACAGTCCGAGCCAGACGAGGATCACCGCGATAGGGATGATCGCGAACTGGGGCAGCAGCACACCGGTCACCACCCGCGACGCCAGGGTGCTGCGCTTGTTGCGCGTTTCCGCCACCTGCAGCAGCACGAGCCGGTTGGGCATGCTGTCGATGGGGCGCAGGAACTGGTAGGCGACACGCACCTCCTCGCCGGCGATGGACTCGTCCCGGTACATCACCAGATCGGGCACGACGCTCTCGGGCACGCTGATCTGGGGAATATCCTTGTCGCCGGCCAGCAACTCGCCCTTGAAGCCAATCACCTGGTAGTAGACCGTATCGTCCTCATCGGCCCGCAGGATAAGGCGTGCCGGCGCCGGGAAATTAACCTTGGCCTGGCCGTTCTCCAGCTTGACGAGCCGGGCGATGGCCCGCACGTTGACCGCCAGGGCCTGATCATAGGGCTGATTGGCAATGCTGTTGGCGACGTTATGGGTGACGATGATGGAGATCGGCCACAGGAACAGTAGTGGCGCAAGCATCCAGTCGAGAATCTCGCCGAACAGCGAATTGAAGGCCTTGCCGTCGGCAGAGGACGCATCCTCTGCCACCTTGCGCCATCTAGGCGACCACATCCGGTTTTTCCAGGCAGTATCCCAGGCCACGTACGGTGACAATCTGCACACCGCTCTGCTCGAGCTTCTTGCGCAGGCGATGCACATACACTTCGATGGCGTTGTTCGACACTTCCTCACCCCAGCCGCACAGGTGGTCGACCAGTTGCTCCTTGCTCACCAGCCGGCCGGCGCGCAGCAGGAGCACTTCGAGCAGGCCAACCTCCCGCGCCGAGAGTTCAACCACCTGCCCATCGATCTTGACGACCCGGTCGGCCTGGTCATAGACGAGGCGCGCGTACTCGATGCAGCGGGCCTGGCCAGTACCGCGACGGGTCAAGGCCCGGACACGGGCTTCGAGCTCCGGCAGCGCAAACGGCTTGGTCAGATAGTCATCTGCACCAGCATCCAGGCCGCGCACGCGATCCTCGATGCCGTCCTGGGCGGTCAGGATCAGCACTGGCAGCACCGATTTTCGGGCACGCAGACGACGTAGCACCTCAATGCCCGACAACTTGGGCAGCCCCAGGTCGAGAATCAGCAGATCGAAGGTCTGGCCCAGCAGCGCCGTATCCGCTTCGGCGCCGTTGGCAACGTGGTCCACCGCGTAGCCGGCCTTCTTGAGCGCACGGCACAGACCGTCAGCAATAATCAGGTCGTCTTCAGCCAACAGAATCCGCATGGCACTCCCGATGTGATGCAGAGGTGTAAGTTTGAAGTAAGCAGGCCGATGCATATTCGGCCTGCTGTTCTCCTTTTACTCGGTCTTGGGGGCATCGGCCCGGCTTGCGCTGGACCACGCCTCGGGGGATCGGGCCGCCCGACGGCTCTGTCCCCCGCCGTCTTTTTCCTGACTGGCCGGCTCCGGCCTTTCCAGCGCGCCTCACCGCCACAGCGGGCTTTCACGGGCGCGACGACATTCCCAAAACAAATCCGCTTGAGTCTAGCACAGGGCCGCGCACGCCATTTCGGCACGCCAATGCCTGGCACGCAAATTAAAACCCCGGCGTCCTTGCGGAGCGCCGGGGTTGGCACACGGTTGCCGGGCATGCGCCCGGCGGGAAACAACGCTTAGTGGCTGGACGCAGCCGCTGCGCCGATACCGGTCTCGGAACGGATCAGCTGGGCAGCGAAGTCCTCACGCTCCTTCTGGGCATTCGGGCTGCGGTCGAGCAGCGAGAAGATCCAGATACCGACGAAGCCGATGGTCATCGAGAACAGGGCCGGCGAGGTGTAGGGGAACGGTGCGGAACCCTTCGGGTTGCCGAGGGTAGCGACCCACACGGAATCCGACAGCACGGTCATCACCACGGCGCTGATCAAGCCGAGGAAGCCACCGATCACCGCACCCTTGGTGGTGCAGTCCTTCCACAGCACGCTCATAAAGAGCACCGGGAAGTTGGCGGATGCGGCGATTGCGAAGGCCAGGGACACCATGAACGCGATGTTCTGCTTTTCGAAGGCAATACCCAGGACCACCGCGATCACACCCAGCACAACCGTAGTGATGCGGGACACGCGCAGTTCGGCGGCGGAGTCGGCGTTGCCGTTCTTGAACACGGTGGCGTACAGGTCATGGGACACGGCAGAAGCGCCGGACAGGGTCAGACCCGCAACCACGGCCAGGATGGTGGCAAAGGCAACCGCGGAGATGAAGCCGAGGAAGATGTTGCCGCCAACAGCGTTGGCCAGGTGGATAGCCGCCATGTTGCCGCCGCCCTTCAGCGCACCCTTGGCATCCAGGAACTCCGGATTGGTCAGCACGAAGGTGATCGCGCCGAAGCCGATGATGAAGGTCAGGATGTAGAAGTAGCCGATCCAGACAGTCGCCCAACCCACGGACTTACGGGCTTCCTTGGCATCCGGCACAGTGAAGAAGCGCATCAGGATGTGGGGCAGGCCAGCGGTACCGAACATCAGCGCCATACCGAAGGAGATCGCGGAGATCGGATCCTTCACGAAGGAACCCGGCCCCATGATGGAGTCACCCTTCTTCGCGGCAGCCACGGCGATATCGACACCCTTGGCAGCAGCTTCCTCGATCAGCTTGGCATCCTTGGCGGCCAGCGCGGTCTTGATTTCGACGGCCTTGGCGAACATCGCCTCGGGGCTGAAACCGAACTTGACCAGCACCATGAAGGCCATGAAGGAAGCACCGGCGAGCAGCAAGCAGGCCTTGATGATCTGCACCCAGGTGGTGGCCGTCATGCCACCGAAGAGCACATAAACCATCATCAGCGCACCGACCACGACCACCGCGATCCAGTACTCGAGACCGAACAGCAGCTTGATCAGCTGACCGGCACCAACCATCTGGGCGATGAGGTAGAAGGCCACGACGACCAGCGTACCGGACGCCGCAAAGGCGCGGATCGGGGTCTGCTGGAAGCGGTAACCGGCCACGTCGGCGAAGGTGAACTTGCCGAGGTTACGCAGGCGCTCGGCCATCAGGAAGGTGATCACCGGCCAGCCGACCAGGAAGCCGATCG
>NZ_JAYSDK010000065.1:0-1956 GCF_041914405.1 Zoogloea sp.
AAGAAGAAGGCATCAAGTTCATCGGTCCGAAGCACTACTCCATCGCCAAGATGGGGGACAAGATCGAGTCCAAGAAGCTGGCCATCGAAGCCAAGGTCAACACCATCCCCGGCTACAACGACGCCATCGATGGTCCCGACGCAGCCGTCGAGATCGCCAGGAAGATCGGCTACCCGGTGATGATCAAGGCCTCTGCCGGCGGTGGTGGCAAGGGTCTGCGCGTCGCCTACAACGACGCCGAAGCGCACGAAGGCTTCTCCTCCTGCGTCAACGAAGCCCGTAACTCCTTCGGTGACGACCGCGTCTTCATCGAGAAGTACGTGCTCGAGCCGCGCCACATCGAAATCCAGGTGCTCGGCGACAGCCACGGCAACTACGTGTATCTGAACGAGCGTGATTGCTCGATCCAGCGCCGTCACCAGAAGGTCATCGAAGAGGCGCCGAGCCCCTTCGTCGATCCCGAAATGCGCAAGGCCATGGGCGAACAGGCCGTGGCGCTGGCCCGTGCGGTTAACTACGAGTCGGCCGGTACGGTCGAATTCGTCGTTTCCGGCGCGACCAAGGAGTTCTACTTCCTCGAGATGAATACCCGTCTCCAGGTGGAACACCCGGTTACCGAGCTGATCACCGGCCTCGACCTCGTCGAGCAGATGATCCGCGTCGCCTACGGCGAGAAGCTGCCGCTGACCCAGGCCGACGTGCAGATCAACGGCTGGGCGATGGAATGCCGTATCAACGCCGAAGACCCGTTCCGCGGTTTCCTGCCGTCCACCGGCCGCCTGGTCAAGTTCCAGCCGCCGAAGGAAGTGGCGGGCCAGGTGCGCGTCGATACCGGCGTGTACGACGGCGGCGAGATCTCGATGTACTACGACTCGATGATCGCCAAGCTGATCGTGCACGGCGCCACCCGCGAGCAGGCGATTGCCCGCATGCGCGACGCGCTGAACGGCTTCGTCATTCGCGGCATCTCCTCGAACATTCCGTTCCAGGCCGCGCTGATGCAGCATCCGGTTTTCCACTCCGGCATCTTCGACACCGGCTTCATCCCCAAGCACTACCCGACCGGTTTCGATGCCTCGATGGTGCCCCACGATGATCCGGCCCTGCTGGTCTCCGTCGCGGCCTATGTATACCGCGCCTTCACCGACCGCGCTGCGTCGATCACCGGCCAGCTGCAAGGCCATGAGCGCATCGTGGACGACCACTGGATGGTCATCCGCCTGAACAAGGATGGCAACGAGCACCACCCGGTCATCGCCCGTCCGATCGACGGCGGCTACCACGTGGAATACAAGGGCGAGAGTTACGAGATCAAGTCCGACTGGAAGCTCGGCGAGTCCCTGTTCAACGGCACCTGCAACGGCGAGGAGTTCACCCTCCAAGTCGAGCGCCACAAGACCAAGTACAGCCTGTTCCACTGGGGCACCCGCGCCGACTTCATGGTCATGAGCGCCCGTGCCGCCGAACTGCTGGCGCTGATGCCCGAGAAGCTGCCGCCCGACCTGTCCAAGTTCCTGCTGTCCCCGATGCCGGGCCTGCTGCGCGAAGTCTCCGTGCAGGTCGGCCAGGAAGTGAAGGCCGGCGAGAAGCTGGCGGTCATCGAAGCGATGAAGATGGAAAACATCCTGAAGGCCGAGCAGGACTGCAAGGTCAAGAAGATCTCCGCCTCGGCCGGTGCAAGCCTGTCGGTGGACGAAGTCATCATCGAGTTCGAGTAATCAATACCCGGCGCCATCCTGCTTTCCCGGCTGGATGGCGCGACAGTTGGTTTTCGTTCGATGGGGAGGGAGATCCGCCGAAAAGCGGGTTCCTGTCGAGGGAGCGGGGTCGTCTCAGGACGGCCCCTTTTTTTATCTGTCGCCCCGGCGCCGGGCGCATCTCGTGGGGGCGAATTCAATCGCCCTCAGCCGGTTGTATGATCTCCGTGGGCGCATGAATTCGCCCCGAAGGGTGTGC
>NZ_JAYSDK010000065.1:1966-8991 GCF_041914405.1 Zoogloea sp.
GGTGGTGGTTGGGGTTGTCGCGGCCCCGGGGTTGGCCCCCCGGCGCCGGGCGCCTGGGGGGGGGGCGAATCCAGTCCCCCGCCGCCGTTTCTAGGAGCACCGGGGGCTAATGACCCCCCCCCTACGGGTGTCCGGCAAGTTCCCCGAAGGAGGAAACCCGCTGTCAGCCGTAGCGGCGCGCCGCTTCCACTGCCAGCCCTGCGCCGATGCTGCCGAACAGGTCGCCTTCTACCGCACGGGCCCTCGGTAGTTCGGCGGCGATGCGGGCACGCAGTTGGGGCACGCCGCTGGCGCCGCCGGTGAAGTACAGCGTGTTCACTTGGTCGCGGGCCACGCCGGCTTCGTCGAGCAGCGTGCCGACGGTGGCCGCGACGCGCTCGACCAGGCTTCGGGTGGCCAGCGTGAAGGCCTCGCTGCTGATCTCGTGGGCGAGTCCCGGCTCTAGACGGTCCAGCTCCATGTGGGCCGTGCTGGCGGTGGACAGGTCGATCTTCGCCTGTTCGACCTGCAGGGCCAGCCAGTGCCCCTCGCGTTGACCGATCAGGCGGGCCAGGCGGTCCAGCTCCTGACGGGCCGCTGCGTCCCGGTAGATGGCCTGGAAGTCCGCAAAGGCTTGCCGGGTATAGGCGAAGTTGATGGTGTGCCAGGTGGCCAACTGGAAGAACAGCGCTGACGGCACTTCGGCGCCGCTTTTCATCAGCCCCTTGTAGCCGAGCAGCGGCATCACGCATTCCAGGCTCAGTGCCCGGTCGAAGTCGGTACCGCCCACGTGCAGGCCGGCATTGCCGAGCAGGTCCTCGCGGCGGTCGACGCGCTTGGCCCGTTCTGGCGACAGGCGCACCAGCGAGAAGTCGGCAGTACCGCCGCCGATGTCGGCGATCAGCACCAGCTCCTCCCGTTCGAGGCTGGCCTCGTAGTGCAGCGCCGCGCCGATCGGCTCGAACTGGAAGCTGACTTCCTTGAACCCCACCTGGCGGGCGATCGCCTCCAGGGTGTCCTGGGCGCGCTGGTCGGCGGCCGGGTTTTCGTCTACGAAATATACCGGGCGGCCGAACACGGCCTGCTCGAAGCTGCGCCCGGCCTCGGCTTCGGCGCGGTTCTTCAGTTCGCCGATGAAGCTCGCCAGCAGGTCGCGGAAACGCAGCGCCCGCCCGCCCACCTCGGTGCTGCCGTCCATCAGGTTGCTGCCCAGCAGGCTCTTGATGGCCCGCATCAGCCGCCCTTCGTAGCCTTCCAGGTATTCCGCCAGCGCATCCCGTCCGTAGTGGGTGGTTTCTTCGTCCGCATTGAAGAAGACGGCAGACGGCAGCGTCGCTTTGCCGTCCTCGAGGGGCAGCAGCGTCGGCAGACCGGGGCGCAGCCAGCCGACGGTGGAGTTGGAGGTGCCGAAGTCGATGCCGCAGGCGCGGGCGGGGCTGGAACTCATGGCGAAGGGCAGAAAGACAAGGGGCGGAATGCTACGCCGGTTGGCGTATGGGGTGAAGACGGCAATGGCAAGCCGTCGCCCGGTTGGTACTAGGCGCTGATGTAATCCAGCTGCGGTCGAGGCGTTCCGCTGCTCAGGCTCAATCCTTCTTCAGCAGCGCCCCCAGCCCCGCGAACGGTGAATGGGTCGCGGCTTTGCCGGGCTGCTTGGCGGTGACATTGCCCTGAGTGGCTTCGAGCTGGCGCTGGTGTTCGTTGTCGTGGCAATACACGCACAGCAGTTCCCAGTTGCTGCCGTCGGGCGGATTGTTGTCGTGGTTGTGGTCACGGTGGTGCACTGTCAGTTCGCGCAGGTTGGTGACGGTGAACTGGCGGGCGCAGCGTCCGCACACCCACGGGTAGATCTTGAGGGCTTTCTCGCGGTAGCCCTCCGCGCGCTTGTCGGCGGCGCGACGGGCTTCGAGGACGAGACGGTCGAGTTTTTCGCTCATTGCTTGTTTCCGGAAAGACGTTGTTCGAGGTCGGCCAGCGCATCTTCGATGACGGTCGCAGCCCAGTCCAGTTCGGCTTCAGTGACCACCAGCGGCGGTGCGAAGCGCAGCACGGAGTCGTGGGTATCCTTGGTCATCAGGCCACGGGCCAGTAGCCATTCTGCCGCAGTGCGGGCATTGACACGGCGCGTGTCCAGCTCCATGCCGATCAACAGACCGCGGCCGCGCACTTCGCGGATCAGCGGATTGCGGATAGCTTGCAGGCGGGTCATGAAGGCGGCGCCGAGGCGGTCGGCGCGTTCCACCAGTTTTTCCTCGCTGAGCAGGGCCAGGGCTTCGGCGGCGACAGCCGCGCCGAGCGGGTTGCCGCCGAAGGTTGAGCCGTGGTCGCCGGGGCGGAATACCCGCATCACCGCCTCGTCGGCGAGGAAGGCCGATACGGGTAGCAGGCCGCCGCCGAGGGCCTTGCCGAGGATCACGCCGTCGGGGCGCACGCCGTCGTGCTGGCAGGCCAGCAGGCGGCCGGTGCGGCCGAGGCCGGTCTGCACCTCGTCCGCGATTAGCAGCACGTTGTTGGCGCGGCAGATCTCGGCGCAGCGCACGAGCCAGCCGTCTGGCGGCACGTGGATGCCGCCTTCGCCCTGGATCGGCTCGAACAGGAAGGCCGCGGTGTGCGGCGTGATTGCGGCGGCGAGGGCGTCGGCGTCGCCGAAGGGGATGCTGCGGAAGCCCGGCGTGAAGGGGCCGAAGCCGTCCCGGTACTGGGCTTCCGACGAGAAGCCGACGATGGTCGTCGAGCGACCGTGAAAGTTGTCGGCGCAGACGATGATCTCGGCCTGCCCCTCCGGTACGCCCTTGATCTTGTGGGCCCACTTGCGGGCCGCCTTGAGGGCGGTTTCAACGGCTTCCAGGCCGGTGTTCACCGGCAGGGCCTGGTCGTAGCCGAGCAGCGCCGACAGGCGCTCCAGCATCAGCGGCAGGCGGTCGTTAGCGTACGCGCGGGAAGTCAGTGCCAGGCGCTGGGCCTGGTCAGTGAGCACCTTGACCAGGCGCGGGTGGCTGTGGCCGAAGCTGACCGCCGAGTAAGCGCTCATCATGTCCAGGTAGCGCCGGCCTTCCACGTCCCACAGCCAGACCCCTTCGCCGCGGGTGAACACCACCGGCAGCGGGGCGTAGTTATGGGCGCCAAAGGTCTGCTCGCGGGCCAGCAGGTTGGTGGTGGTCGGGCCGAGGGCTGCCGATGCGAAATCCAGCACCCAGCGTGCGCCGCTGCCGTCCCGGTCCCGTTCGGGCACGTATTCGACGATTTCCAGCGCCACCAGGTCGGCGCAGCTGCGCAGGCCGTGCAGGCAGTCGGCGAGTTCCTGTGGATCGAGGCCGTCCGGCTCAAGACAGGTGGTGGCCGGCAGCAGCGCGCAATCCACGGAGTCGAGGTCCACCGACACGCCGAAGCCCGCGGTGCCGTCGCGGGCGATGCTCATCGCCTCGCACAGCACGGCCGGCAGGCCGCGGCGCTTGACCTCGGGCATGAAAAAAATGCGTACGCCGAGGCGTTTGAGCAGGGTCAGTTCCTCCGGCTCCCAGGAGCGTGCGCCGACGATCGCCACGTGGGCCGGATCGAGGCGGGGGCCGGGGACTTCCGTGAGGCTCGGATCACCGATGCCAAGCAGCGCAGCCAGCGGCATGCCGTGGATGTTGCCGCTGTGGCTGGTCTGGACGGTGTGCGAGTCCAGGTGGGCGTCGATCCAGATCAACCCCAGCTTGCCGCGTCCCTCCACGGCCCGCGCCGCGCCGCGCCAGGTGCCGGCGCCGATCGCGTGGTCACCGCCCAGTACCAGTGGCACCGTGCCGTCGGCGCACAGGGCGGCGACTTCGTCCGCCAGGTCGTGGAGCAGGGCGCTGACGTTGCTCAGCCGTTCCGGCAGGGAGGCGCGCGGTGGTTTGGGCGCGCTTGGTTCGTGGAGGGACTGCCAGCGGGCCGGGATGCCGCGGCTGCGCAACTGGGCATCGAGGCCGAGATCCTTGAGGGTGCGGGGGCCGGCGGCGGGGCCGAAGATCGGTGCGCCGAGGCAGGATCCGACACCGACGATGCGGACCGGACGGACAGGCACGAGCGGGGCAGGCATGGTCTTCCTCCGAAGGCGGTTGGGCCGAGATGGCCGTCATGCCTGTTTGAGCGGGCCGCGGTGGCTTCGTTCAAGGCCGGGTGTGAGGCTTACCACACCTGTGGGGGCGAATGAATTCGCCCCCACAGGTTCAGTGCCACAGATCCGGTGTCTCAGTCTCAGTGCAGTAGGTGCCAGGCTTCGATGGAGGCCAGGGCGGCCAGCAGCACGGTGCAGCCGATCAGCCAGTAACGGGTGCGGCGGCTTTCGGTGACCAGGCGGGCGAGTTCGGCGCGGTGGTCTTCCGCCACCGGCTGGGTGGCCAGTGCCTTGTGCACCAGGCGCGGCAGTTGGGGCAATGTGGCTGCCCAAGACGGGGCTTCGTCCTTGACGTGGCGCAGCAGCGCACGCCAGCCGATCTGGTCATTCATCCAGCGTTCGAGGAAAGGCTTGGCGGTCTTCCACAGGTCGAGGTCCGGGTCGAGCTGGCGGCCGAGGCCCTCGATATTGAGCAGGGTCTTCTGCAACAAAACGAGCTGGGGCTGGACCTCCATCTCGAAGCGGCGGGCGGTCTGGAACAGGCGCAGCAAGGTCTTGCCGAAGGAGATGTCCTTCAACGGGCGGTCGAAGATCGGCTCGCAGACTGCGCGGATGGCCCCTTCGAACTCGTCCACCCGGGTGTGCGGCGGTACCCAGCCGGCTTCGATGTGGGCCAGCGCGACGCGCCGGTAATCCCGTTGGAAGAAGGCCAGGAAGTTGGTGGCCAGGTACTTCTTGTCGGAGTCGTTGAGGGTGCCGATGATGCCGAAGTCGAGCGCGATGTAGCGCCCGCGGGCCGGGCCGTCGGTCGCCACGAAGATGTTGCCGGGGTGCATGTCGGCGTGGAAGAAGCCGTCGCGGAACACCTGAGTGAAGAAGATTTCGACGCCTGCACGGGACAGGTGCTTGAGGTCGATGCCATTCTGCTTGAGGGCCTCGAGCTGGGAGATCGGGATGCCCTTCATGCGCTCCATCACCATTACGTTGGTAGAGCAGAAGTCCCAATGCACTTCGGGCACCACCAGCAGATCGGAGTCCTTGAAGTTGCGCCGTAGCTGGGAGCAGTTGGCGGCCTCGCGCATCAGGTCGAGCTCGTCGCGCAGGTACTTGGAGAACTCGGCGACTACTTCCCGCGGCTTCAGGCGGCGGCCCTCCGGCCACACCTTCTCGAGCACCGTGGCGGCTGCGTCGAGCAGGGCCAGGTCGTGGGCGATCACCGGGGCGATGCCGGGGCGCAGGATCTTTACCGCAACCTCGGTACCATCGGGCAACTCGGCGAAATGCACCTGGGCGATGGAGGCCGAGGCGATTGGCTCCCGCTCGAAGCGCGCGAAGACCTCGTCGACCGGCTTGCCGTAGGCTTCATGCAACTGGGCGAGGGCTTCTGCCGAGGAGAAGGGCGGCACCCGGTCCTGCAGGCGGGCCAGCTCTTCGGCGATGGCCGGCGGCAGCAGGTCGCGGCGGGTGGACAGCATCTGGCCGAACTTGACGAAGATCGGGCCTAGGGATTCGAGGGCCTGGCGCAGTCGGGCGCCTGATGGTTCGTTGAAAGTCCGGCGGAAGCGGGTGAGCTTCGCCAGCCAGGCCAGGCGGCCGGTCGGCTCGTTGGAGAGGACCATCTGATCGAGCCCGTATTTCAGGCTCACGGAGACGATCTTGACGAGTCGGAAGAGACGCACGGCGGCTGTAGAGAAGGAAAACGCGGATTGTGCCCGGAAAGGCCGGGCGACGAAAGCCGGCGAGGCGGGTCTTCAGCGCCGCTTGGCGGGGCGCGCTGGCGGCTTCGGTGGTGGCTCTGGCGTGGCGGCGACGGGAGGGGGCGCGCTGCGGCCTGGCTGCACCTGCTCCAGCAGCCAGCGGGTGGCCAGGTGGATCTCCCGCTTCAGCGCTTCGTCTTCGTCGGGGCTGCCAAAACTGAGGCTGGCCATGCCGGCGTCGTCGATCGAGAAAGGGGGCACGCGCCACTCCCGTTCGACGACGAACAGGTGCTCGCCATCGCGGATCGCCTTCTGTGCGATGACATAGCCGTAGGGCCGGTTCTGGAAGTTGCTGCAGTAGGCCGTGCGGGTGGCGCTGGGCAGTCCGTCGCGCACCGCGCTGACCATCCCGCTGGTGGTGAAGCCGGCGCAGTGCCGGGCCAGTCCGGCGGCGATATAGGCGAGATAGCTGTCGGGGCCCATGTCCTGGGCCGCAAAGCGCTGTACCAGGATGCGGTCGCGGTAGTCCTCCAGGCCCTGGCCGCGGGGCAGGTATTCCTCGTGGCGGACGCCCTGGCCCTCCCGCAAGTCGATGATGCGCCAGCCCGCGCCGGCCGGCATCGGCACCGGCCAGTGCAGCGTGGCGGGCTCGCCGCGCGCCGCGGCGGCGACCAGCAGGCTGGTCAGGAGGACGGTCGGTCGGAAGAGGCTCACGGTCGTTTCCGGCTGCGCACACAGGCTGCAAAGATAGGGCAAGGACATGATTTTTGCCATGCCGATCGCACTTTGTTACCGCCGCCGCACCGGCGTCCCGCCGTGGCAACGCCTGCTTGGATATAATCCTGTGCTTTTAGTCGCAGTGTTTGCCATGAGCGCCGATTCCAAAACCCAGCTTGCCGACCTCCTGCGCGCCGCCCTGTTGAGCGTCGCCCCCGAACAGGCCGAAACCCCCGTCAACCTGGAACGCCCCAAGCAGGCCGGCCATGGTGATTTTGCAAGCAACCTGGCGCTGCAGCTGGCCAAGCCGCTGAAGCGCAATCCGCGCGAGCTGGCCAACCTGCTGCTGGCCGAACTGCCCAAGTCCGATTTGATCGCCAAGGCCGAAGTGGCCGGCGCCGGCTTCATCAACTTCACGCTGGTCTCCGACGCCAAGACCGCCGTTGTGCGCAGCGTGCTGGAGCGCGGCGAGGCCTTCGGCCGCGGCGACAAGAGCGGCGTCAAGGTGCAGGTGGAGTTCGTCTCCGCCAACCCGACCGGCCCGCTGCACG
>NZ_JAYSDK010000066.1:0-8961 GCF_041914405.1 Zoogloea sp.
TGCCGATGTTGGCGTTGATCTTCACGAGGAAGTTGCGGCCGATGATCATCGGCTCACTTTCCGGGTGGTTGATGTTGTTGGGGATGATGGCGCGGCCGCGGGCGACTTCGGAACGCACGAACTCGGGGGTGATCTCGCCGGGGATGGCGGCGCCGAAGTCCTGGCCCTTGTGCTGACGGGTCAGCAGCGCAGCCATCTTCTCGCCCTGCGGGCCGGTGGCGCGCAGGCTCTCCAGGTAGGCCTGGCGGTTGACGTTCTCGCGGATGGCGACGAATTCCATCTCCGGGGTGATGATGCCCTGGCGGGCGTAGTGCATCTGGGAGACGTTCTTGCCGGGCAGCGCACGGCGGGGCTTGCGGTGCAGGCCGGGGAAGCGCAGTTCGTCGAGCTTGGGGTCCAGCGCGCGGGCGCGGCCGTATTCGCTGGTCAGGTCGGCGAGCACTTCGGTGTCGCCGCGTTCCTCGATCCAGCCCTGGCGCAGGGCCGGCAGGCCGGAGCGGATGTCGATCTTCGCGTTCGGGTCGGTGTAGGGGCCGGAACAGTCGTAGACGAAGATCGGCGGGTTCTTCTCACCGCCGAAACCGGTCGGCGTATCGGCCTGGGTGATCTCGCGCATCGGCACGCGGATGTCCGGGCGGGAGCCTTCGACGTGGATCTTGCGGGAATTGGGTAGCGGCGCAACGGCCGCTTCGTCCACATGGGCGGACGCAGCGAGGAATTTGTCGGTGGCGTTCATGGAGGCTCCTTTGGGGATTCGGTCTGTGTTCGTTATCTGAATGGCAAGCCATTTCACTCGGACTTTCAGCAAATTCCACGCCACGCCGCGCCAGCACTGGAAAAGCGGCAGTTCCGCAATATCGCCCTTATTCACCATCATTGAATATTGAGACGGCGGAGACAAAAGAGACGCCTGTCTCCTTTCTCGCCCCATCATTTGAGACATGTGTCTCGTCTTTTATTTCCCATTTCCGGCGTATTCCCCGTCTTAATGGGAAAAATCAGACCTGGCAAACTAATTGCAATTCCCTCCTCGCCACCGGCCTATTAAGCCGGAGGAACAATAACGAGGAGACATATCCATGATTCAGCACGCATCCGTATCCAAGGGCCGTCAAGAGAATCCGCGCATCCTGCGCAACGCCATCGCCATTGCGGTGGCCAGCCTAGCCCTGCCTGCCCTCGCCGAAACCAATGTGGCGATCTACGGCATCATCGACGCCGGCCTGCTCTATCAGAGCAAGACCGGCACGGACGGCAAGAGCAAGTCGTCGATGGAAACCAGCGGCCTGCGCCAGACCATCATCGGTTTCAAGGGGGACCGTGACCTGGGCCAGGGCCTGGAAGGCTTCTTCAACCTGGAAGCCCACTTCGACACCAACAACGGCCAGTTCCACGGCACCGGCGACGCCCAGGGCAACGGCACCCCGTTCTTCCGCCGTCAGGCCAACCTGGGCCTGCGCGGCGACTGGGGCAGCGTAACCTTCGGCCGCCAGTACGGCCCGGCGCTGCTGGCCCACATCGGTACCGAACCGCGTGCGTTCAAGGAGCAGTTCTCCAACCTCTACGCCTGGGCCTACAACCAGTACGCCGCCACCAATGGGGCGCCGGGCACCGAGCGCAACACCAACAACGACGTCGGTATCTTCTTCAGCAACGCCATCCAGTACCGCAACACCCTCGGCCCCTACAGCTTCGGCGTGCTGTATTCCCCCGGCGGCCAGGCCGGCAGCCTGGACAAGAACAGCGTGTGGGCGGTGGGCGGCACCTATACCGGCCCGGTGGTGCTGTCGGCGTCCTACCAGGTCATCAAGGATCAGGCCACCGCCAACGACAACGTGCGCCACGGCGGCCTCGGCTTCGCAGTGCCCTTCGGCGACTTCACCTTCAAGGCCAACTACCTCAACGCCCGCAACTCCCTCAGCACCGGCAGCAACGTCTCCAACGTCAATGCGATCGGCGTCGGCACCGACTGGAAGTGGCACCCCAAGAACACCGCGACCCTTGCCTACTACGACAACAAGGACCGCATGAACAAGGACGACCACACCCGCAACATCGTCATCAGCAACGACTATTCGCTGCGCAACGACACCATCCTGTACGCCCAGATGGCCTACGTGGACGCGGGCGATGCCGCCACCATCAAGACCAGCATCGTCGCCGCCGGCATCCCGAGCGTGGGCCACAAATCCACCCTGCTCAACGTCGGCCTGAACTTCACGTTCTGAGCCCCCGCCCCGACACACCAGAAGACCACAAGGACAACACCATGAAGATCGCCCAAATCCGCCTGGCCGCCTGTCTCGGCGCCGCTGGCCTGATCGCCGGCAGCGCGCTGGCCGCCGACACCCGCCCCGGCTACGCCGATCCGGACAACTGGCCCCAGTACCACCGCAGCTACAACGCCTGGCGCTTCAGCCCCCTCAGCCAGATCAACAAGACCAACGTGAAGAAGCTCAAGGTGGCGTGGATCCACCAGCCGGGCAACATCACCCACGGCTTGCAGGCCACACCCATCGTCATCGACGGCATCCTGTACTACGTGTCGGCCAACAACAACGTGTGGGCGGTGGACGCCACCAACGGTAAGACCTTGTGGCACTACGAGCCTAAGCTGGCCGCCATCTCCAAGCAGGTCTTCTACGCTGCCGCCAGCCGCGGCGTGACGGTCGGCCGCGGCAAGGTCTTCCTCGGCACCCTGGACGGGCGCTTCATCGCCATCGACCAGAAGACCGGCAAGGAAGTCTGGTCCACCCAGCTCACCGACCAGAAGACCCAGTATGGCGCCCTCTTCTCGGCCCCGCCGCAGCTCGCCGGCGACGTGCTGTTCGGCGGCACCACCGGCGGCGACCAGCCCATCGCCGGCAAAATCTACGCGGTGAACGCCGACACCGGCAAACCCGTGTGGAACTTCGACATCATCAAGAACGACCCGGCCAGCTGGCCCGGCGACAGCGGCAAGGTGGGCGGCGGCTCGGCATGGATGCCCGGCACCTACGACGAGAGCACCGACACGATCTACATCGGCACCTCCAACGCCGCGCCCGACTACTACACCCCTGGCCGCGAAGGCGACAACAAGTACACCTCCACCCTGCTCGCCCTCGACCCCAAGACCGGCAAGCTCAAGTGGCACCGCCAGGAAATCCCCCACGACACCTGGGACTTCGACGCTGCCTACGAGGCGCTGCTGGTCAAGAAGGACGGCAAGGACGTGATCGTCCACCTCAACAAGAGCGGCTTCGTCTTCGTGATGGACAAGCAGGACGGCAAGCTGGAGAACGTCTGGCAGTTCGCCGAGAACATGAACTGGTCCAAGGGCATCGACCCGAAGACCGGCGCCCTCATCGAGCCGCGCCGCCCGCAGCCCGGCAAGCGCGAGCTGCTGTGCCCCAACCTGCTCGGCGCGCGCAGCTGGAACCACGGCGCCTACAACCCCGGCACCGGCCTGTGGTACTCCCACGCGATGGAAGTGTGTAACGAAGTGGTCGCCGGCAAGGACGATCCGTCCAACCTGACCGCCGTCTCCGCCCTGTCCCTCGGCATCGACGAGATCAAGCTGGTGCCGCCGCCCAACGGCAAGAAGCCGGACGGCCGCCTCGACGCCCGCGACCCGCTGACCGGCAAGATCAAGTGGAGCATCCGCTACGACCTGCCGCCCCTTTCCAGCGTGCTGACCACCGCCGGCGGGCTGGTGTTCACCGGCGACATGGAAGGCCACCTGTTCGCCTACGACGCCGACAACGGCAAGGAACTGTGGCGCTTCAACGCCGGCTCCGGCGCCCGCGGCGGCCCGGTCAGCTACGCCGTCAAGGGCAAGCAGTACATCGTGATCCCGACCGGCCTCGGCTCCCACGCCCCGGGCTTCCTGTCCGGCGCCTTCCCGCAGATCAAGGACCTGCCCGGCGGTGCCGCGCTGATCGGCTTCACCCTCGAGTAAGCCCGCCTTACGAGCTCCGCGGCACGACGGGTCCGGACGCGGCCCGCCGTGCTGTTCCTAGGGTGTGGTGCAGACCTCCAGGTGCCACACCCCTTTTTTTTCCCTCGCTATGCCCTTGGGGCCCATTCCAGATGTTTGTGCTGCGGGCAGATTGCTGTAGGGGCGAATTCATTCGCCCTCCCTGCGTTGACCAGACTCCACGGGCGAATGAATTCGCCCCCACAGGACACCCGCCTTCTCATCGAACGCCCGCCACTACAACAAGACCCCAGTTCCAATCGGAGACAAGACCATGATCCCCCTCCCCACCCGCCTGCGGGCATTCGCCCCCGCCCTGCTCCTCGCCCTGCTCGCCCCGGCTCACGCGGTCGCCCCGCCGCCCGACGAAGGCAAGGCGCTGGTCGCCGCCGGCCACAACCGTTTCGACAAGCTGTGCGTAAGCTGCCACGGCGCGGGCGGTGCCGGCGTGGCCCCCGGCGGCGCCAACGCCAGCTACGGCCCCAAGCTGGTGTCCCGCAGCGACCTGCCCGAAGAACGCATCCGCGACCGCATCATTCACGGCAAGCATGGCGACAAGGCCATGCCGCCCTGGGGCACCGTGCTCGAAGCCAAGGAGATCGACCAGCTCGTCGCCTACGTGAAGCGCCTGGCCAGCACGCCTGCCGGCCAGGGCACCGGCCCGCTGGCCCCGTTCGACCTCAACGAGCAGGCCCGCATCGACGCCGGCAAGCGCCGCTTCGCCAAGACCTGTGCCGGCTACTGCCACGGCTTCGAAGGCGTCGGCGGCCGCGCCCCCGACTTCAAGGGCCGCACGGACCTGCCCGCCGAAGTGGCCTACGAGACCATCTCCAAGGGCCGCCAGGGCGCCGACGTGATGCCCCCGTGGGGCGGTGCCTTCACCGAAGAGCAGATCTGGGAACTGGTCGCCTACCTGCAATACCTGGGCAAGCAGCAACCGTAAGCGGGCAATGGCGGGAACGGAAAGATACTTTCCGCCTTTCGACCTCCGAGCCCGAAAGTTCGGGCTCCGAGCTCGAAACTTCGAGCAAGCCGGTCGAAACTTCGCGTTCCCAAGCCGAAGTTTCGAGTTCGCGAGCCGAACCTTCAGCAAGTTCATCCGAAAACCGGAAATCAATCATCCGTCATTGGATGACAGCCTTCCACCGGCACATCGGCAACAGGGCAAGCCCCTGCCCGCATGCGCCACGGGATCAGCGTCACGGATAAAATCCGGCCACCGCAATTTCCTGCCCGCCGCCCAATCCCCAACGGCGTACCCCGGAACAATGATGTCCCACGACCCGCAGCCCTCCCCACTCGCCCACCTTCTCGCCCCGCTCGGCATCCCGACCAGCGAGATCGCCCGGCGCAGGCTGCCGGTGTTCGCCGAGGCGCAGAACCTGGTCGTAGTGGAAACCCATGCCGCCCGGGGTTTTCTGCTGCAGCCGCGAGCGGCACAGGCATGGAGGGAAATGCAGGCCGCTGCCGCGGCGGACGGTATCGTGCTGGAGCTGGTTTCCGCCTTCCGCAGCATCGAACGCCAGGCGGAACTGATACGCCGCAAGCTGGACAATGGCGTCGCGCTGGCCGACATCCTGAGCGTGCTGGCCATTCCGGGCACATCCGAACATCACACCGGCTGCGCAGTCGATGTGACGACGCCCGGCTGCCCGCCGGCCGAGGAAACCTTCGAAGACACCGCCGCCTTTGCGTGGCTGAACGCCCACGCGGCGCACTATGGCTTCACCCTGTCTTTCCCTCGCGGCAACCCGGAGGGCTATCTGTACGAGCCCTGGCACTGGTGCTTCGAGCGGGATCGGCTGCTCACCGGGGCGGTCTGAGCGATATCCGTCCAGCCAGGTGGTTCAGGCATCGAAGCGGAAGCCGGGGGGCTTCGGCCGCTGGCGCTCCCGAAAAGCGGTCATGAAGGCGTCGCGGGAGCGCGACAGGAAGAAGGGGTTGCGCTGGCGCTCCTCACCTATCGTCGACACGGTACGGCCATGCACGTCGTGGCCGGGAAAGACCAGCACCTCGTCCGGCAGCACGAACAGCCGGTCGACGACTGAGTCATACATGCGCCCCGGATCGCAGATGCCCCCTTCCGCCAGGCCGCAACCACCCAGCTCCAATGCATCGCCGCAGAACAGGCGGTCCTGCCACAGGTAGCTCACGCTGAACGGCGTGTGGCCGGGCGTGGCGATCACGCGGATCGGCTCGGCATCGACGAGAAGCATGTCACCGGCGGCAACCGCTCGGTAGCGTTCGCCACCGCCCGGGGGCGCGCCAGCCACCAGCAGCACCGCCGGATAGAGGTGGGCCAGGCGTTCCAGCATGTCCCCATGGACATGGGTCAGCAGGATCATCCGCAGTTCGAACCCACGCTCGGCCAGCAGTGACTGGAGCAGCAGCGCCTGGCAGGGATCGGGGTTGGGATCCACGGCGACCGCCGCGGCGCCTCCCGCCGGGGCGAGCAGATAGCTCATTGCGGAAGTCCGCGGATCGAAGAACTGCCGGAAATACATGGCCGCGCCCCTCAATGCCCCGCCATCCGCAGCACGGCCAGCAGGCGCAACACGGGGTCCGTGTCCTGGGGCATTCGGGCATCAGGATGAATCTTGTGCATGGCCATCCTCCACCGACCTCAGGCCGCCGCGGCGTCGTCTGCGCCGATCAGCAGGCGGGTATCGCTCAGGTACTTGTAGGGCGGGATCTCCAGGTTGGTCGGCGCCGGCTTGTTCTTGAAGACCCGCCCCGCCAGATCGAAGGTCGAGCCATGACAGGGGCACAGGAAGCCGCCGGGCCAGTCGGCGCCGAGGGCCGGGTTGCCGGCCTGGAAGGCACTGGACGGCGAGCAGCCGAGATGGGTACAAATGCCGACCGCCACGAAGATCTCCGGATTACGCGAGCGATGGGCGTTGCGGGCGTAGTCGGGCTGCTGGGAGGCCACGCCGGATTGCGGATCGGCCAGCAGGGGCTCGGCCTTGGCCAGCGCAGCCAGCATGTCGGGGGTACGCCGCAGGATCCACACCGGCTTGCCGCGCCATTCGACAACCATCAACTCGCCCGGGGCGAGCTTGTCGATATCCACCTCCACCGGCGCCCCGGCGGCCATCGCGCGCTCGGACGGAGTCAGCGTCGCCACGAAGGGCGCGGCAGCGGCCACGGCCAGCACCCCGCCGGCCCCCGCGGTGGCGATGAGCAGGGTCCGGCGGGACGGATCGCGGGGAGATTCGGTTCCGCCAAAGGCGGGCGGCAGGGTCGTGGTAGGCATGGAATCCTCTCGGTTGAGCTGGCGATGGTCGTCAGGCTGTATCAGCTCCGGCTAATCAACATCCATGCCACCCCTGCGCGCAACACAAAGCCTTTCCACATCAATCACTTACACTCATGCACCGGAGAGCATGCTGCCATCCGGCCTGCCACGCGAACTGCCACGTCCTTCCCTGGCAGTTATTCCTGCCACCCAAGCAGGACAAGACCCAAAAACGGCAGCCCAGCGCGATTTGACCGTGGCGGTCTGCCATGACAGCATCCGGCAGACCTGCTGGCAGAAAGCCTTTCCCATGAGCATCGGCCCCCATCCCCTCCCCGAACTCGTCTCCTTCCTGGACACCCTGCCGGAGCCGCACATCCTGTGCGACCGCAACTACCGCATCCTGGCCGCCAACGGCGCCTACCGGGCCAAATGCGAACGGCCGGACGACCTGATCGGGCGCCGTTGCTACGAGGTGTCCCACCACTACCCGGTGCCCTGCGACCAGGCCGGCGAATCCTGCCCGCTGGCGCGCAGCCTGCAGTCCGGCCAGCGGGAACGCGTGGTGCATCTGCACCACACCGCCGGCGGTGAGCGCTACGAGAACATCGAGCTGTCGCCGATCCGCGACCGGGGCGGCGAGATCGCCTTCTTCATCGAGAAGCTGGAACCACTGCCGGTAGCCCGCGGCGTCGCCGCGGACCAGGGCCTGATCGGCAGGGCGCCGGCCTTCCTGGCGATGCTGGAGCTGGTGGCCCGCGTCGCGCCGTCCGAGGCCAGCGTGCTGCTGCAGGGGGAGTCCGGCACCGGCAAGGAACTGGTCGCCCAGGCCATCCACGAGGCAAGCCGGCGCACCGATCGCCCCTTCGTGGCGGTGGATTGCTCGGGCCTCACCGAAACCCTGTTCGAGAGCGAGCTGTTCGGCCACGAGCGCGGCGCCTTCACCGGTGCGACCACGCGCAAGAGCGGCCTCGTTGAAGTGGCCAGCGGCGGCACGCTGTTCCTCGACGAACTGGGCGACATTCCGCTGGCGATGCAGGTCAAGCTGCTGCGCCTGCTGGAAACCGGCACCTACCGGCGGGTCGGCGGCACCGAGCTGATCCGCGCCGACATCCGGCTGGTCTCCGCCACCCACCGGCCGCTCAAGGCCCTGGTGGAAAAAGGCCAGTTCCGCCAGGACCTGTTCTACCGCGTGAACGCTTTTCCGATCAGCCTGCCGCCGCTGCGCCACCGCCAGGAGGACATCCCGCTGCTGGCCGAAGCCCTGCTCAAGCGGGTGGCGCCCGAGCGCCCGCTTGGCATCGCCGCGGACGCACTGGACTGTCTGCTGGCCTACGACTACCCGGGCAATGTGCGGGAACTGCGCAACATCCTCGAGCGCGCCAGCCTGCTGTGCGACGGGGAGGCGCTACAGCGCCGGCATCTGCCCGAAGAACTGCAACTCGGCGGCTTCGGCGGCGATGCACCCGCGGAAGCCGAAACAAGGAACGGCCCCCACATGCCACTCGGCCGGGGACAACTGAACGATGCGCAGTTGCGTGCCGCGCTGCAAAGCCACCGCGGGTCCCGCAAAGCCCTGGCGTCACAGCTGGGCATGAGCGAGCGCACCCTGTACCGGCGTATCAAGGAACTGGGCTGAACAAGCCTTGCCGGATGTACTAAGGGGAAGCCGGATCGCTCCATGCTTCCCCTTGTCTGCGACGGCGCTGACGCCTACTGCGGTATCAGGAACACCGACTTCTCCCGTACCGCCACGGTTTCATCGTCC
>NZ_JAYSDK010000067.1:0-8747 GCF_041914405.1 Zoogloea sp.
CCCCACAGGACATCCCCACAGGACATCCCCACAGGACATCCCCACAGGACATCCCCACAGGACATCCCCACAGGACATCCCCACAGGACATCCCCACAGGACATCCCGCAGAGGAAAAGAACAGTCTGCTTCAGCAGCCGCCCGGCTGCGCGTGATGAACCAGCTCGAACTGGGTGCCGCCGACCAGGGTGCGGGTCAGCGCGCCGAGCTCCCGGTTGCCCAGCAAGGACGCATCGACGAAATGGATGCCCCGCGATTCCAGCTCCGCCACCGCCTTTTCCACGTCAGGCACGCCGAGGCCGATGCGGTTGAAGCCTTCCTGCCAGTGGGCGTCCTCGGCACCGGCCGGCGGCTCGATGAACTGCAGGAAGAAGCAGCCGCAAGCACTTCGCATGATGGTGCCACGCGGCAGCACGCCGAAGCGCATACCCTCGGGCAGCGGCGTGAAACCCAGCACCCGCTCGTAAAAATTGCACCAGCGCGCCGTGTCGCCGGCCAGGATGTACTGCACGATGCCGAAGAAGTGCAGGCCGGCCAGCGCCGGCACGTCGAAGCGGGCCTCGGGCAGCGGCAGGAAATCCACCTCGTAGAAGGACACGCCAGCACGCCGGTCGAGCAGGAACAGCACCGCGCCCCCCGGCCCATGCACGCCAGGAATATTGAGCTCCATCGGCCCGGCCTGGCTGCTCACCGGCTGGGCGCCGCAAGCCAGCGCGTGGCGGTAGGCCACGCCGGCATCCGGCACGCGGATCGCCAGCGCCTTCAGCACCACCTCGGCTTCCGCGTCGGCCTCGCCTTCCAGCGCCCGCTCGTCGGCATTGACGATCACATTCACATCACCCTGCCGGTACAGCAGCACATCGCGCGAACGATGCTTCGCCACCGGCTGGAAACCCATGGCCAGCAGGGCCGCACCAAACTCCTTCGGCCGGCTGGTCGCGTACTCGACGAACTCGATGCCTTCTATTTCCGGTTCGCCGCCCAGTGCTTCAAATCCCATGCTCATTCCTCTCTGCCGGGCCCATGCCCAGGGACTGGATTGTCTTCGATAATTCTGACACGAAAGCCGGCCCCGTCTGCGCGCGGGCTCGCCTTTCAACAAGCACGAAAGGCGTCCGCGGCCCCTTCCGGGAACCGCGGACGCCCGCGTGCCTTCCTGCAAGCCGCCGCCCCTCGATGGGGCGGCGGCCATCCATCACTCCACGTTCTCGAACAACATCAGGCCGGCGGCCGTGTTGGAGATGGGAATGTGGTAGTTGGAGTGCAGCTTCTTCACCTGCTCCACACCACCCATGGCGGCACGGGCGGCGATCCACATCAGCAGCTCGATGCCCTGGGTGCCGGTGAAGTCCACCAAGTCTTCCACCGAGTACTGGGTCGCCCAGGCCGGATCGGTGACCAGGCTGTCCATGAACTTCAGGTCGAAGTCCTTGTTGATGAAGCCGGCCCGCTCACCGTCCAGTTGGTGCGAAAGACCGCCGGTACCGATGATCACCACGCGAGCGTCGTCGTCCCAACTGCGCACCGCCTCACCGATGGCCTGGCCGAGCTTGAAGCAGCGCTTGGCGCTGGGCAGCGGGTGCTGCACGGTATTGATGCACACCGGCACGGTACGCACCGGCCAGGCTTCGCCAGCGTTCGGCCACAGCAGCTTCATCGGCAGCGTGAAGGCGTGGTCCACCAGCATTTCCTGGCAGGTGGTGATGTCGAATTCCTTGTCCACCAGCGACTCGATGAGGTGCCAGGACAGGTCGAGGTTGCCAGGGAAAGCCGGCAGCGTCGGGATACCCCAGCCTTCGTCGGCATTGCTGTAGCTCTCGGCGGCGCCCACCGAAAAGGTCGGCATCTTGTCGAGGAAGAAGTTGAGGCCGTGGTCGTTGTAGATCACCACCGCCACATCGGGCTTCACTTCGTTGAGCCACTTCTGCACCGGCGGGAAACCATCGAAGAAGGGTTTCCAGTACGCATCTTCCTGCAGGCCGCCGGCAATCGCGCGGCCGATCGCCGGAACGTGGGAGGTCACAATGCCGCCAACAATCTTTGCCATGTCTTATTTCCCCGCTTCCAGCAGTTTCGCCTTGAAGGCTTCCTTGGTCATCCCGGTCTGCTGCGCACCGATGTCCTGCATGTCCAGCCCGAAGATGCCGGCGAACTTGGCCAGGTAATAGGCATTGCCGCCCGCCGCGATGAGGTCCAGCACATTGCGCTTGGCGATGGCCGCCGACTGCTCGGCGTTCAGGCCATACTTGAGGCAATAGGCCTCCTCGTCCTTCACGAACTCGGCACGGTTGGCCGCCGAGTTGAAGGAAAAGCACATCTTGTTGAGGGCGTAACCCTTGCGGGCGGCCTCACCGTCGAAAATCGGGGTGCCGGGAATCACCCGGCGCTGCTTCGTGTCAGCCATGCGTGTCTCCGTTGTTGGAATGTGATGACGTGACGGAGTTTGACCCTACGATCAAAATGGATAAATGCAAAGACGCCGAATCGTCCCATGAGTAATTTCGATCATTTGAGCCTCGATGGCCGCCTGCTGCAGCTGCTGGTGACGGTCATCGACGAAGGCTCCATCACCCGCGCCGCCGAGCGCCTCGGCGTCACCCAGTCGGCGGTCAGCCACCTGCTCGACAAGCTGCGCGGCATCGTCGGCGACCCGCTGTTCGTCAAGTCGGGGCGCGGCATCGTCGCCACCGCACGGGCCGAGGAGCTGGCCGTGCACGCCCGCGTGTTGCTCGACGAGCTGCGCCGCTTCGCCACTGCCGCCGAGTTCGATCCAACTCAGCTCGCCGCCACCTTCACCATCGCCGCCAACGACTTCCAGCGCGACCTGCTGCTGCCGCTACTGCTCGACCGCCTGCGCGCGGCAGCGCCGGGCGTCACGCTGCGGGTGATCCCGTCCGACGTGCCGACGCCGGAGATGCTGCGCGACGCGCACTGCCAGCTGGCCATCTCGCCACGCCCACCGGAGGCCGGCGACATCCTGCAGAAACGCCTCTTCGAGGACAGCTACCGGGTCTTCTACGACGCCGCCTGCCGTACCGCGCCGGACGGCCTCGACGACTACCTGGCCGCCGAGCATGTCACCGTGCTGTACGAGCCGCGACGCAGTCTCGACATCGACAATCTGCTCGCCGCCCAAGGCATCCAGCGCCGCTTCGTCGCCAGCGTGCCGGGCTTCGCCGGCATCCCGTCCTTCCTGCGCGGCAGTCCCCGCCTCGCCACGCTGCCGGGCCTCCTCGGCGGCGGCCTGCTGCACGGCCTGGCCAGCGTCGCCCCCCCGCTGCCCTGCCCGCCGATGCCGATGTACATGATCTGGCACCTGCGCCACCGCCACGACCCGGCCCACAGCTGGCTGCGCAACCAACTGGAAGCCGTCGTGCCCCTCGCTCTGGGCCACAGCGCCGGCGCTCCGGAGCACGCCTGAAAACAGCCTTCGCCATTAATCTGACCAACCGCCCCCTCGAGGCCGTCCGACTCGCACGCACGGCAAAGCCGCCACACTCATGCGGGCACGGCGGGGATTGACGGGTACCATCTGGCCTTGACCATCCTAAACAAGCCGATACCGCATGCACATTGAAGCCAAAGAAAAGCCCCGCTACGCCGTCGTCGCGGCCGTCCAGCTCCCCCAGGTCAGCGACATCGAGTTCGAGGCCTCGCTTAACGAACTACGCGAGCTGGCGAAAACCCTTGGCTTCACGGTCGTCCACACCTTCATCCAGAAACGCGCCGGCTTCGATCCGATGGCCTACCTGGGGGTCGGCAAGCGGCAGGAGATCCACGACTACGTCAACAGCAACCCCGCCCCCGACAGCGGGGATGCGCCCATCGACGCCATCCTGGTGGACCACGAGATCTCCCCGTCGCAGGCCCGCAACCTCGAACTCGAAGTCGGCTGCGAGGTGATGGACCGCACCATGGTCATCCTCGAGATCTTCCACCGCAACGCACGCTCCCGGGCCGCCCGCGCCCAGGTGGAAATCGCCCGCCTCGGCTACATGGCCCCGCGCCTGCGCGAACTGGCCAAGCTGGCCGGGCCGCAGGGTCGCCAGCGCAGCGGTATGGGCGGCCGCGGCGCCGGCGAATCCGCCACCGAGCTGGACCGCCGCAAGATCCGCGACCGCATCGCCGAACTGCAGCAGGAAATCATCGCCATGGACGCCGAGCGCAAGACCCAGCGCGCCCGCCGCCAGGAGCGCCAGGGCCTGGCCGGCGTCGCCCTCGTCGGTTACACCAACGCCGGCAAGTCCACGCTGATGCGAGCCCTGACCGGCAGCGAGGTGCTGGTCGCCAACAAGCTCTTCGCCACGCTCGACACCACCGTGCGCGTGCTCCACCCGGAGAGCGTGCCGCGCGTGCTGGTCAGTGATACCGTCGGCTTCATCAAGAACCTGCCCCACGGCCTCGTCGCCTCGTTCAAATCCACCCTCGAAGAAGCGCTCGACGCCTCCCTGCTGCTGCACGTCATCGATGCCAGCGACCCGGGCTTCCTGCGCCAGCTCGAAGTCACCGACGAAGTGCTCGCCGAGATCGGCGCCGAAGAAGTGCCGCGCATCCGTGTCTTCAACAAGATCGACCACGTCGGCGACGCCGAAGCCCAGGCCGAGTGCGAAGCCACGCTGCACGCCAAGTACCCCGGCTGCATCGTGATGAGCGCCCGGCGTCCCGCCGACGTCTCCCGCCTGCGCGATGAGATCGTCGCCTTCTTCCAGAAGGATCTGGTCGAAGCCGAACTCTTTCTGCCCTGGTCGGCCCAACAACTGCGCGGCGAGATCTACGCGCGCTGCCAGGTGCTGGGCGAACGCGCCGACGAAGAAGGCGCCTTCTTCCACGTCCGCGGCGAGGCCGACACCCTGACGGCCCTCAACGAACAGCTCGCCCAGGTGCGCTGACAGCCGAGCCGCTCCCCTCTGTCTACTGCCGAAATCGACATCATGAAAAAGACCTTACTGATCGGCCTCGCTGCCACCTCCGCCCTCCTCGGCGGCTGTGTCGTGGCCCCGGCCGGCCGGCCGTATTACCGCGAACCTGTCATGGTCGCCCCCCCGCCCCCCCGCGTGGAATACGTCGGCCCGCCGCCGGCGGCCGGCTACATCTGGATCGGCGGCTACTGGAACTGGGTTGGCAGTCGCCACGAATGGTCACCCGGCCACTGGGAAGCCCCCCGCCCGGGCTATCGCTGGGCCCCCCACCAATGGGAACGTGAAGGCGACCACTGGCGTCAGTCGGGCGGCCGCTGGGAGGAAGACCACGGACGCCGGGATTATCGGGACAACCGGGATAACGACCGCGACCGGGAGCGCGGCCGTGATCGCGGCCACGACCGGGATCGTGACCGGCGCGACTGAAGCGGGCAGGAGAATCCCATGAAGCTCGGCTACACCATCATCTACGTGCCCGACGTCGCGGCATCGATCGCCTTCTTCGAGCAGGCCTTCGGCCT
Organism: Zoogloea sp.; assembly: GCF_041914405.1. NCBI lineage: Bacteria > Pseudomonadati > Pseudomonadota > Betaproteobacteria > Rhodocyclales > Zoogloeaceae > Zoogloea > Zoogloea sp. Next base: position 5,441 of record NZ_JAYSDK010000067.1, read on the forward strand.
GGTGCGCCGCTTCGTGCACGAATCCGGCACCTATGGCGAGCTAGACACCGGCGAGACCACGCTCGCCTTCGCCGCCCTCGAACTGGGCCACACGCACTTCCCGGCCGGCTTCGTCGCCGCCAGTGAATCGCCGCAGCCCCTCGGCTTCGAGGTCGCCTTCGTCACCCCATCCGTGCCAGAAGCCCACGCCCGCGCGCTGGCCGCCGGCGCCACCGAACTGCTGGCCCCGGAAGCCAAACCCTGGGGCCAGACCGTGTCCTACGTGCGCTGCCCGGACGGCACGCTGGTTGAGCTGTGCACGCCGGTGGGCGCGTGAACGCCAGCCCCCTGCCGCAGCTACCGTCGCCCCTCGAGATCGTCACGCCACGCCTGCACCTGCGTCAGTGGCGAGCCGCCGACCGGGCGCCGTTTGCGGCCCTCAACGCCGACCCGCGGGTCATGGCGCACTTTCCAAGCACTCTTGATCGTGCAGCCAGCGACGCGATCGCCGAGCGCTGCGAAGCCCTCATCGCCGAGCGCGGCTGGGGTTTCTGGGCGGTGGAGCGGCGGGACTCGGGCGACTTCATCGGCTTCGTCGGACTCAACGTGCCGACCGCAGCGCTGCCGTTCGCGCCCTGCGTGGAGATCGGCTGGCGCCTTGTCCACGCGGCCTGGGGTCAGGGTCTGGCCAGCGAGGCGGCACGAGCCGCGCTGGCGGCCGGCTTCGAGACGCTGGGGCTGTCGGAAATCGTGTCCTTCACAGCGCTGTCCAACCGCCGCTCCCAAGCCGTCATGGAGCGGCTGGGCATGCGGCGGACCGCCGAGGATTTCGACCACCCGGTGCTGCCGGAAGGACATCCGCTACGCCGCCACTGCCTCTACCGGCTGGACGCCGACGCCTGGCACTCAGCCGGACTCAATGCATGAGGCCAAAGCCCGGCACGTGGTGGAGCAGCCAGATCGCCGCGGCGATGGTCACGAAGGATGCCACCGTGGCCACCAGCAAGGTGGCCGCGCAGAAGCCCTCGCGGCCGTGCTTCTGGCCAAAGATCGGATAGATGCTGAGCATCGGTGCGCTGGCCAGTAGCACCGCGCCAGCACCGAGCAGCGGGTCCACTGGCCCGAACAGGTACAGCCCGAGAGCCACCGCCAGCGGATGCAGGATCAGCTTGGCGAAACTGACGACGCCCACATCCAGCAGCACGTCCTTCAGTGGCAACCCGACCAGGCTGCCACCAATGAAGAACAGGGCCACCGGCGCCGACGCCGCGGCCACCATCTCAACCGCCTTGGTGATCGGCGGCGGCAGGCTCAGGCCGAAGAAGGAGAACGCAAAGGCGACGAAGATCATCACCACCAGCGGGCTCTTGCGCAGGCCGAGCAAGGCCCGCCCGAAGACGCGGAAGAAGGGCTCATGGCGGGCCTTGCCGGCATCGCCGAGAGCCAGGCACAGGGGCAGCATCAGCATGTTCTCGACGATCATCGACAGGGCCAGGGCCATCGACGCGGTGGGGCCGATCACCTGCAGCGCGATCGGGTAGCCCACGTAGGCGCTGTTGGCCGAGCCCATGCCCATGCCGATCAGGCTGGCATGTTCAAGACTCTGCCCACGCACCAGGCGCGCCCAGGCGACGCCGATACCCACCATCGCCACCGACCCGAACAGGTAGGCGCTCAGGTAAGGCAGGTTCAGCACCTCGGCGAAAGAACGCTGGGAGATCGACTTGAAGACCAGCATCGGCAGCGCAATGCGGATCACGAACGCGCCCAGCGCGGTCAGCCCCGCCTTCGGAAAGATCTCGGTCCGCACGGCCAGGTAGCCCATGCCGATGAGCACGAAGATCGGGGTGGTAATGGCGAGGATGGCCAGCATGAGGAAATGGGATCTCAATAAATGCACAAGGGGCGAACGAGTTCGCCCCTGCTATGTGTCGTCAGAAACCGGCCTGGATCACCCGGGCTGGAATTCCTCGGTATCGATCTCGGCCTGGGTGGCCGCATTGTAGCGGGTGCCGATGACCGTTCCTTGATTGATCACAGCTTCGAGGCGGGCGATCAGGTCGGGCTTCAGCGTGACCTGCGCCGCGGCGAGGTCTTCCTGCAGATGGGCGACCGAGGTGGTGCCGGGAATCGGCACGATGTCCTCGCCCTTGGCCAGCAGCCAGGCCAGCGCGAGCTGGGCCGGTGTGCAGCCGGCTTCCTGCGCCAGCGCCGCGTAGGCTTCGTAGAGGCGCAGGTTGGCGGCGTAGTTGTCGGGCGCGAAGCGCGGCATGGCGCGGCGGATGTCCTTGGGGTCGAAGGCCGCCACGTCCAGCGGGCCGCCCAGGAAGCCGCGGGCCAGCGGGCTGAAGGCCACGAAGGCGACACCCAGCTCACGGCAGGCGTCGAGCACGGCAATTTCCGGGTTGCGCGTCCACAGGGAATACTCGGTCTGCAGCGCGGCGATGGGATGCACCGCGTGGGCCTTGCGCAGCGTCTCCGCCGACACCTCGGACAGGCCCAGCGCACGCACCTTGCCGGCCTTCACCAGCTCGGCCATCGCGCCGACGCTGTCCTCGATGGGTACGGTCTTGTCCCAGCGGTGCAGGTAGAGCAGATCGATCACGTCCGTCTGCAGGCGGTCGAGGCTGGCCTCGACGCTGGCGCGGATGGTTTCCGGGCGGCCGTCGATGACGCGCTTGCCATCCACGCCGTGCATGCCGCATTTGCTGGCCAGCACGAAGCGCGACCGATGGGGCGCCAGCACGCGGCCGAGCAACCGCTCGTTGGCGCCGAAACCGTACAGCGCAGCGGTATCGAAGAAATCGACGCCGGCATCGAGGGCCTTCAGCAGCACTTCCGCCCCCTGCTCCGGCGCCGGCGGCACGCCGTAGGCGTGGCTGAGGTTCATGCAGCCGAGGCCGATGGGGGACACGGCAAACGGACCGATCTTGCGCTTCATGAGAGTTCCTGTTGTCCTGAATTTCCGCGGGCAACTACCGTCCTTGTAGGGGCGAATTCATTCGCCCGCGGTGCGTGGGTCAAGCCCCGAGGGCGAATGAATTCGCCCCTACAGGACTCTCCCCACAGGTTTCCCCCCGGGCCTCAGGCACCGGCGTTGAGTTGCTGTTCCAACTGGTGAAGCACCTTGTAGCAGGGCAGCACGCTGGCCACACTTGCGTTGGGCTGGCGGCCTTCGCGGATGGCGGCGAAGAATTCTCGGTCCTGCAGCTCGATACCGTTCATCGACACATCGACCTTGGACACGTCGATCTTCTCTTCCTTGCCGTTCACCAGGTCGTCGTAGCGGGCGATGTAGGTGGCGGTGTCGCCGATGTAGCGGAAGAAG
>NZ_JAYSDK010000068.1:0-4060 GCF_041914405.1 Zoogloea sp.
GGCAAGTTCGGAGGTGCCCTCGCAAAAGTCGCTGCACCTGATCTGGGTGCCACCGTCATCAAATCCCTGCTTACCCGCTCCGGCATCAGCGGCGACATGGTCAATGAAGTCATCCTCGGCCAGGTGCTGACCGCCGGCGGCGGCCAGAATCCGGCGCGCCAGGCGGTCATCAAGGCCGGCCTGCCGATCGGCGTGCCGGCTTTCGTCGTCGGCAAGGTGTGCGGCTCGGGGCTGAAGGCCACCCATCTGGCGGCGCAGGCCATCCGCTGCGGCGATGCGGACATCGTCATCGCCGGCGGGCAGGAGAACATGAGCGCCGCACCGCACGTCCTGATGGGCTCACGCGACGGCCAGCGCATGGGCGACTGGAAGATGGTCGACACCATGATCAACGACGGCCTGTGGGACGCCTACAACCACTACCACATGGGCACCACTGCCGAAAACGTTGCCAAAAAATACGGCATCTCGAGAGAGGAGCAGGATGCCTTCGCCGCTGCATCCCAGCAGAAGGCCGAGGCCGCGCAAAAGGCCGGCCGTTTCAAGGACGAGATCGTCCCTGTGGAGATCGTCAGCCGCAAGGGCAAGGTGGTGTTCGACACCGACGAATTCATCAAGCACGGCACGACGGCCGAATCGCTCGCCGGCCTCAAGCCCGCGTTCGACAAGGCAGGGTCGGTGACGGCCGGCAACGCCTCGGGCATCAACGACGGCGCTGCCGCGGTGCTGATGATGTCCGCGAGCAAGGCGAAGGAACTCGGCCTCACGCCGCTGGCCCGCATCGCCGGCTATGCTTCGGCGGGCCTCGATCCCACGATCATGGGCATGGGCCCGGTGCCCGCCTCCCGACTGTGTCTGCAGAAGGCCGGCTGGACGGCCGGCGATCTCGATCTGATGGAGATCAACGAGGCCTTCGCCGCACAGGCCTGCGCCGTGAATAAGGAGATGGGCTGGGACACCAGCAAGATCAACGTCAATGGCGGCGCGATCGCCATCGGCCATCCGATCGGTGCTTCGGGATGTCGTGTCCTGGTTACGCTCATCCATGAAATGATTCGCCGCGACGCGCGACGTGGCCTGGCTTCGCTGTGCATCGGCGGTGGCATGGGCGTGGCCTTGGCGATCGAACGATAACCCCGATCCTTTAACACTCGATCAAGGAGACAAGCATGAGCAATTCACGTGTGGCACTGATCACTGGCGGCATGGGCGGTCTGGGCGAAGTCATCTCGACCAAGATGGCTGCGGCCGGCTACAGGGTGGCGGTGACCTACTCACCCGGAAACACCAAGCACGCGGAATGGACGGCGGACATGAAGGCGAAGGGCTTTGACATCGTCGCTGTGCCTTGCGATGTGGCCGACCTCGATTCGTGCGCGCAGGCAGTGGCTGCGGTACGGGCTCAGTTGGGCGAGGTCGACGTGCTGGTCAACAACGCGGGCATCACCCGCGACATGACCTTCAAGAAAATGGATAAGGTCAACTGGGACGCGGTGCTGCGCACCAACCTCGACAGCCTCTTCAACATGAGCAAGCAGGTGGTCGACGGGATGACTGAGCGCGGCTGGGGTCGTGTCATCAACGTGTCCTCGGTCAATGGCAGCAAGGGGGCGTTCGGTCAGACCAACTATTCGGCCGCCAAGGCCGGCGTGCACGGTTTCACCAAGGCGCTGGCGCTCGAAGTGGCCAGGAAGAACGTCACGGTCAACACCATTTCCCCCGGCTACATCGGCACGAAAATGGTCACGGCCATCCCGAAGGAAGTGCTCGATACCAAGATCCTGCCGCAGATCCCGCTGGGACGCCTGGGCAAGCCAGAGGAAGTGGCGGGCCTCATCATCTACTTGGCATCCGAGGAAGCAGCATTCGTGACCGGCGCCAACATCGCCATCAATGGCGGCCAGCACATGCAGTGATCCGCAACGACCAGGACCTGCAGGAGAGCGCAGGTCCGGCCGGCCTTTCCGCCACGCCTCGGGCGCGAGCAGACATGGCCGGTTCGCTAACGCCATTCGAAGTCACACAACATTGATGCATTGACGGCGCGGACTGTCGGATCGGCACCGGCGTACCGGCGGCGCGATCCTCATACAAAATCACAGCAGGAGACACGCATGGAAACCGCCATGATCTGGCAGCAGAACTACGATCCGTTCGGCAACATCATATTGTCGTGCCTGGTCGCGTCGATCCCCGTGATCATCATGATGGCCCTGCTCGGGCTGTGGCACGTCAAGGCGCATTACGCTGCGGGATTGGGCCTGATCTCGGCGCTGGTGATCTCGATCTTCGTGTTCGGCATGCCGGCGAAGGTGGCCGCGCTGGCTGCAGGTTACGGCGCCGCGTTCGGGCTGCTGCCGATTGGCTGGATCGTCTTGAACATCATCTTCCTGCACCAACTGACCGAGGAGGATGGTTCGTTCAAAGTGCTGCAGAACAGTCTGTCGAACATTACCGATGACCGACGACTGCAGTTGCTGCTGATCGCGTTCGCGTTCGGCGCATTCTTCGAGGGCGCAGCGGGTTTCGGCACACCGGTGGCCGTCACGGCCGCGCTGCTGATTGGCTTGGGGTTTAAGCCGCTGGCAGCTTCGGGCCTGTCCTTGATCGCGAATACCGCGCCGGTGGCCTACGGCGCCCTGGGCACGCCGGTCATCGCCTTGTCGGCCGTCACCGGGCTGGATCTGCTGCAACTGTCGGGGATGATCGGCCGCCAGTTGCCGTTCTTCTCCCTGCTGGTGCCCTTCTGGCTGATTTGGGCGTTCGCCGGGTTCAAGGCCATGATGGAAGTCTGGCCAGCCATCCTGGTGGCGGGCCTGTCGTTCGCGGTCTCGCAGTTCCTGGTCTCGAACTACCATGGTCCGTGGCTGGTCGATGTCGTTGCCGCCATCGTGTCGCTGGTTTCGTTGGTGCTGTTCCTCAAGGTCTGGAAGCCGAAGAAGATCTGGACTTCGACTGCGCTGAAGGGTCATGAGCAGGACTCGGGCACACCCGACCTTGAAAGCGAGAAGCCGGTCGGGCATGAAGCCGACGCCGCAGCCGCGATCTTCGCCAAACAGGACCGTCGCGCGATCGTGCTCGCCTGGATGCCGTGGGCGATCCTAACGGTGTTCGTCTTCGTCTGGGGCGTCCCCGACATCAAGAAGGCGCTCGACGGCATCTCGGTCGTCAAGATCCCGTTCGAGGGCCTGCACAACGTGATCGAGAAGGTGCCGCCGGTGGCACAGACGCCGCACAAGGAAGCAGCGATCTACAACTTCAACTACCTGTCGGCCACGGGCACCGGGATCCTGCTCGCCGCCCTGATTGCCGGCCTGTTGATGCGCTACTCGTTCGCCGACCTGTTGCGTATCTACCTGCGCACGCTGTGGCGCGTGCGCTACTCGCTGCTGACCATCGTGCTGATGCTGGCGCTCGGCTACCTGACCCGCTATTCGGGTCTCGATGCGACGCTGGGGCTGGCCTTCGCGCTGACGGGTCCCTTCTATCCGATGTTCGGTACCCTGCTCGGCTGGCTGGGCGTGGCGATCACAGGTTCGGACACCGCGTCGAACGTGCTCTTCGGCGGCCTGCAAAAGGTCACGGCGCAGCAGCTCGGACTCGATCCGGTGCTGATGGCCGCGGCGAACAGCGCCGGCGGCGTAATGGGCAAGATGATCGACGCGCAGTCGATCGTCGTCGCCAGTACCGCCACGCGCTGGTTCAATCACGAGGGTGACATCCTGCGCTACGTTTTCTTCCATTCGGTAGCGTTGGCGGTCCTCGTCGGTGGCCTCGTGACGCTGATGGCCTATGTTTCGCCGTTCACCAAGCTCGTATATTGATATGTTGTCTTCCGGGGCCCGCAATGCCGGCCGCGAGGGCGCGTGGATCGCAATCGACGAGAACCAGCGCTTGGCGCTGGAGCCAGCCGGCGGCGGGGCAGAGGGCCGGTTCCAAGATTGAAAACAGAGAGGAGTTGAGTTCATGGCTTTGCTGATCGGGGTACCGCAGGAAGTAGGCGCCGGCGAAAAACGCGTAGCGACCGTTCCCGAGGTGGTGGGCAAGCTCATCAAGCTGG
>NZ_JAYSDK010000069.1:0-3710 GCF_041914405.1 Zoogloea sp.
GGCTCTGAATGGCCTCACAAATCTCATCCGGCAGGCACCAGTTGCGGGCCAGTTCTGTGCCTACTGCGGCATGATTGATGCCCAGACGGCCATCTTCTACTGCTGTGAACGGGCGTTCTGCGTCGTTGTTTGCATCGATCAGCACGTCCCGGTATTCCTGCGGGAAGGGAATCATCAGCACAGGGATGCCGCAATCGCGGAAGAGCGAAAAGGTGTAGGCATCTTCAGGGCGCACATGGTGTTTGACGCCCAGTGCGTGGACCAATGCACCGGAAACACGTGCGGTAGCGGCAGAGGCAGACCAGAAACGGTCCATCATCGGCACATGCTTGAAGGTCTGGCGTAGTGCCAAGCCGGCAATGGTGTTGACGACGATACGCAGACCCAGCAGCAACAAAGCTTCCTGGACGGTGCCAACTTTCTTCCCAAGGCCGAAGAAGGGGGAGTTGGTAATCTTGATCAGGCCGGCGGAGAGGCCCACGTCTGCACTGATGATGTGCCCGAGCCGGATGAAATCCGGCTCATCCTTGGAGAGTTCGCGGTCAAGCTCTTCCAGGATGGCGGGGCGGGGTGGAATGCCGATGTCCCGCAATTCCAGCTTCATGCGGCTGGCAACATCATCCGGGTTCAGTTTGGCTTCGATGGCGGGCTCCTGGGGCGGCTGGGTCTGGTCGCTGATCATACCCGAAGCCGCCGCTTCGCAACATCGTCCGGACGGAGGGGGTCAGGCCGCGGCGTCGAGGCGGGCTGCGTGGCCGAGTCGATTGACGCCGCTGATCAAGGCGCGGATCGAGGCGGTGACGATATTGCTGTCGATGCCGACGCCGTAGCAGTCGCCACTGCCCTTGGCGGCCACTTCAAGCATGGCACAGGCGCGGGCATTGCCATCTTCACCCATCGGCACCATCGAGCGCTCTTCGTAGCTGCGGACCTGGAACTGGAAACCGGCCGTCTGCAAGGCGTGGACCGCCGCGTTGATCGGACCGTTACCTTCTCCGGTCAGCACGGTGGCCTGCCCATCGATTTCGACGGCAAGACGAATGCCTTGAGCGTCGCCGTGCTCGAAGAGGTGATGCTCCCGATATTGGAGCGGGGCGCTGGCGCCGAGGTAGTGCTGGTTGAACAAGGACCAGATGTCTTCGGCGCTGACTTCGCCGCCATGCGTATCGGTGTGCTTTTGCACCACGCCGGAGAATTCGACCTGGAGACGGCGCGGCATCACGACGCCGTACTCCGTTTCCATGAGGTAGGCGATGCCGCCCTTGCCGGACTGACTGTTAACCCGGATCACGGAGTCGTAGCTGCGACCGACATCGGCCGGGTCGATCGGGAGGTAAGGCACTGCCCATGGCTCATCCGCCTTTTGAGCGGCAAACCCCTTCTTGATGGCGTCCTGGTGGGAGCCGGAGAAGGCCGTGAAAACGAGATCCCCGACGTACGGGTGGCGCGGATGGATCGGGAGCTGGGTACAGTGTTCGTAGGTGCGGGCGACGGCGTTGATGTCCGAGAAGTCGAGCTGCGGATCGACGCCTTGCGTGTGCATGTTGAGGGCGAGGGTGACGAGGTCGACGTTACCGGTGCGCTCGCCGTTGCCGAAGAGGCAGCCTTCGACGCGGTCGGCGCCGGCCATCAAGCCCAATTCGGCGGCGGCGACGGCCGTGCCGCGGTCATTGTGCGGGTGGAGGCTGATCAACACGCTGTCGCGGCGCTCGAGGTTGCGGTGCATCCATTCGATCTGGTCAGCGTAGATGTTGGGCGTGGCGATCTCAACCGTGGTCGGGAGATTGAGGATGACCTTGTTGTCCGGTGTCGCCCCCCAGGCCGCGGTGACGGCATCGCAGACTTCCTTGGCGAAGTCGAGTTCGGTGGCGGTGAAGAGTTCCGGGCTGTATTCGAGGGTGATCTTCGTTTCCGGCATCTCGGCGGCGAGCGATTTGATCAAGCGGACAGCGTCGACCGCCATGGCCACGACTTCGGCCTTGCTCATGTTGAACACGGTCTCGCGGAAGGTCGGGCAGGTCGCGTTATAGACGTGCACGATGGCCTGCTTGGCGCCCTTCAAGGACTCGAAGGTGCGGCGGATGAGGTGCTCGCGGGCCTGGGTGAGGACTTCGATGGTGACATCCTCGGGAATGTGGCCGCCTTCGATGAGGTTGCGGACAAAACCGAATTCGGTTTCCGAGGCGGACGGGAAGGCGATTTCGATCTCCTTGAAACCGATGTCGCAGAGCGTCTTGAACATGCGCATCTTCTTGTCGGCATTCATCGGCTCGAAGAGGGCCTGGTTGCCGTCGCGCAGATCGGTGCTCATCCAGATCGGGGCCTGCGTGATGCTGCGGCTCGGCCATTGGCGCTCGGTGAGGGCGATGGGCGGGAAGGCGGTGTATTTGGCGGTCTGCGACATGATGGATCTCGGAGAAGATTTGCGATGGCGAAATATTAAGCCGGAGTGCACCGCAGGTGCTTGCGAATTGGGTCTTGAATTCCGTTGTTATTGGCAGATAATTGCGTAAATTATTTTTAATTTGGCATGAAATGGAAATTGATCGTTACGACCGTGAAATTCTCACCATCCTGCAGCGCGAGGGACGGCTCAGCAATCAGGAGTTGGCTGACCGGATCGGGCTCTCGCCGTCGCCCTGTCTGCGTCGTGTGCGGGTACTCGAAGAGTCCGGGCTGATCAGTGGCTATCGGGCCTTGCTGGATGCGAAAAAGCTGGGTTTGAGCCTGATGGCGCTGATCGGCATCTCGATGGACCAGCACACGCCGGAGCGTTTTGCCAACCTGGAGCAGACCATCGCCGATATTCCCGAGGTGCTGGAGTGCCTGCTGATCACCGGCCAGCAGTCGGATTACCAGCTGAAGGTGGTGGTGCGCGACATGGATGCTTATCAGGATCTGTTGCTGAACAAGATCACGCGCATTCAGGGCGTGACGGGGGTGCATACCAGTTTTGTGCTGCGTAAGGTGGTTGACCGTACGGCCTTGCCCGTTTGAGCGCCGGGGCGTGTCCGGGCGGGTCAGTTGCCGCGCAGGCGGCTGCCGAACAGGTCGGCCCACTGTGTTGCGGACAGACTCACTTCGCGAATCGAAGTGCCACGCCGGTCTTCATGCTGCCGACGCTCCCGCATGCCATGCGGAGGGGCTCCCGCTGCCCGCCGGCGCTCACCGTGCAGGCGGCGGTCAAAGTGGGTGAGTACATTGGACGTCGTCATCTGGCGGGCTTGGGCGCCGTAATCACGCAGTAACGCGATGATCTCCGTGTGGCCGCCGCGCTGCGCCATGCGCAGCGGGGCGCCCGGACCTTCGCCATTGTCGGCGTTCAGGTCGGCCCCCAGTTCGAGCAGTTCCCGCACAATGGCAAGATGGCCATGGAAGCAGGCCAGACGCAGGGGCAATCCGCGTTTGCCGTGGATATCGGCTTCTTCAAGATCGGCCCCGTCCAGCAAGGCGCGACGAACGGCGGCAAGATCACCGCGTTCGATGGCTTGGCGAAGAGGGCTGGGGCGCATGCTGGAGAGGGATGTCTGTTGAGTGAGTGTGGACCGCGGATTTTACCCAAAATTCCGGCTATTAAAATGGCATCTTTTGTCCGGCGGGCCCCGCGAGACTATAATCCGCCCCGGAAAGTCGGCCAGGCAATCGCTGGACACGCAAGTGTCGGGAGGAAAGTCCGGGCTCCATTGGGCAGGATGCCAGCTAACGGCTGG